>CBDUWU010000061.1:0-16360 GCA_965371015.1 uncultured bacterium | reverse complement strand
CCCCCCCCCTCCAACCCCAAGACGTCATACCCGATATGTCGCGGTTAGTGGTGTTCAGAGGTGTGCTCTTCCGATCTGAAGAAAAACGACAGCGGAGGCGCGCCGTTGGGCAGCGGTTGCTGCAACTTTCCCCGGCCGGTGTCCAGGACGGGGGGAGCCTCAACCGTCATTTCGACCTTCGCTCCGATCGAGGGGGTCGGCGTTTCGGCCAGTTGCGGCTCGCCGGCGAGCAACGGAGCCGCCGTCATGACGGCCGCGATGGAGATGGCAATAAAGGCGGTGAGGATACGATAGCGAAATCGCATGATGATCCTCCCGTAAGTTACGAGTGCACTGCAAAGGGTTCGTGGTTCGATTCCCGAATTTGGGGTGAACCTTGATTTTACCATCAAATAAGTGCGAATTCAAGCGACGAATGCCGTACCGACCAGCAAAAAGACCCGGCACATGCGCGCCGGGCCCTTTGGTAAACAGAAACATGAATCGCGATCAGGTATAATAAGGACTGGCCCCCGTGGTGTGGTCGGTACTGTCGAGTATCTCGCCGACGCCGGGTACGTTTTCGCGGATAGCGCGTTCAACGCCGTATTTGAGGGTCACGTTGGCCATGCCGCAGCCGTGACACCCGCCGGCAAATTCGAGTACGATGTTGTTGTCGCTCACAGTGAGGAGGTTCACGGATCCTCCGTGTGAGGCGACGGCGGGATTAATCATGTCGTCGAGTACTTTCTGGACCCGGGCCTTCACATCTTCGGAGGAGAGCAGAGTAATGGTGACGGCGTCCGAAATGGGGGAATTGTCTCCGGACAATACCTCGTGGATGACCGCGCCGACCCTGGGCACAGTATCGTCCCATGACCCACCCTGCTGGAGATTGACCGTCAGTTTGTATTTCGAGACCAGAACGTCGCTGATGTTGCCCAGGCCGAACAAACCGTCGATGAGCGGCGAGCCCTGCGATTGTTCCGAGGACGAAAAGTGCGCCGAGTGGTCCGGGTAGAGGGGTTCGCTTACCTTGAAGATGCATTGCTCCGGGAAGACCATCGAAACATCGGCGTCGACGCGGATCGTGCCGCCGCCCTTCCCGTCGAAACTCAAACTGAAATCAGACATGTGTAAATCTCCCTTTCTGGTCTTTCCTGTAAAACATGCGGATTGCCGGTGCCCCGGGCAAGTCGTCAGATTCCGAAGCACGCGTCGCGTATGTATAGTATAGAGAAACCGGACGCCCGCCGCAAGCCGACAGTCCCCGCCAGGGGGCGACAGCCCTCGGAGAGGGGCGCATGGCCTCCCGCTGCCGGGGCCAGGGCGCCCCGCAAGGGGGCCAAAGCGCGTGCCGGTTCCAGACCCGGACCGCTCCGATTGTGGCCGGATGGGATTTGTTGTATACTGCGCCTGAACGTCACACAAGAGGAGTGTCAATTCATAATGACAGACAAAGTTATGCACAATATCCAGCCGGCCGGCGCCAAGTCCGGTATAAATCTGGATGAACTCGGCGCCGCCCTGGCGCCGGGCGAGAGCGGGACATCCGGGTCCGTTATCAAGGGACGGGCGCTGATTTTCTGGGATCCCGAGGTCAAGGACAAGAAACTGGACGCCATCGATACCGACCAGATCACACCCGCGCAGGACTGCGTGTCCGAGAGCCTCGACGCGCTGGACAAAAACTGGAAAGAAGGCACGTTCCGGCACCTGATGCCGGACTTCCGGGAGAGGGTACACGCGGGCGAAACATTTGTCGTGGCGGGAGAGCGTTTCGCCATCGGTTCGTCGCGTGAAATGAGCCCCGCGGGTCTCAAGGCGATCGCCGAGGAAGCGGGACTGGAAATGGTGATCGTATGTGGTGACAACATGGGGGACATTTTCCGGCGCAACGCCCTGAATCTCGGACTGCAGGTCGTACAATCCGCCGAAGCCGTGAACGACGCGCTCGACGGGCACGAGTTTTCATTCGACACTTCCACGCGCGCCCTGCGCAACGAGACGCTGGGCGTCGACTATGAACCGGTTCCGTTGACACCCAAAGAAGACGAAATACGCCGCACGGGCGGCATCTACGCGGTGGGAAGGCGTGAATTCAGGGAGTCGGTCAAGACAACACCGGTCATCGATTGGCCGGGGCCGTACGAATGCAGCCGCATGTCGACGACCGAGCAGATTATCTGGGCGCATCGCGTCGACAAGGACGCGGAAGTAAGACCCGGGCAGACGCTGAGGGTTTACGCCGACCTCCTGCCGGCGTCCGACGGGACGGCGCCGTTTGCCATCCACACATTCAACCAGATCACGGGCGGCGACAAGATTTACCCGCGGCAGGCGGCGATCGCGAACGACCACTTCGTGTTTACGGGCAGGCGTCCAGACGAGAACCAGACCGGTATCGGCAGGGACTTCGCGTTGGCCAACGATATGGAAAAGCCATATTACGCCACGCCGGGAGACGGGATTTTCCACTTCTATTTCCCCGAGCAGGGCCTGATCGCCCCCGGCATGTTTGTTCCCGGGGCCGATTCGCACAGCCGGGCCTACGGAGCGTACGGCGCCGTTGGTGTCGGCGTTGGATCGACGACGCTCGGTTTCGGCTGGTCCAACGGATACATCTATTTCACTCCGGCTCCGGCGCGCAAGGTCCGGCTCATCGGACAGCTCCAGCCGTGGGTGAGCGGCAAGGACATCGTGCTGGCGATTCTGAAGCGTTGGGGGGCGAAGCAGGCGCAGGGAATGTCGATCGAGTTCGTCGACGTGAACGAACAGCTGCCCATGGCGTACCGTAATACCATCTGCAACATGATGGCCGAGGCGGAGGCCCAGAACGGTATTTTCGCACCCGACGACATTACCTACGAGTGGTTTCGAAAGAAGGGGATGAAAGACCTGGCATATCCGGAAATCGTCCCCGGACGTGACGCAATGTACCAGGAACTCGAGGTTTTCGAGCTCGCCGACATCGTCCCGATGGTGGCGAAGCCGTACAGCCCGGGAAACGCCATACCGGCCTCGGAGCTCGCGAAGGAACGCATCGCTTTCGACAAAGCCTTCATTGGTTCCTGCACCAACGGAAGCTACGACGACCTCCTGCAGGCGGCTCTCGTCGTAAAAGCCGCGCGCGACGCCGGACATCTGCACGCACGACGCGAGTTCATCGTCTATCCCGGTTCCCGCGGCGTCAAAGGGGCGATAGAAGAGGCTGAACCGCGCCTCGGCGGGCGTTCGGTCGCCGACGTGCTGCGCGAGGTCGGGGCCAAGGTTCGCGAATCCTGGTGCGGCCCGTGTTTCGGACAGGGGCCCGACGCGTTGACCTGGGGGCAGCGGGCAATCACGTCGTTCAACCGAAACTGGCAGAACCGGATGGGTGTCGGCGGACAGGGCTACCTGGCCAGCCCCGCCGTTGTGGCGGCTTCTGCCCTCATCGGCTACATGGCGCCGCCGGAAGCCCTCGGAATCGACTGGGACGCCGATAAATTCGGCATCTAGCTTGAAAGCCCCGCATGCGGGGAATCCTATGAAGAAATTGACGGTTTTGGCAGCCGTCGCGCTGGCGTTCGTCATCGCGGCGCCGGTTTCGGCGGGCGACAAGGATCCGGTCACGGGACCGGAGTTCGAGCGGTGGGTGGCGGCGCAGGACACTGCTCTTCAGCACGAGCTGGAGGAGCTGTTCCCGGAGATTCTGGGGTACGTCGTGGCCGGTCCGCTTCGTTCCGGCCTGTATACCGGAAGAACCGGTGACAATCTCCACGAGATTCACCGCGTGATGTGCGTGACGCCCGAGGTTCAGCAGAGGGCGCTGCTCATTCTGGAACGGAATGACGCGATGTCGTCGGATAAACCGCCCGTCCCAATCGGTCGGTATGGCGGGGGCGTTCTGTCCGGGACCCTGTTGGAGGTCTCGATGGGGGGGCGTGATTTCCCGCTGCTGGTGCTGACGCATCAGGCCAACCGCTGGCTCATCTGGCGATGGCGCTTTTCGCGTCTCCATGGCGTGGCCGTCGCAAGCATGCCTTTTTGGAATTATTCGGGCGCTGTGGCGGCCTACCTCGACTCGGTCGACGCGGCGATAACGTCTCCGGTGCCAAGCGCTTCGTCGGTCATGCGTGTGTGGAACGAAATAGACCAGGGCGTGCCCCCGAACCCTGAGGCGTACGGCCTCCCGGCCGAGGCCGGCTTTCTCCCGCCGCGGCCCGAATACGTCATCCAGGGCTACCAGAATTACAAAGATTACCTCCACGAACACGAGGACATCGAGACGTGGTTTGCCGACGGGATTATTGCGTTCGTGCCGACGGACTCGCTGCTCGGGATCCTGAAACGGGATGCTCGCCCGGCCGCGTGGCCCAACAAGGAGTCACAACTCCTCCAGTATGAGTTCGTAAAGTACTTTAGTCGAAGCGGGCATCTATATGAAATCAAGACTCTTACGCATGACGTACTCTCGACGCTGAAGCCTGGCGAGTATTTCTATGCCGTGGGGTTGAACGGACGGATACGGTTCGGGTTCGAAACGCCGCGTGAAGAAGTCGAGCGCATCGAGAGAGAAACCGGCAGGAAGGTCCCCCGGGCCAACCACTCTTTTTTGTTCCCCGGCGAGCCGGTGTTGACGGCGGGGGCGTTTTTCGTAGAGGCCGGCGAAGCCGGCGCAGCCGGGACCGAACCCGGGATTGTCGAGGTCAACACCCACTCGGGACATTATTTTTACAGCAATGTGACGTCGACGATCCGGGAGGACATCTCACGGCGTTCGGATGAATATCTGCTGACGATCGGACACTTTTTCGTGTCCCTCGACCGCGAGGGGATTTCTTACAGCGGGATCCTGGTCAGCAAAATGTGACCAGAAGGAAGGAGCCTGGATTCAAATGGAGTATCGTCACCTTGGTTCGTCCGGACTGAAAGTGTCGGCGTTGTCGCTGGGTGCCTGGGTTACGTACGGATCGCAGGTCGGTGAAGACGTCGCACACGACTGCATGGTGGCCGCGTATGAAGCCGGCGTGAATTTTTTCGACAATGCGGAAAGCTACGCGGGCGGCAAGGCGGAAGAGGTCATGGGAAACGTGATCAGACGCGCCGGTTGGAAACGGTCCGATCTGGTCATCTCGACGAAGATCTTCTGGGGCGGGAAGGGCCCCAACGACCGCGGCTTGTCGCGCAAGCACGTCATTGAGGGCACCAATGCCGCGCTCGGCCGGCTGCAACTCGACTACGTCGACCTGTTGTTCTGCCACCGTCCCGACCCGGCGACGCCGGTCGAGGAGACGGTCCTGGCGATGAACCACCTGATAGACCAGGGCAAGGCGTTGTACTGGGGTACGAGCGAGTGGAGCGCCGACCAGATCATGGAAGCGGTCGCCGTGGCGCGGCGGGAACGGCTGATTCCGCCCCAGATGGAACAGCCGCAGTACAGCATGCTCTGCCGGGAGCGCGTCGAAAAGGAGTACGCCCGGCTCTACGCCGAAATCGGACTCGGGACGACGATCTGGAGCCCCCTCGCCAGCGGGCTCCTCACGGGCAAATACGACGACCTCAAGGGGCCGGATGACAGCCGCGCCTACGCGAAGGGGATGGAGTGGTTGCGCGACCGGCTGGTGGGCGAAGAAGCGGCGGCCAGTATCGACAAGGTAAAACAGCTGAAGGCAATAGCCGACGACCTGGGGTGCACGAGGGCGCAGCTGGCGCTGGCGTGGTGTCTGAAGAATCCCAACGTGAGCACGGTGATCACCGGCGCTTCGAGACCGGACCAGGTCGCGGAGAACATGAAGGCGCTCGACGTCGCCGCAAAGCTGAAGCGGCCCGTCATGGACCGCATAGAATCGATACTGGGCAACAAACCCGAGCAGGTACCCGACTACAGAAAAATGTAGACGGTGTCTGCTGGAAGGAGACAACGGGTGACATCCGGACGTAACTACGACCCGCTGGCGGATGCGTTTCGCCGCTGGGGGTATCTCGACGCGAACCTCGATCCGATCGAACGCCTGGTGCCGTACGTGCACCCGGATCTGGAAGAAGCGATCGCGGCGGCACAACCCGACGAGGTCGACAAGTGGCGCTCGATCTATTCGTCCTGTCTGGGGATCGAATACATGCACATGGTCGACAGGGATCGTGTGGACTGGGTGCGGGAATACGTCGAGGAGGGAAGGCCGCCCGTAGATGAGAAGAGGATTCTGGGCCGGCTGATGGAGACCGAGTTGTTCGAACGCTTCCTGCATTCGCGTTACGTCGGAAGCAAGCGATTTTCGATCGACGGCGTCGCCGGGTTGATCCCCCTCATCGACTCGATCATCGACGCGGGAGCGGACAAGGGAGCGGAGTTCCTCTACATCGCGATGAGTCACCGCGGCCGGATCAACGTGATGAAAAACATCGTCAACATTCCCACGGAAAATATCTTTGCCAGCATGGAGGACGTCGATCCGCGCAGCGTACTCGGGTCGGGCGACGTGAAGTACCACATGGGCGCGACGGGAACGTACACCACGTTCGGAGGCAAAACCGTCGAGGTTCACCTTTCGACGAACCCGAGCCACCTCGAGGCGGTGGATGCGGTGGTGATGGGGAGGACGCGCGCGCGACAGGACCGCTGGGGGCCGGATGGCCGGGCGAAGTACCTGCCGGTAACGTGCCACGGCGACGCGGCTTTTGCGGGGCAGGGAATCGTATCCGAGACGCTGAACCTCGCCGACCTGCCGCCGTATTCGGTGGGAGGGACGATTCAGATCGTCGTCAATAACCAGGTTGGTTTTACCGCTTCCCCGGAGGTCCTACACACCACGCGGTTTTCATCGGACGCGGCCAAGCGGCTTTCGATACCGATCATCCACGTCAACGGCGAGGCTCCGAGGGCCGTGTGGTGGGCCGGCCGGATTGCCGCCGATTTCAGAGCCAGATTCCACACCGACGTGGTGGTGGACATTATCGGATACCGCCGCTATGGCCACAGCGAAGTCGAGGACCCCACCCTGACGCAGCCCCTGGTCTACAAGAAGATCAAGGAGCGCCCCATGCTGTGGGAGTCGTTCGCAGAGAGAATTGCCGTGCCGAAGGACGAGATCGACCGGATGCAGGAACTGGTCATGAACGATCTGTCGGAACACCAGAAAATCGGCCGGGCATACGAAAAGCGGCCGACGTTCTGGGAACTGCCCGATTTCTGGGGGCGTTACCACGGGGGGCTCCACGAACCGGCGTTCGACGTGGATACGGGCGTGGACTCCGCGCGTCTTGGCGAGATCGGCGAGCGGATCACTTCATGCCCGGACGGTTTCAACGTTCATCCCAAGATACAAAAGCTGCTCGACCAGCGGCGGGAAATGGTGGAAGGGAAGAGGGCGGTCGACTGGGGGATGGCGGAAGCGCTCGCGCTCGGGTCTGTATTGTGGGACGGAGAGCGGGTCCGGCTCACCGGACAGGACAGCCGCAGGGGTACATTCAATCACCGCCACGCGGCCGTGATCGACGTCGAAACGGGAGACAGTTACGTCCCGCTCTCGCACCTTCACGATGGACAAGGGGTCTTCACCGTGGTCGACACGCCGCTTTCCGAAGCGGCGGCGCTGGGATTCGAATACGGATACAGCAGGGAGTACCCGGATGCCCTCGTGCTCTGGGAGGCGCAATTCGGAGATTTTGTCAACGGCGCGCAGATCATCATCGACCAATACCTCTGTGCGGCCGAAGACAAATGGCGATTATTGTCGGGCGTAACACTCCTGCTCCCCCACGGCTACGAAGGCCAGGGGCCGGAGCACTCGAGCGCGCGCATCGAGCGATTCCTCGAGTTGGCGGCGGAGGACAACATGCAGATCTGCCAGCCGTCGACGTCCGCGCAGTATTTTCACCTGATCCGCCAGCAGGCGATCCGCGACTGGACCAAGCCGCTGGTGCTGTTCATGCCCAAGAGCCTTCTGCGCGCTCCGGCGGCCTGCTCGAACGTGGGGGAGCTTACCTCCGGCCGGTTTCAGAAGGTCATGCCCGACACCTCGGTCACGGAGGCGCGCGCGATCATATTGTGTTCGGGCAAGATCGTGCACGAACTCCGCGCCGCCCGCGAAAAACTTGGCGCGGCGGATCGCGCCATCGTGACCATCGAACAGTTCTATCCGTTCCCCGAGCAGGCACTGAGCGAGGAAATCGAACGCCACGGAAAGAACTGCAAGATCGTCTGGGTTCAGGAAGAGCCCTCGAACATGGGGGCGCTGTCGTTTCTGCGGCCGCGGTTGAAGCCCCTGGTGGGAAACCGGCACATCACGACCGTGAAGCGCTACGAGAGCTCGAGTCCGGCCACGGGTTCGGCCAAGGCGCACAAGCTCGAACAGGAAACGCTGGTCAAGCTGGCTTTCGCGTAGAGATTATGCGAGGAGTCCGGCCGCGGTGGATTCGAGGAGGCGTTCGAGCGCTTCGATATGGGTGCGCCGCGTGCGGATGTTTCCGATGGCACAACGAATGGTGAAACGGCCGTGGATTCTGGTGTGCGAGAGGAACGCCTCGCCGGTGGCGTTGACGGCGTTGAGGAGCTGCTCGTTGAGAGCGTCGATGTCCTCCGGTGACCGGTTCCCGCGTGACGGATTCAGGCGAAAGCACACGGTACTGAACTCCGCCGGCGCCATGACCTCGAAATCGGCGTGTCGCTGTGCCCACTCCACGAATCCCGCCGCCAGGCCGATGTGGCCGCGTATCCGTTCGCGAATACCCTCGACCCCGTAGTAATTCAACACCATCCAGAGCTTCAACGCCCGGAAACGGCGTCCCAGCTGAAACCCGTAGTCCATCAGGTTGGGCTGGTCGAACTCGTCGTCCGAGCGCAGGTACTCCGGCACGAGGGAGAATGTGTTGCGGAGAACGTCGCGATCGCGACAGTAAAGCACACTCAGGTCGATCGGTGTAAACAGCCACTTGTGCGGGTTGATAACGATCGAGTCGGCGCGCTCGCAGCCGGCGATGACGTGCCGTTTTTCGGAAAGCAGGGCCGCGGCCCACGCATAGGCGGCGTCGACGTGGAGCCAGACGCCGTGGCGCTGGCACACGTCGGCGATCTTGTCGACCGGGTCGACGCTGGTGGTCGATGTCGTCCCCACAGTCGCCGCGACAAAGAGGGGGCGTGCCCCGTCGGCGACGTCGTCTTCGATCGCCCGTTCCAGCGCATCGACGTCCATCCGGAATCGATCGTCCACGCGAATACGGCGGACATTATCGGTGCCGACACCGACGACGATGGCCGCTTTGTCGATCGACGAGTGTGCTTCGGCCGACGTATAAACGATCAATCGAGGGAGGTCGGTTCGTCCGGCCATCCCGCGTTTTCGCACGTCGAGACCGGTTATCGCTTCTCTCGCCGCCGCCATGGCGACGAGGCTCGACGTGGAAGCGGTATCGAGGATCTGCCCGAACCAGCACCCGTCGAGTTCCATCATTTGCCGGAGGTAGTCGAGTGACAGTGTTTCCAGTTCCGTCAGGGCGGGGGAGGTACGCCACAACATCCCGTTGACGTTCAACGCCGCCGCGAGGAATTCGCCGAGGATGCCGGGGAAGGACCCGGTGATCGAGAAGTAAGCGAAGAATGAAGGGTGATTCCAGTGGGTCACTCCGGGTACGATGTGCTCCTCGAAGTCATCGAGGATGTCGACGAGCGGACGCCCCTCGGACGGAGGGGTGGAGGGAAAACGCGAGCGTATTTCGCCCGGCTCCACGGGAGACAGAACGGGGAAGCGTTCGGGGTGTTCGAAGTACTCGCCGATCCAGCAGGCGGCGCGATCGACCGCCCGCCGGAACTCGTCTGTTTCATTCTTGTGGCTGCTGTCTGACAAAACTGTCACCGCCGGCACTCACCGATCAGCGGATCTTCACCGCGTCGAAGAATGGTTGCATGTTGTCGAGTTGGTCGAACCCGTCGATCAGTTCGTAAATGCTTTCGACTTTCGCCCGATCGAACTCGGGAGCCGCCAGGGCGGCAAATTTCACAATGAGCTCTTCGCGGTCCATCGGCGACGCCGCGTGCCCCCTGGGGAACTCGACGTACTGCTCATAGGTTTGCCCGTCCGCCGTACCGATGCGCACGAGGTTGGGCTGCTTGGCGGGGAACAGTGCCTCGTATTCCGGTTCCGCCGTTACCTTGATCAGCGGGAGGAATTTGCGGATCGCGGGATCCTGGATGCTGGCATCTTCGAATTCCTGCGGTGTGACCTTGCCTCGCGCGCAGGCGGCTGCGATGCAGTACGGCAGGCTGTGGTCGGCGGTTTCCTTGCTCTTCGGGTCGTATTTCGATGGGTCGGAAAGTATGTCCGCCGCACGGGCGATCGTCTTTATCTCGACGGAGGTGATGTCGTCGGGCTGGAGGCCGTGCTCATGAATCAGTCCGAGGGTGGCCGTGATAGGAGCATGCGTGAGCGCCTCGGTCGGGTGGGCCTTCATGCCGCACCGGGTGATCTGAAACTCGGTTCCGAGGCCGTCGAGCATCTTTGATTTGTCCCAGCCATCCCCGAGGACGTGCATGAGGCCTTCTTTGCCGTCGATGACGTGCTCGGGGCCCGTGTAGCCTTCGCGCGCGAGGAGGGCCGATTCGACGCCCGCCGCGGTCGCGAGGGGGTCGACGGTGTTCTTCATCATGGTCAACTTGCCGGCCGTAACGGACCCGGTGCTTCCGTGCGCCGATCCGGAAATGCCCGCCGCGTTGACGAGCTGTTCGACGTCGAGGTCGAGCATCTTGCCCGCTGCGAAGGGAGAGGCCAGCTGGGTGAGGGTGGCGTGGTGCCATCCCCGCTCACGAATACCGGGAACGGCGAATTCGCACAGGCGCATCTCGATCTCGTAGGCGATGATGATGGCGGTGAGGATCTCGGCTCCGTTCTTGCCGGCGTATTCGCCGACGGACAGTGCGGCGGGGATGATATCGCTCGGGTGGGAAGGATCCTGCATCCAGAAAATATCGTTGTAGTCCATGACCCGTATGAGAAGGCTGTTGACCAGGGCGGCGTGAACGAGTGACGACTTTTCCCCGGTTCCGATGATCGTCGCGTGCTCGTTACCGCCGAGAAAGTCGAGGACTTTTCGGTAAATCTGCGTGTCCTTCTGCTTCAAACCGCCCAAAGCGCAACCTACGCTGTCAAAAATGAATCGCTTGGCCGCCGCCCGGGCGTCATCCGGTATCTGGTCGTACGTTAAATCTGCCGTGAATCTGGCGAGGTCGTAAGTCATCGTGGGCATCTCTTGAATCCTCCGGAATATGGTTGTGACTATAAAGCTTGATATTGCTGCATGTTAGCACAGCCCGACTCGGCGTGTCCAGCCCGCCGCAACGGCCGGGAACTCTCTGTTGGTTGCGCCGGAGAACAGGGAAAATATTTCCCACCAAGAAGAGCCAATCCGTGGCCGGTTGTGTATCGTTTTTGCTTGCTACAGACATGCTGACAACGCGTTAGGAGAGCAGATGCTGGACCGGTTCATTCGCCCGTTGCGGGAGAGTTTCTCGGCTAAGATTATTGCGCTCGTTTCCATGAGCGTGCTGGTGACCTCTGTGGTCGTCGGCCTCGTGACGATCCGCAGTACCCAGCGGTTTCTCACGGAGAAAACGTCGGAAAAATTTCCGTCTGTTTTAAGCACGTCCAAATCCAAGGTCAAGATTTTCTACGAACGCCAGCACAACGACCTGGTCAGGTTGTCGCAGTCGACCGTGTTCAAAGAGAACCTCGAAGCTTTTCTGCAAGGCGTAACGGCTGACGTGTTCGACTCCACCGCCGTCGCCGAGCTCAACAAATACCTCGCGATCGTCCACAACAAGTTTCCCGTCTACGACGACCTCATGGTGATGACCACCGACGGTACCGTCGTGGCCGCCACGGGCAGCCCCCCCGGTTTCGACACGGGCGCCATCGAGGATATCATCGATATTTTCCAGGAATCTGGCAGTATAAGTTGTGTTTCTCCCGCGGTGATGCTGCCGGACGGTTCGAGCGTGGTGCAGTCGCTGATCGTCCCCGTGCGTGACGGCGACCCCGAGTCCACCGGAGTCCTGATGGTCGCGAAGATCGACCTGGTGCAGCTTGCCGTCATCATGGATGAGGTCCAGCTGGGTGCTGGGGGGGAACTATATATACTGGACGAACTGGGCAAGTATCTGACCCAACCGCGATTCTCGACCGAACGGCTGTTGGGTGTTGATGCGATGCAGGTGCCAACCCGCGACTCGGGTGCGCTCACGGTCGTCAAGCGAGACAGCTACGGAGGACGGTCGGTGTTCAGCAGCATCTCGCAGATCGAGGAAACGGGATGGTGGCTGGTGTACGAGGAGGACTACCAGTCCTCGATGGCGCCGGTCCTGAATACGCAAAGACGTATCTGGGTCGCGGTGCTGTTGATCGGGGCCATGTTCGTTCTGGTATCGCTGAAGATCGTCCAGACGATGATGCGGCCGGTTCATGACCTCAAACTCGGGGCGGAGCGGATCAACGAAGGGCTGGTCGGCGTGAGCATCCCGTGCGGTTCAAACGACGAACTCGGCATGATGATCGACACGTTCAACGAAATGGCCAAAACGATCACGCTCTCGAAGGCGGAACTGCAGTACAAGAACAAGATGCTAAACAGCCAGAACGACCAGCTGCAAGAGATGAATCAGAAGCTGGAAGAGTTGTCGATTACGGACGGCTTGACGGGACTGTTCAATCACCGGCATTTCTGGAACATCATGAACACGGAGTTGACCCGCGTGAACCTCTACCAGGGCGACCTCGCGCTGGCGTTGATCGACAT
Source organism: uncultured bacterium (assembly GCA_965371015.1). Classification (GTDB taxonomy): domain Bacteria; phylum Krumholzibacteriota; class Krumholzibacteriia; order WVZY01; family JAKEHA01; genus CBDUWU01. Next base: position 3,616 of record CBDUWU010000061.1, on the reverse strand, counting down.
CGACGACTTCAAACGGGTGAACGACCAGTTCGGCCACGCCGTGGGCGACCTGTTGCTGCAGGATATCTCCCGCGTCCTCAAGGAAACGGTGCGGGATACCGACATCGTGGCTCGATACGGGGGAGAGGAATTCGCCGTGCTGCTCCCCGACACGGACCGCAAGGGCGTGGAAAACGTATCCGAAAAGCTGAGGTTCCAGGTCGAAGCGCTACGCTTCAAGGTGCCGGAAACCGACATCTCGATCGGCGTGACGATCAGCCTCGGCGTGTCTGTATTCAGGGGAAACCGCAGGGAATTCTTCAACGCGGCGGACCGCGCGCTCTATCTCTCCAAGAGCGAAGGCAAAAACCGCGTCAACTTCGCACTCCAGGCATAATCCGTCAACATTCCCAGGGCGCGACATTGAGTAATATGCGACCTGTTTGCGGGGCATTAGGCGCTGCAGCTGGACGTGGATTTGTGACGTGTTGTGCAGCGGGCGGGTAAAATTATCTCAGCAGTGATATGTGGATCCATCCGGCGACACCGGACTTCGTGCGGACGCGGCACCAGTCGTTGTCGATTCCCAACTGGACGATCACCGTGCCGTAACCGAGCTTTTCGATGACCTCGAATTCAGCGCCCGGTCCCTCGCGCATATTGGCTTTGGAGACCACAATGATACGCGGGTCGCCATCAACTATCGCCAGGTTCCGGCGGCGTTCCTGCTGGTTCAGTGTCCGCATTGCGCGCTTGGCGTAGTACACGGCGGCGTCATAGTTGCGAACCCTCATCATCTCGTCGCTCGTGGACAGCTGGTTGTCGACTTCGAGCGCGGTAAGAGAGTCGAGTGGAGCCGTCGGGTCGGAGCGCATATTGTCGAAGAGGATCTGCACCTCGGCGATAGCCGCGACGGCGGACGCCTTGGTTTCCTTTATCTGGAGCCGCTGTTCGAAGCGGATGAACTGCTTTTCGACACGCTTCAGGTCGGCCCTGATCTGTTCGAATTCTTCCTCGAGGATCGCGTTGATCTGTTTCTGCCGGTCGTTTTCAGCCCGCAACTTGACGAGATCGAGGTCGAGGGTTTTTGCCCGGGCTTTCAGGCCTTTGTTCTCGGCCACCACGTCCTCGTAGTCCGCCGCGCTGACGTACAACGAGTCGGATCGCCCGCCGGAGCGCGTACTCGCCCACTGGCAGCCCGGCAGAAGTGCCTGGAGCAGCAAGATGCACAGGCACAGCAAGATCAGTCCTGCTTTTGCATCGGCATTCGAGTGTGGGACGACGATTCTCATGGCGTCAGTTCAAACCGCAAAACGCGTGCCACCCGTTCGCCGATCCTGGCGGGTACGATATTGAATTATTTGAAGTTACTGCTAGCCGTCCGAGGCGGCAGATGCCCGGCTTCGACGGGAGGTCAGCGCCCAGTACGAGCGCGATATCGAGACCGCGGCGGCGATCTTGATCACGGCTCCGGGGAGAAAGGGCAGTAATCCGACGCGGATTGCCTCCGACGCGCCGTGCGTATAGAACAAGGCGAGGTGGGCGACGCCGAATGCAAATATGACGGCGGTGCCTGCAGAATACGAGAAGATGAGCCAGGGTACCGAGCGAGAATGGCGCAGCAGGGCGGCCACGATAAACGGCACGACGAGAAACGAGAGGAGGTATCCGCCGGTAGGCCCGCCCAGTGCCGCCAGGCCGCCGATTCGTCCGGCGAACACCGGTGCTCCCAGTGCGCCGATGGCGAGATACATACCCTGTCCGAGCGAGCCGAACCGGCCGCCGATCGCCGCGCCGGCGAGAAGCACGAACAGCGTCTGCAACGTGATCGGCACCGGAAAGAGGGGGATCACGATGTTGGCTCCCACGACCGTCAATCCGGCTACCACGATGGCCCCGGCCATACCGGTCAGAACCGTACGAGACCCCGCCGCCGGGCGCACTGCCATCCGGCCTGTCATATCCATATTCGCTCTTTGGTGCACAGTATTCTCCTTGGCTGGACAGTGGCGAATTTGTCCAATATCGCCCGGTATGTCAAGTCAAAACGAAGATTCAACGCCCGGCAACACCGCACCGGGGCCCATGGAGACGATCTGTTCGACGCGAGCGGCGAACACGTCGGCGGTCTCGGATACGGTACGGGCGAATCTGGTGGGACCGTTCTCGTCCCGAAATATTCCGCCCCAACCTTTGCCGGCGGTTCTTTCGGGACAGCGATGATCCGGGCGCTCGCCGTCGTCGTCGAGTTCGGGCACGATCAGCGCCGTGCGCCAGCCTCTTTCGCGGGCGGGACGGGCATCGGCCCTCGGATTGTCACCTATGTAGAGGACCGAAGCCCCCGAAGCACCGATCCGCGACTCCAGCGCGGCAGCGCGGGTGGGGTCGTCGAAGAAGCCCGGTTTGCCGGCGTCGACCACGACGTCATCGAAAAGGTCCACCCAGCCACCGTCGCGGCCGGCCGGAAAAAGGTAATTCATCAAGGCGTCGGCGTAGTCGTGGCCAGAATTTGTTAAAAGAAACAACCTTACGCCGGCATCCCTGAATCGCGCCAGCATCCCGGGGACCTCGGTCGGCCTCTCGACAAACGACTCCGGCCGGGACAGGATCCGGCGTTTCAGTTCGCCGAAGCGGTGCGCCTCGTCGAGCGCCTCGACGACATCGCGGAGCACCCGGTGGAAATCCTCAGAACTCGCCAGCGTTGCGCTCAAGACTGACCACAGGGCTGCGGTGGGGCGGTCGAAAGGGCAGTGGACCTGGTAGCTGCCACCGTCGAGCCCGTAGAAAGGCCCAACTCCATAAGTATCTTTGATATACCGGGGTTCGAGATAGACGGACCCTCGGCGTGCCCGGCAAACCCGGTCGTCGGCGCCGAGTTTGACGAGATTTCCCAATCGCGTGTCGGCGAGCAGGCCGCGGGCGGCATCGGAGCTGTCGTAGACGAGCCCGGCGACAGGGGGCGGGTATCCCCGGTGATCGACGAGGCGGCGGCACGTTTCCGAGAATGCCGCTGAATTCACGGAGTGCTCGCGATAGACAGCGAGGGTGTGGTCGAGGTCGAACCCTATAGCCTCGATCCGCGATAAGTCTAGTGTATAGTTAACATAAACGCCGTTTTTGAGGCGAACGGGATCTGGCGCGGGTGTTTCTGGTGAAAGACTTCTCACGAAAATTGTTCCTCCAAGGTGTCATTGCATGATATCTCGATCTCCGAAACGTAAACAACGACAAACTAGTGCGTTGTAGACTTTATTCCGACACGCGAGTCGCCAACTTTAAGCGGCGTCTTCATCGAGTCTTCATATCGCCGTGATAACTTGTGGTTGAATTCGGCATTTCGGGCGCGTGCAAAACGATTTGTCTTGCATTTTGCACGATTGACGATTAGGAATTAAAGGACAGGGCAAAGCGGTTCTTAACCGGGCCGTGAACAGAGGGCTAAATCGGTTTGCGAGGTAGCTGGACCACCCCTCCGATTGACGCAAGGAGTTATTCGGATGAGCCACAAATTCTTTACCGTCGAGGAGGCCAATGCGCTGATTGGTTTTCTCGAAGCCACTATCGAACGGATCAAGCGGAGCAAACAGAAATTTCTGTGGTTGCAGGAAGAGATTTCGATCCTCAAGGTGATCGTGGA
>CBDUWU010000060.1:0-16378 GCA_965371015.1 uncultured bacterium | reverse complement strand
CGGTCTCCACCGACACGGCGACGATACGAGGGCTCGCATCGCCCGCGTCGCCTTCTTCTCCGAAACGGGATTCAATCTCGACTTTCTGCCGCGCCAGTTCGTCCGCACCCCAGTTCCCCTCAATCCCCAATTCGTCCACGCGTACCCGGACTTCGTATCTGGCGGCACTGATATCGTTGGCCAGCTTGGGCGTTCCGTCGACCACCTCCGAGCACTCCATGAATTTCAACCCACTGGGCATGAATGCGTTACAGCGTTCGGCCACGGAGTCGACCGGTGTGTCGAAGTAGATATCCAGGTATTCGTCAAAACCTTCCCACCCGGTCTTGAGCGGCGGTCCAAACGACATTCGCATGTGCGGGTGGTACCCCTGCGTGTATGAGACGGGGATTCCCGCGGCCGCAACACCCCGCTGGATGATGCGGACCACATCCTTGTGGGATGCAAAGCGGACTGGACCACGCTTTTCAAACTTCACTCTGAGTCTCATGGCGATCCGAATACGGGTACAACGACGCCGCGCGCCGCGTCTCGTGAACGGCACCCACAACGACCGTCGCCAAAGCCGCCGTATCGGTCAGGCTTTGACGGTCGGATCGCGTTCGAGCACCGATTTATTGAGGTCAGGAGAAAGCGGAACCGGATACTCGCCGCTGAAACACGCGTAGCAGAAGTTCTCCGGGTCGTCGACGCACGACCTCAGGTCGTCCAGAGTGAGATACTCCAGGCTGTCGACTCCGAGAAACTCCCTGATCTCCTCGATCGTTTTCGTCGAGGCGATCAACTCGCCCAGCGAAGGCATGTCGATCCCGTAGAAACAGGGGAAACGAATGGGGGGTGACGCAATCCGGAGGTGTACCTCCTTTGCGCCGGCGTTTCTGAGCATCACAACGAGCTTGCGCATCGTGGAACCGCGCACGATGGAGTCGTCCACAACCGCAACCCTCTTCCCTTTCAACACGCCACCGACGGTATTGAACTTCAGCCGGACCGTCCCCTCTCTCAAGGTTTGGTTCGGCTCGATGAACGTACGACCCACGTAGTGGTTCCGAATCAGCCCGAGTTCGAACGGCAAGTTCGATTCCTGGGCAAACCCCAGACTGGATGTGTTGCTGGAGTCCGGCACCGATATCACGATATCGGCCTCGACCGGATGGTTCGTGGCGAGAACGTGTCCCAGCCTCCGCCGGATCTTGTCCACCTTTTCGCCGAATACCCTGCTGTCCGGGCGTGAAAAGTATATAAACTCAAAGATACACTTTGCCTGCTTTGTCTCGTCGAAGGCTTGCATGGACCGTACCCCCCGATCGTCCACGACGACGATTTCTCCGGGGTTGAGGTCTCTAACATACTCGGCGCCGACGATGTCCAACGCGCAGGACTCACTCGTTATAATGATGCTGTCACCTTGCTGCCCCATGCACAACGGCCGCAACGACTGCGGATCCCGGATGGCGATCAACTCTTTCTTCGTCATCATGAGAAGCGAAAACGCGCCGCGCAGCTGGTTGACCGCTTCGACGATCATTTTTTCCAGCGTCGGCTGCTGACTGCGAGCGATGAGATGCATGATGACTTCGCTGTCCATGGTCGTATTGAATATCGACCCGGATTTCTCCATGTCAGCCCGAAGCTCGCGCGCGTTTACGAGGTTGCCGTTGTGCGCCATTGCCAGCTTGCCGACCTTGCAATCGACCAGCAGCGGCTGAACGTTGGCGACTCTGGGTTGGCCGGTGGTGGAATACCGGTTGTGACCGATCGCGATGTTTCCTTCGAGCTTCTTCAGGTTTTCATCATCGAAAACCTGGGAAATCAGTCCCATTCCCTTGTGCTCGAAAGTGCGCTCGCCGTCGGTCGATACGATTCCAGCACTCTCCTGACCGCGGTGCTGGAGGGCGTAAATACCCAGAAATGTGTTTTCGGCCGCGTGAACGTGGTTGTAGATACCGAACAGGCCGCATTCTTCGTGTAGTGAGTCTGTCATCCGATACCTGTTAAACTTCCTTTACGGAAACGAACTCGGCGCTCTGGTAATTGGGATTCATCAACAACCCCGCGTCGCGCCGCGTAGTGACCACGATCTCCCTGGCCAGCGCGTCCGCCTCCTTCTGGGTCCGGACACGCAAAGCCAGCCACCAGAGCGTCGCCCGGTTCACGCAGGATACAGTGATCCCGCCCAGACCGCCCTGGAGTTTTGCAGCGACGGATTCTCTCGCCGAAGGATCTTCATCCTCCACCATCACCTCTGCGAGGAACCCCTTGAACTCATTAAAGATAACCCGTTCTGGCAAAGATTTTCCACCAAAATCTTTAACTTCCTGATTTCGTAATAACTTAGAAATTTCGCCAACCCATCGATTCCGGACCTCATCCCTCGGAACACCCTCCAGATGGCTGGAGCCATCCCAGGCGAAGTCCAGTGAATACGCGTGTTTGTTACGGTTGTAAAACGTGCTCTGCCGGTCGAGCGCCGCTTTGAGAGAGGCGACTGTCCGGTCCGGGTCCGCCCCCCCGCAATCCAGCAGGAACCTGAAATAGTCGAACCGTTTGAGTCCGGCCAGCGATTCGCTGAATCCCATCTTGCCCACCAGGGTCAACCGGGCGGTGTTGGCAAAAAGGTCGGTGCCCTTGAGCCAGACCAGCAGTTGTGCGTCGATCTTCATCGGTCAACTCCCTGCCCGTCGGGGCATGTCACAGGGCCTTCTTCAAAGAGGCAAAAAACCCGGCACCCGGCCCCGGGGCAAACAAACGGCCCGCATCGAGCCCGTCACGGCCGCTGCCCCACGTTCCGCCCACGTGTCGCGGGACCTGGTGGTACCACGCGGCCCGCTCCGGATGCGGCATGACGGCAAGAACATTACCGGTCGAATTGGTCAAACCGGCGATTGCAAACATCGAGCCGTTAGGATTGTGCGGAAAGCCGTCCGCCCGGGCACCCTGGGGCGTTGCGTAGTACAGAGCCACCCCGTCGCCATCCGCCAGACGCCCCCGCACTTCGGGAGACGCCGTAATGAAGCGGCCCTCGGCGTGCGCCAGGGGGAGCGGCAGTGGATCGCCTTCTTCGAGAAACTCGGTAAACACGCTCCGCGCCGGACCTTTTTCCACGTGGACCCACGTACAGTAGTAGCCGCTCCGGCCAGTCATCCGGTTGGGGGCCAGCGCCATTTCCACGCTACCCTTTTCGAACGCCGGGACGGCACCGGATTCGACGAGAATCTGGGCCCCGTTGCAGATGCCGAGCACCGGCACTCCCCGTTCGACGGCGGCCATCAGGGCATCCATCACCGGGTCCTTGGCGGCCACCACGCCGGCGCGGATCCGGTCCTGGTAGGAAAATCCCCCCGGAATCACGATGGCCCCCGCGTTCCCTATCGCCGTACCGGCCGCGTTCCATCGCCGTATTTCACCGGGAATGCCGGCCGCTTCGAGCGCGCGCAAGGTTTCATACTCGCAATTCACTCCGGGAAACTGTATGACGAGGGCTATTGCCATTCCTCTCGGAATCCTTTCTCAGCCGAGCAACCCGGCTACCTTTCCTTCGACGGCGGATTTCAGTTCGCCTGCCGCCACTTCGATTCTGCCAGCGCCTGTCCCGACCGAGAGTGCGCCGCCATCTCTCGTCTCGCCAATGCAGTGGTACACAACCCCGGCCGCGTCGAGCGCGGCACAAAAGGCGTCCCAGCGGCCGGCGTCCACCTCGATGAGAATACCGCCGAACTCCGAGAACAGCTGGTGCTCGGGCGGTCTCGACGAATCGAGCGCCTCCGTGAAATCCAGTTCGCACCCCACGAGGTACGGCCGGCTCGCCAGAGCCATCTCTGCGGCACTCACCAGCACACCGCCGTGCGAAACGTCGTGGGCGGCCAGAATGTCGCCGTTTTCGACGCCCCCGAGAATCGCCTTCAATACGGCATTCTCTGTTTCGTAATCGGGTCGCGGCGTATCGTGGGGGTCGGGGCTTCCATAGTGGCGTTCGTATTCGGAGCCACCGAGCCGATCGTGAAACCTGCCGAGGTAGGCGACGGTCGATCCCGCCTTCTTGAACGCCATGTTCCGCGCCCGCGCCGCGTCGTCGATGCGCCCTATGCACGACACGATCGGGGTGGGCGCGATGGCATCACCGGTTTCGCTCTGGTTGTAGAACGACACGTTACCGGAGACGACCGGCACGCCGACGTCGGCTTTTGCGTCGAGCTTCAACGCCCGGCACGCGTCGCCGATTCCACGCACGCCTTCGGAGAACTCATGAAACACGCCCGGGTCCTCGGGATCGCCGTAGTTGAGGCAGTCGGTGATCGCCAGCGGCACCGCACCGACGCAGACGCAGTTGCGGACGGCCTCTACGACGGACCAGACGCCGCCGAGGTACGGGTCGGCCGTGGCGAGACGGGACGAACCGCCTATCGCCGCCGCCAGCCCGGGCTTTTCACCCGGCATAAACACGGCCACGGCCGCGTCGGCCTCGCCGGGACGGATCACCGCCCGGCCCTGGACCTCGGAATCATAGTGCTGAAAAATCGTCGACTTGTCGGAGATGTTGTATGAAGTGAGCAGCTCGAGGAGCGCTTCCCGAATACCTTCCGCGCCGGCGGCGTGGGATAGCCCGCGCGACGGCAGCGCCCGCTTTCGTGCCCGCGCTTCCCGCTCGTAGAGGATGCCCGTCGTGATCGCCTCGACGTCCGAGTCGCTCACCAGGCGGCCTTTGTGCGCGATCCTGAAACGCTTGTCGGCCGTGACTTCGCCGATACGGTAAGCGCCGGCGCCGGTGTACAGGTTGGGCATCTCGAAGTGCTCGTTGAATATCGCCGAGGCCTCGCCGGCCAGCCGTTCGGGCACGGCCAGGAGAAACCGTTCCTGCGTCTCCGAGCACGAGATCACCTCGGGCAGCATGTCGTTGAATGCGGTGTTGACCTTATCGAGGTCGATCGAGGCGCCGAGACCGGCGGCCTCCGCCATCTCCGAGGCGGCGCAGCTGATCCCCCCCGCGCCGAGGTCCTTGAACCCGATCGCCACGCCGCCTTCCCGCGCCCACGCGAGCATTTCCCGGATGGCTTCCGCCAGCACCCGCTTCAGAAACGGGTCGGGCACCTGTACGGCTCCCTGGCGTTCGACGGCTTCTTCCTCGCTGAGACGTTCGGACGCGAATGCGGCGCCACCAAACCCGGAGGCGTCGGTGGGTTTGCCGATGAGAATCAGCGCGTACGGCTCGTTGGCCGCCTCGGCGGGGACGCGGCTGCGAATGATCCCATCCTCGTCGATAATCCCGATGGCCACAACATTGACGAGGCAGTTGTCGTCGTAGCAGGCGTCGAAAAACGTGTCCCCACCGTAATTGGGCACGCCGAGCGCGTTTCCGTACTGGGCGATCCCGTCGACAACGCCCCACGCGATATCGCGGACGCGGGCGCCATTGGGACCGTCGGGGTCGCCGAAACGCAGCGGATCCATCACGCCGATCACGTCGGCGCCCATGCAGTAGACGTCGCGGACGATACCGCCGATGCCGGTCGCCGCTCCCTCGACGGGGAGAACCTGCGAGGGGTGGTTGTGGCTCTCGTGCGCGATTACGACGCAACGGCTCTTGCCGCCCAGTTCAGCGAACCGGAAGATACCCGCGTCTTCACCCGGCCCCAGTACTACGTGGGGCGCCTTTGTGGGCAGGTATCTGCCCAGCACGGACCGCGAACTCTTGTACGAGCAGTGTTCGCTCCACATCGTATTGAAAATATGGAGTTCGACCATCGTCGGCTGTCGCCCGAGCAGCTGGCAGACGCGCTTGAATTCGTCGGTGGTCAGACTGATGCCGTTGGATTTGAGGAGCCGCTGGAGCGCAGACTCGTCCGAAGGATCACAGGTTACGAGGTCTTCGGTGCGGATTTCGTCCATGGGGTATTGCCCGTGAGATTTTCTTCATAATATGGATTGTCCATAAAATACACACGCGCCGCAACGAGCGGGCCGCGGCGCACACGGGAACTATAATTGATCCATCAATATTAGACAAGCCTTTCGAAGACGGTGTCAACTTCTTTGATAAAGTTGTGCAGGGAGAACACATCCTGGAGCACGGCCTCGTCGACCTTGTCCGTAATGCCCTTGCGGGCGCGCACGTTGGTTTCAAACGGGGTGCCGGTGCTCCATGTGTCCATGGCGGCCTCCTGGACCAGGGCGTACGCGTCCTCTCGCGAGAGGCCTGCCTGTGCCAGCTCGAGGAGCAGCTTCTGGGAATATATCAGCCCGTGGGTCATTTCGACGTTCTTCATCATGTTCTCGGGATAAACGAGCAGGTTGTCCATGAGCCGTGTCCACTTCACCAGCATATAATGCAGCGTGATGGTCGCGTCGGGCAGGATCACGCGCTCGATCGACGAGTGGCTGATATCGCGTTCGTGCCACAGGGCGACGTTCTCGATGGCGGCGGTGGCATAACCGCGGAGCAGGCGCGCCATTCCGCACATGCGCTCGCTGAGAATGGGATTTCGCTTGTGGGGCATCGAAGAACTCCCCTTCTGCCCCTTCTTGAAGAATTCCTCCACCTCGAGCACCTCGGTACGCTGCAGCCCCCGGACCTCGACGGCCATCTTCTCGATGGTGGCGCCGGCAAGGGCAATGGCCCCGACGAATTCGGCGTGGCGGTCACGCTGTACGATCTGGGTCGACACCGGCGCGGGTTTGAGCCCGAGTTTCTCCATGACGAGTTCTTCCGCCCTGGGGTCGAGATGGGCGTAGTTGCCCACGGATCCGGAGACCTTGCCGTATGAAACGAGTTCGACGGCGCGTTCCAGGGCGCCCCGCCGCCGGCCGAGTTCGTCGTACCACACGAGCAGCTTGAGCCCGAACGTGGTCGGCTCGGCGTGGACCCCGTGGGAGCGGCCGATCATGATCGTCTTCTTGTGTTCGATCGCGCGCCTTTTAACGGCGTCGCGCAGTTCGTCGAGGCGCGCGAGCAGGATCTCTCCCGCCTGTTTGAGCTGGAGGGAAAGCGCCGTGTCGAGCAGGTCGGAGCTGGTCAGCCCGAGGTGGACGTAGCGTGAGTCGTTGCCGATGTACTCGGCCACGTTGGTGAGAAAGGCGATGACGTCGTGGTCGGTGGTGGCTTCGATCTCGTTGACGCGCTCCACGGTGAATGCCGCTTTTTCCCGGATGCGCTCGACGGCATCGGCAGGGATTTTGCCGAGCTCGCTCAACGCCTCGCACACGACTATCTCGAAGTCGAGCCACTTCTGGAACTTGTTCTGTTCGGACCAGATGTCCCCCATCTCGGGCAACGTATATCGATCGATCATTTCAAATCTTTCGTTTTAAATGTCGTCGGGGCGTTCTTCCAGGACCAGGGTGACCGTTTCGCGCTTGCCCTTGCGTTCGATGACCGCTTCCAGTTCGTCCTTCACCCGCGCCGGAAACACCACGCGGTTCACGTGGTCGATGTTGCGCAGCGCGATCCCGTTGATCGAAATCAGCAAGTCACCCGCGCGGATCCCCGCCTTGTACGCGGGACCGTCCTCGTAGATCCGCTGTACCAGCACCCCGCCGACCTTGTCGAGGTCCATCGCCGCCGCCACCGCCGGGGTGATGTCCATCCCCGTCATCCCCATGTACACATCCCGGACCCGGCCGAAGGTCATGATCTCATCGACGATCCATCGCACCCGGTTGACCGGAATCGCAAAACCGATTCCCTCGCTGCCGCCGCTGCGCGAAAAAATCGCCGCGTTGATCCCGATCACGTCGCCCTTCGAGTCGACCAGCGGGCCACCGCTGTTGCCGGGGTTGATCGCCGCGTCCGTCTGGATCATGTCCTTGAGGATCTGGTTGTTGCTCGCCTCGGCCTTGACGTCGCGGTGAAACGCGCTCACCACCCCGACCGTCACCGTCGGGTGGGGGTCATCCAGCAGATGCCCGAACGGGCTGCCGATCGCGATCACCCACTCCCCCACCATCAGACCGTCGGAGTTTCCCATATTCGCGTACGGCAGGTCGCCGGCATCCACCTTGATCAGCGCCAGGTCGTAGCGCGGCGCGGATCCCACCAGCTTTGCCTGCAGATCCACACCGTCGGGAAGCGTGACCCAGATGTTCTCCGCCCCCCTGATCACGTGTTCGTTGGTGATAATGTACCCGTCCGGCCGGATGATGCATCCGGAACCGTATCCGCCGACCTTGCGCTTGCGCACCGGCCAGTTGCGGGTGAACCAGTCGTCCCAGAATAACGGCCGGGTGCGGTACGTTTCCGTGCGCACCACGGTGACGTTGACCACGGCCGGCGCGACCACTTCCGTGGCCCGGACGATGGCGTTGCGCCGGCTGTTACCGATGGTCTCTTCTTCGCCGCCGGAGTGACCCACTTGGCCGTAGCCCGCGCCACCAGTTGAGCCACCACCCGTCGTGTCGTTCGAACCGCGGAAAAATACGATACCCGCCACCACGGCGAGACCGACCACCACGCCCGTCAGCGCGCCGAACAGATACGGCGCCATACCGAATCTTTTGTTCCGGGATTCCAGATCGTACATGTTACTTCGCCAGGGCTTTGACCTTTTCCCAGTCCTTGTTGAACGCGGCGATTCCCAGGTCGGTCAGCGGGTGCTTGAGCATCTGCATCAGAACTTTGGTGGGAATGGTCGCAACGTCGGCGCCCAGTGTGGCCGAATCCAGTACGTGCTGCGTGTGGCGGATGCTCGCCACCAGCACCTGCGTCGAAAAAGCGTAATTTTCGTAGATTTCAACGATGTCGGCGATCAGGCCCATGCCGTCTATCCCCACGTCGTCGAGCCGCCCCACAAACGGGCTGATATAAGTTGCTCCGGCCTTCGCGGCGAGGATCGCCTGGTTGGCGCTGAAGCAGAGCGTGACATTCGTGTTGATATTGTCGGCGGAGAGCTGCTTGACCGCCTTGATACCTTCGGCGATGAGTGGGATCTTGATGACAATGTGGTCGCTGATCTTCACCAGGTCGTGTGCCTGCCGGATCATCTCGTCACAGTCGTCGCTCACCACTTCGGCGCTGACCGGCCCCCCAACGATGTCACAGATCTCTTTCATGACGTCTTTGTAGTCGCCGCGGTTTTCTTTGGATATCAGGGACGGGTTGGTCGTCACGCCATCGATGACGCCGAGCGATACGGTTTCACGGATTTCATCGATGTTCGCTGTATCCAGAAATATTTTCATGTCGGTCCTTTCATAAAGCGTCGAACATACGCCTTCCGGCGGTAATTTCCGGAGTATAACACCATCGCGGCGTGGGCGACAGCGAGAAGACGCGGCCCGGCCTACCGGACGGGGTAGTGCGCTTCTATCAGGATCAGGCCGCACGCCGGCGCCGTCGGGCCCGCCTCCCTGCGGTCCTTTTTACACAATATCTCTCCCACGCGTTCCGGATCGAATCGCCCCCTTCCCACTTCGATCAACGTGCCCACCATATTCCGGACCATATGGTGGAGGAAACGATCGGCCTTCACGTCGAATGAGATCACCGCGCCGTCGCGCCCGAGCGACGCGTTCAGCACGTGGCACACGGGCAAAACGTCTTCATCGAGCGAAGCCCGGGCAAAGCTCGTAAAATCGTGTTCGCCCACAAGCAGGCGTGCGCCCTCGGACATCCGGTCGCAGTCCAGGCCGTAATTCGTGTACGCCAGAACCCGCCGGAAAACAGCGGTCGGCGCCGTGGTGATCTTGTACTGGTAACTCCGGGCAACGCAGCTGTAGCGGGCGTGAAAACTGTCGTCAGCCGAAGCGCATTCGTGGACGACGATGTCGACGGGAAGTCTGCCGGCGAGCGCCCGCCGGATCTGATCCGGCTCCATCCGGGTATCGGCGAAAAAGTTGCATGCGAACCCCAGGGCGTGGACGCCCGCATCGGTCCGGCCGCAGCCGATGACCTGGATCGGGCTGCCCAGCAGCCCGGAGAGGGCCTCCTGGAGTTCTCGCTGTACGGTCCGGACGCCCGGCTGGACCTGCCACCCGTGGAATTCCGTCCCGTCGTACTCGATCCTGAGCCGGTAGTTGTTCATCTGTGCTCCACCTTTTTCCGTCATGCCGCCGGGCCTTTCTGGAGCCAGATGATCGCGGTCAGTACCGCCACCGTCGCCGCGGCCACGACGGCGTCGACCATCCCGGGCCGCGCCGGCGGAAGGGCCGTTCCCACGCGGTCCCGCAGTCCGCGCAGTTCGACCACCGCGGCCAGTTGCCCGGAGCGGTGGATCGCCGAAAGCAACAGCGGTACGATCAACGCCCGCGCCGCGGCGGAGCGCCGCGCGATGCCGCCGCCAAATTCGGCGCCGCGAAACGACTGTGCCCGGCGGATGCGGTCGAGTTCGTCGGTGAAAAACGGAATAAAGCTGAGGATCAAGAAACCGTGGAACGCCACCTGGTTGGCCAGCCGGATCGAAAACGGGCGGAGAATCGAGTAGATCCCCCTGGCAAATTCGACCGGTGGTGTCACCGCGAGAAACAGGGCCATCGCAATGTAGAGCACGGCCAGCCGCAGCGAGAAAAAAATACCGGACAACACCCCGGCGCGGGAGAGCAGCGTCTTCCCGGCGACCGAAAGCAGCGCCTCACCCGGAACAAACACCCCGTTGAGCACAACGATCAGGACCAGTGCGGGCGCCAGGCGCCGGACGTGCCCGTAAAAACGCCCGCCGGCCGTGGCAGCGGCGTACAGCAGCACTACCCACACGAGCAGCAGGGCCATTGCCGCGCTGGTGGACACCAGCGCGAGTGCCGCGACGATGATCGCGACGAACAGCCCGACGCCGACCCGGGCATCGATACGGGGAACCGGTCGGTTTGACATGCCGTCGATTATATGGCCAGGCCGCCGGTTTATCAACAGATGGGTGCCTTGGAGCTTGACAGGCGCGGCACGGTTTGGAAGCATCTCGACGGCGCCCCACACCGGGGGCCGGTCAGGACCACCCAACGGCACGCTACCACGGGGGCACATATGCGATCGAAAATGATCCGGAAAACGACCACTGTCCTGTTGTTGACCTTACTGGCAACGGGGGCGGGCAGCGGCACCAGCCTCACCGCCGGGCGTTACTCCCCCCTGATGGCCACGCCGGCAAGCCGGGACACACTCCAGAACCTGGCGCTGTGGGAGGACCAGCGCGTGACGGGGGACGGGACCCTGTTTGCGTACCTGGACTCGAGGAATCCTCTGGTGAGGCTGCGCGCCACAGAGGTGATCGGCCGAATCCAGGATACGGTGGATGTGAACGTCCTCACCGCCCTGCTTCGGGATTCTGACCGGAGAGTGGTGAGTGAGGCCGTGTTCGCCCTCGGCCAGATGGGGGCGGACACGGCGAGATCCGCGCTGGTCGGCTTTTCCAGATCAGCCAAGGGCGGCCGGCTGGCCCTTTCGATCGAGGCGATGGGCAAGGTGGGAGGCAAGGACGCCCTGGATTTGTTGATCGAAACGCTCCACAACTTTGACGCCGGCGTCCGCGCCGAGGCGGCCCTGGCGATGGCCCGCACGGGCGATATAGCGGCGCTCCCCGCCCTGATGATCGCCATCCACGACCCCGACGCCAGGGTGACGTGGCGGGCGATTTACGGACTGGAAAAAAACGAGTATCCACGCGTCGGCGAGTCGGTCGAGCCTTTCCTGAAGAACCAGCACCCACTCGTCAGGCAGTACGCGGCGCGTACTCTCGGCAAGCAGAAATACGACAAGAGCGTCGACGTGCTCTCGGAATCGCTGATGGACAGAGACTTGCGCGTCGCCGTCAACGTCGCCCGAGCGCTGGGCGAAATCGAAGAGGACGATGCCGTCCACCCTCTGGGTGAGCGCGCGGCCAAACACCAGTCTCACCACGTCCGCATAGCGACGATAGAGGCGCTGGGACAAATCGGGAGTAAAAAAGGCAAAGATTATATGATCCACGCCCTCATGGATGAGAGCGTCGGCGTGCGCGTAGCGGCGGTCACAGCTGTATCACAAACGCTGGGAGGCGGCTCCGAGGTGTTCATCACGCAGTCGTTGACGGACGGCAGCCGTCTGGTACGCGCGGCCGCGATGGAGGCATACGGTACGGCCGATATCAAGGACCGGATCCCGACGTTGCAAGATGAAGCAAAAGGCAACGACGACCCGATGATGAGGTCGGCGGCGGTGCGGGCGCTCGGCAAACTGGACGACGACCGCGTCGGACCGATTCTCGTCGATATGCTCTCCGACAAGGACTGGGTCGTCGTGACGGAAACGGTGACGGCTCTGGGGAAACGGGATTACCGGGAGTCCGCCGGCCGTCTCGTCGAAGCGTACAACCAGCACGACAGCCGCGAAGGAGTTAATATCCGGCTGGCCGTATTGCGGGTAGTGATAGAGTGGCAGTCGCCGGAAGCGCTCGCCGTCGCCCAGAGCGCGCTGTACGACCCCGACAAGCGGATCCGGACCGCGGGGCTCGATTACCTGCGAGCCGTCGGCGCGGACTCGCTCACCGTGATGAGCGACAGGGCGATTTACGAGGAGAACTTCGACCGCACGCGCCGCCGCGCCCTGTCCGCTCCCCTGGGCATTCGCCATGCGGTGATCACGACCCGTCACGGCGAGATCGAGCTGGAGCTGTTCGGCGACGACGCGATCCAGACGGTCGCCAACTTTATAAATCTGGCCGAAGCGGGGTTTTACCGGGGATCGACGTTTCACCGGGTGGTGCCGAATTTCGTCGTTCAGGGGGGATGCCCCCGCGGCGACGGGTGGGGTGACGCGGGCTATTTCATCCGTTCGGAGTTCACGCGATACCGCTACGGAGAGGGTTACGTGGGCGTCGCGACGGACGGCAAGGACACGGGGGGATCGCAGTTCTTTATTACGCTCTCACCGCAACACCATCTCGACGGACGATACACGGTCTTCGGCCGCGTCACCAAAGGGATGAACTTTGTCTGGAAAATCGACCGGGGAGACACGTTCGACGTCCTCATCGTCGACTGACACGCGCTTACTGGAAGAACCGGGCTCTTGCGTCGTCGAGTGCCTGAACGTGGGCTTTGAAGGCGATCGGATCGGGCAAATCGTCGAAGGAAAAGAAGCCGGCGTCGCATGCGTCGTCTCCCGCACGCAGTTCGCCGCCGGTCCGGCGTCCGGTGTACAGCAACAGCACCACCCGGACTCGCGGGTCGTCCATCGCCGAATAGGCGCCGAACAAACCCGTTAATTCCACGTCCAGGTTCGTCTCTTCTTTCAGTTCGCGGACGGCACACGCCTCTACGTGTTCATCGTATTCCACGAATCCCGCCGGCAACGTCCAGCCGCCGGCGCGCGGCTCGAATTTTCGCTGAACGAGCAGCACCTTGCCGTCTTCGATGATGATCACACCCGCCGCCGGTGCCGGATTCTGGTAGAAGACAAACTCACACTCGCCGCATACCTGACGGTCGCGGCCATCGAGTGACCGCACCAGGAGCTTTCCACCGCAACGGGGACAATGACGATAGTCGTCCCTCATTGCTCTCCCTGTTCCTCCGGGAACTCGACCTCGATCCTGGAAAGCACGATACGCCATTGACTCTCCGTTTCTTCGATCGGCGTGTCGTATACCCTTTCGAACGCCTGCGCGAACAGATCGTACGAGTTAAAACCCGCTATCGCCTTGTGGAGTTCGATGAACCGCTTCGTCCCCCATCGCTCGACGATGAACTTGACGAACGACGCCATCCCCGGAATCCAGATGTTGGGGTTGATCAGCGCCAGTCTGTTGTAGTTGATCATGTCGGAGAGCGGCGGCAGCGCTTTCAGCTTGAGGTAGCCCGCCGCCAGATCATCGACAGGACTGCCCGCCCAGTTGTCGTGGAGCCAGAACACGGTACCCTCGGCGATCCCTCTGGGCGGAACACCGTACACGTCTATCATGAAGTGGATAATCTCGTGATTGTCGTTGGGGTTGATCGTGTGGAATTCCAGATCGTCGTAGCTGATGTACTGGTACCCCTTGAGGCTGAGAATCCTCCGGATCGTCGCCGTGTCCGGGTACAGATAGTATCCCACCACCACGTCACTCTCGATACCCAGCCGGCCCGCGAAATAGTCGAACAGCCGCTGTTGACTCTCGATGGCTCCCGCCGGATATGGGTTCTCCGGAAGCGAATGGAATACGAAGTTTTTCGTGCGCTGCTCTTCCCATGGGAGCGGTTGGGGCACCGACAGCCTCACGTTGTCGAACCACGCGGTTCCGTCGGAACCCAGAATGCAGGAGACCGCCACGTAGCGTGTCCCCTCCGGGACGCGGAACACCAGATTCTCTTCGAACCACTGCTTCGTTCCCACTTTGAGCCGCGAACGTTTGTCCGCGAAGCGGAGCTCCTGGAAGCGATTGTGATTCTCGTCATAGAAAATCAGCAGGAAGTTGCACTGTGCATACTGATCCGGCCTCCGATCGACCTGATCGATCTGCATCCAGCCTTCGATCCGGACATGGGTGATGTCCCGCACCTCTACTTCCTGTGAGAGAACATACCAGCGCCGCGTACCCGGGTCGCCGCGGAACCGCCACGAATTCTGCCCGTCCGCCGCCGTCGTGGCGTCAACGCCATATTCGACCTCAGCCTCGCCTTCGAGTCCGCGAAAATTTTCCAGTGTCCAGTGATTCGGGATCCCGTTCTTGACATCTTCGAACGACGGATTTTTGAGGAGGTTGGTGTCGTAGGGCGTTTGCTTCTGCCCGCACGACCACGTCGACGCCGCCAGCACCGCGGCCAACACCACATTTAATGTCCACGCCGACTGTCGGCGAGTAGCGCGACGATTCATTTTCATCTCTGACCTCGCGTGTTCCCCGGAAGAAAGTTGCCGTTAGTTACACCGTTTTTACACATCATTGCGGCCAAAAGTGCCGCCATATTTATCCTGCTACCTGATTTCGGCTGGGGGTTTTTCTTTCATCAGCCGCGCGACCACGGCGCACCCGACCGTGTCGCCCCACACGTTCACCGACGTGCGGCACATATCCAGTATCCGGTCCACCGCCAGGACCATTCCTATTCCCTCCAGTGGCAAACCGACCGCGTTAAGGACGATCGCCATCGTTACCAGCCCGGCGCTCGGGATCCCCGCCGCCCCGATCGCCGCCAGCGTGGCGGTCAGAAAAATCAGCACCTGCTGGCCGATCGTCAGGTCGATTCCGTAGACCTGCGCGATGAACACGGCGGCCACCGATTCGTACAGCGCCGT
Organism: uncultured bacterium; assembly: GCA_965371015.1. Taxonomy (GTDB): domain Bacteria; phylum Krumholzibacteriota; class Krumholzibacteriia; order WVZY01; family JAKEHA01; genus CBDUWU01. The sequence goes on along the minus strand of CBDUWU010000060.1, from coordinate 1,200 downwards.
GCCGTCCATGTTGATCGTCGCGCCCAGCGGCAGAACAAACGACGATACCCGAGGCGAGATCTTCGCCCTGTTCTCGACACAGTCGATCGTCAGGGGCAGCGTCGCGCTGCTGCTCGCAGTCGAGAAAGACGTCGTCAGCGCCGGCGCGACCTTCTCAAGATACTTGCGCGGATTCACGCCGCCCAGCAATCTGAGCAGCAGCGGCAGCGTCACCAGCGCGTGCACGGCCAGCCCCAGAAGGACCGTCGCCATGTACTTGCCCAGGTTGGCGAATATACCGGGGCCCGTCTCCATCACCACCGAGGCGAGGAGGGCGAAAACACCGACGGGAGCGAGCTGAATGACCCAGTCGGTCAGCTTCATCATCGCCTCGTTGAGGCTCTCGAAGAGGCTCGTCAGCGGCTTTCCCCGCTCCCCCATCGTCGTGAGGACGGCACCGAACAGGAGCGAAAAGACAATGAGCGGGAGAATCTGCATTTCGGCCATCGCCTTGACCGGGTTGGACGGAATCATGTTGAGCAGAATCGAACCGATGGTCACGTGGGTCCGGACCACGGCCGGCACATCCCCGCCGATTTCGGGCGCGCCGACTCCGGGTTGCAACAGGTTGACAAGGATGAGTCCGACGAATACGGACGCAAACGTCGTCGTGATATAAAAGACAAAAGTCCTGCCGCCCAGGCCGCCCAGCTTGCGGATATCGCCGACACGCGCCACGCCGGTGATCATCGACGCCAGTATCAGCGGGACGATCAACATCTTGAGCAGCTTGATGAAAATCTGCCCCAGGGGACCGATGACGGGGCCGAACAAAAAGCTGAACGGAGTCTTGATCACCGACGGAACCGAAGACGATTCGTTGATGATCATCCCGACGACGACTCCCGCCGCCATCCCGATTACGATTTTCCAGTGGAGCTTCATTCTCCCTGCACTGCGCTTTCCGACCATTCGGCCAGTTCGTACACCAGGAATCCCTGATCGACCTTGACGATTCTTCCGTCGGCGTCGACAAACACCTTGAAGGTCTGCTTGTCGCGCGAGAATTCATATCGATCCGCTTCGATCTGCCCGCCGCGCACGTCGATCGTTTCCGCCGTCTGCCGGCGGAGAGTCGCCGTAGATACCTTGCGGCTGAACGGATCGACAACGTTGAAGCTCTGCACCCCGCCGGTCTCACCGTCATACCAGTAAAGAGGG
>CBDUWU010000059.1:0-16405 GCA_965371015.1 uncultured bacterium | reverse complement strand
CAGGTCGAAGCGGCGCGGACCCGTGGCGGGTGCGGCGCGGGTAACAGTCATATGCAGAAAAACGCTGTCGATGGTGGACCCGGCCTCGACCAAGCCGGAAACGTCGAACCCGATCAGCGCACGGCGGTCGAGAGACACGTGCCCCCCGCGTGCCCCTGTATTCTCACGATTACTACCTCCGGATAGAACGCGTCCGGTCAGTCTGCCGGCGGCTCCCAGAGCTCGATCTTGTTACCGTCGGGGTCGTAGATCCAGCCGAAATTCCCGAATGACGCTTCCTCGATCTTGTCCTCCACCTCGACCCCTTCTTCACGCAGCTGATCGAGCAGCTCTTTCAGGTTTTCCACGCGGTAGTTGATCATGAACGGAGATTTGCTCCGGTCGAAGTAGTCGGTGTCCGCCTTGAACACTTCCCACGCCGTCATCCCCACCCGGTCGGGATCTTCCTTGTCGCGCCATTCAAAAGACACGTATCCCTCGTCGTCGGGAGTGACGCCGAGGTGTTGCCAGTACCATTTCTTGAGTTTTTCGGGTTGCTCCGATTTGAAGAACACCCCTCCGATTCCGGTGACCCGCTTCATCCGGCACCTCCAGTCGGTTCGGGTAGCGCGCGAGATGATACGGCCTTTCGCGGGCCCGAGTCAAACGAGTCCTGCAGCCGAATGATCGCCTGGTGAACGGCCTGGATCAAAGATCCAGCACGCGGGCGGCGTCGTCGAACTGGTCGCCCTTGACGTACATGATGTATCCGAAACCGCCCTTGCCGTCCGCGACTCCGGTCGAGGCGTAAACATTGATTCCGGACTCGCTGAGTTTTTCGTGTATTGAGACCAGGGCACCGAGTTGATCGTCACCCTGGATAAGAAACGCCCTGCTGGGCCCGCTCAGCACGAACCCCGCTTTTTCGGCGCCGCGCGCCAGGGAATCGATACTTTTGGGAAACAACACCAGCTGGGTATTCTCCGGCCCGATCGGCACCGCGCTGAACGCGAGCAGGTTGACGTCGGCGGCGGCCAGCTGGAACAACACATGACACGCAGCCCCGGGCTTGTCGGGGACGGTCATGTAGAAATAATCGACTTTCTGGATATTGGCAGGCATTTGTCACTCCCTTTCTGCCGACTTATCGTCGTCGTACGCGATTATAGCGTATAATTGAACCTCTACAGGGAGAAAAAGCGGGGTCGGGGCCGAAGGACCGCTCAGATGACCCGGTCGTTGCCTCCGTCGATCGGCACCTGCGCGCCGGTAGTCCTCGAAAAGGCCCCTCCAGCGAGGGCACAGACCAGTTCGGCGACGTCGCGAGAGACGATCTCCACTTTGAGGAGGTTGCGGGTCTTGTAGTCCTCGACGGTCATGCCGTAGTGCTTCGCCCGCCCTTCCAGCACCTCTTCCGTCCAGATGCCGGTATCGAATATGTGGTCGGGATGGATCGTGTTGACCCGCACACCCCTGGGTCCGAGTTCAAGCGCCGCGACACGGGCGAGCTGAGTGAGTCCGGCCTTGGCCACGGAATATGCCGCAGCGCCTTTCCCCGGCGCGGGGACGTTCTTCGAACCGACCACCACGACCGCGGGATCGACGCCGAGTTCGAGGAAAGGAATGCACGCTTTCAACACGTGACGGTGTCCGGTAAGGTTGACATCGATGCTCTGCGACCAGTTGTCTGCGCTCATTTCCGAGATGGTCTCGCTGGCCGTGAATATACCCGCGTTGCTGACCAGTATATCGAAACCTCCGAAGTGACGCACGGCGGACTCGACGGATCGAATCACCGCGTCGGGGTCCGTGATGTCACACTCCAACCCCCAGACGTCGTCGGCGTCGAACATCTCGGTCACAGTCGGGTCGATGTCGAGCGCAAGCACCGCGGCGCCTTTTTCGTTGAACACTTCGACGCACGCGCGGCCGATTCCGCTGGCGCCACCCGTGACCACGGCGACTTTGCCGCCGAATTCCGGAGTCACTCCGAGTCGGGAGAGCTTCGCCTGCTGGAGCTCCCAGTATTCGACGTCAAAAATGTCTTCCTCCTGGAGCGGCCGCCAGCCTCCCAACCCTTCCCCCCGCTGGATCGCACGGACGGTGTGGGACACGATGTCCGACACGATCGTCGTCTCCCGCCAGGACCGTCCAAAAGAAACGATGCCGTGGTCCGGCCACACGGCCCAACGGGGTGCCGGGTCGAGACACGTGAGGGTGCCGTCGGTGTTGCGGTCGAAATACTCACGGTATTCTCCCACGAACCGGGACACGGACTCCGCCGCCGGAGAATCGAAGATCATGGGAACCCGCTTGGTCCATGTAACGTGGTCGGGTGTCAGCGGCCCTCTGCTCGCCAGCTCCTCGACGTTGAGCATGCTCGCAAAATGAACGGCGGTGGGGCCGGCATCCATGCGGGCGATAACGGCGCCTTCCCTCTCTTCAGAGACTGCGCGTCTCAGCGCGGCCAGGTCGACCAGGTCCTCTCCGGGCGTGACGTTGTCGGGCGTCTCGACGGACGCCCTTTTGTCGAGATAGTCCTCGGCCACGGTCACGATCTGGATCATGCGCATGTAAGAGGTGGTGGCGTCGTTTCCGAATGTGAATACGCCGTGATTGAGGAGAATCATCCCCTCCACCTGTTCCCAGTTGATGTCACGGGTCATCTGAAAGATTTCCCGGGCGAGCTGAAATCCCGGCATGACGTACGGCACGATGAACATCCGGTCCCCGTAGATCTGGCCGACGCGCTCCATGCCCTTGTCGGTATTGGTTACGGTAACAACGGCGTCGGCGTGCGTATGGTCCACATACTTGAACGGAATGATCGCGTGCAGGACGGCTTCGACGGACGGATTGGGAGCGGTGGAATCGAAAGTCGCCGACCTCATCAGACGGACCATCTCGGCATCGGTCATCTCTTCCATTTCGGCGATTCGCCGCAGGACGTCCAACCGTACGGGAGAGAAACCGGTGCGGTCGATCCGGTCCAGTCCGACTCCGCTGCCGGTCACGTAGAGGGTCTCTTCCGTGTCGCCGAATACGTTCTTGACGTCGGCTTTGACCGAAGTGTTTCCGCCGCCGTGAATGACCAGGTCGGTTTCACGGCCGATAAGGCGGGTGGTGTACACGCGCTGGTCGAGCGGATGCTCTCCGCAACTCGTAAACTCCTTCTCGTCCCACAGGCTTTTCATGACTCGACTCCCAGTTGGGCGTTGAACGAACCCCCGAAACCCGAGATGTCCCTTTCGATGGCGCATTCACAGTAAAAGAGATTCACCGGGTGGTCAACAACCGAAAAAACGGCAAAAACGGCCCTCTATTCTGTGCCACGATTGTCAACGGAGCGGAACGACGCGGTATAACGCGCAACAGACAGTTCCTGTCCGGCTTCACGAACCTTGAATAGTACGTTCCGGAACTGATAAAATTAACGTGTTCCTAAATTAAAAACAGCGATGCCGCCACAAGGCCGGCATCTCATTATTCGTACCCAGGAGTAACACTATGAATCGGCACCGTACGAATACCCGCGCCGCCGCATTGGTCGCGGCAGCGATCGTCATTGTATTTTCCCATCCGGCCACAGCCACGGTCATCGACTTCAACGGATTTCCCGCAGGATCCATTCTCGGGGGGCCGGCCGGCGGCGACCCCGTTCTCGCGGCGCCCTTCACCGAATTCACCATCAGCTGCATCAACAACGGAGGAGGACCAAACAGCGCTATTGTTTTTGACTCGCAGAACCCGACCGGCGGCGACGCCGACCTCGGCACGCCCAACATCGACTTCGGAGGCCCTGGCGTCGGCACCGGCGGCACGAGCGGCAAACCCGGCGAGAACGACATTACCTACGGCAACCTCCTGATCATTGCCGAAGACGTCGTCGACGCGAACAGCGACGGACTGGTCGACGACCCGGACGACGAAGCCGGAGGCGGCGTGATCGTGATCAATTTCGAACAGGCCGTCGCCGTCATGAGTATCGTACTGGTAGACATCGACGGCGACGAGGCTGCGACGATCCGCTTGTACGACACGAGCGGCATCCTGGCGACGATACCCGCCCAGTCCCTCGGTAACAACTCGATCCAGACCCTGGACGGCGGCGGACAAACCGGCGTTTACCGGATGGAAATCGAGTTGAGCAGCAGCGGCGCCGTCGGCGAAATCGAATACGTCCTCGATACCACTCCTGTGGCCGAAAGCACCTGGGGCGGCATCAAGGCCGCCTACATCCGCTGAGGCGGTCGAGCGCCAGGGATGATTCAGAACTCGCACACCGAAGGGAGGGGGATCGTATTACGGTTCTCCTCCCCGGTGGCGTACTTCTACCCACTCCATACTCATTCACTACCCGATCGTATAACCACCGGCACACCCAATGGAGAGGTGGCCGCAACAAAGCGCCACCTTTGTCCTTTTTCGACTTGACTGGGCGCGCCCGAAGATATTTTTTACCTGCGTTCGGTCAAACGAAACAGAATCACTCTCACCCAATTACCCCCCTGACAGAATCTGGTCGACTCGACGGTTCGAGGCTTTTTGCTTCGAATGTCGACGAACCCCGGCAATACGGGCGCGTTGCTCCCGGCACCGCAGGCGTGCGTTAATAACGGAATCGGATCAGGTTCGGGTCAGCGATGGTCTTGACCGGTTGATTGCGCGAGGGCAAGGCGAGTGGTGGGAAAAGACGGGCGAACCGTTCAGTTCGTCCGGACGGACCCGGCTGGCCGGAGTCGTTTTTCTTAGTCGACGATTTCTCCGCGAATAACGGTAACGGCCCGCCCTTCCAACTCAACGCGTTCTCCCCGGACGCGGACCACGACCACACCCCCGCGACTCGACACCTGCAGCGCTGTGAAATCGTCTTTGCCAGTTTTCGACTTCCAGTAGGGCCCGAGACAACAGTGCGCCGAACCGGTGACGGGGTCCTCATCGATTCCGAGGCGCGGGCAGAAGACCCGGGAGACAAAGTCGTATTCGGGTACGTCGCTCGCCGCTGTGACGATGTGTATGTCGCCGGAGACTTTGGCCAGGGCGGGAAGCTTGGGGGCGGCGCCCCGCACCACATCGGCTGAACCGGTCTCGACGAGTGTGCCGAATTGGTGTTTGAGTACGGCCACGGCCTCGACCCCGAGGGCACGTTCGAGAGCTTTGGCCGATTTGACCGGCTCGGCGGGAACAGCCGGGAAGTCGAGCCGGATCCAGTCGTCCCGGCGGACGGCGTTGAGCGGCCCGCTTCGCGTGGTGAACTGCGCCGTCTCCCCGGAGTCGAGGAGACCGGATTCCCAGAGCACGTGCGCGGCGGCCAGGGTGGCGTGACCGCACAGGTCCACCTCGCACAGAGGCGTAAACCACCTCAATTCGAAAGAGCCGTCGGCGCGGCGGCGGACGAAAGCCGTTTCCGACAGGTTCATCTCGGCGGCGACGTTCTGCATCCACTCCGCCTCCCTGTCACCGGTTAGCAGGCACACACCGGCGGGGTTCCCCTTGAAGGGATCCGCGGTGAACGAATCGACCTGAAACAGCACAGTTCCCATCAGCAACTCCGTTCAGTTCAGTAGATCCGGCCGGCCTAAGCCGCCGAAGACATAGATATCCGCCATCGAGCTCCGGCCGACATTTTACATCATATCAATGTGACTTTGTTTTTCTGATATCATATACGTACCGTCAGCTCGCCCCGCCGGACGCCAGGACGAGCAACATGAGCGCCCCCAACGCCGCCACACCGACGGCGGCGGCCACCCACCCCGGCCGGCCGCGGGCCGCAATCCCCCCGTAGATCGCAGTTTCGTAGCCGCCTTCGTGTACGACGGGCACGTTCTGGTGCACCGTGGTCCACGGTTGGAATTCCTTGACGTTGACCTCCGCCCGATACGTGAGCCAGCTGCCCTGATTCAGGTTCAGAGAACCCAGGAAACCGGTATTGGACACACCCGGTTCGTTTTCCGACGTGGCAAAAATGTAGCCGGCCGAAACGTCGAGCGACCACTTCGGGCTGAAGCTGTAGCGGACGCGCGGGGCGAACGCGAGGCGCAGGTCCTCGTGGCCGAGTCCCAGGTATATCGTCGCGCCACCACCCCAGGGCCCACCCGACGGGCCCGGCTTTTTGCCCCACATGTAACCGACCTCGGAAAACGCCCGGAATGTCGAGAAAGAGCGACTCTCGACGCCGGTGGCTCCTCCTGCGAGCAGTCCGGTCTCGATGAACACACCGTTCGACTCGCCGGCGGTGGCGGTCGCCGCGGCGAACACGGCGACGATAGATATAAGCACCAGTTTTTTCATGAGATTTGTGCAGGGGTGGGATACCGCGCGACCATAAACGAGTGGCGAGCAGCCGTCAAGACTACCCTAATCCCTCCGGAAAGGACGCCATGATCGCAACCGACGCCGACGCCCCTATCCGGTTGGCGCCGGCATCCAGCATCGCCAGGGCGGTGGCGTAGTCGGCGATTCCGCCCGCCGCCTTGACCCCGAGCCGGTCCCCCACCGTCTCGCGCATCAACTTGACGGCCTCGACCGTCGCCCCGCCGCCGGCAAATCCCGTCGCTGTCTTCACAAAGTCCGCGCCGGCCTGTTCGCAGAGGTGGCAGGCGAGCCGGATTTCGTCGTTGGTCAAGAGCGGCGTTTCCAGGATGACCTTGACGATGGCGCCGGGCTTGCGGTGGACGAGGTCGGCGATGAAAGCGACATCCATCTGCACGACTTCGGGCTCGTCGGACTTGAGCTGGCCGATGGGCAGGACCATGTCGACCTCGTCGGCGCCCGCTTCCATCACGGTGCTCGCCTCGACGCACTTGACCACGGTGAGCGTGCTGCCGTGGGGAAAACCGGCGACGGAACCGACCCGCACGCCGCTTCCCGCCAGGGCCTTGACGGCGAGCGGCACCCAGGAGGGAGCGACGCACACAACGCCGAAACCGTACTCGATCGCTTCTTCGCAAAGCTTTGTTACGTCGGAGACCGAAACATCGGGCTTGATCGCCGTATGGTCGATCAGCTTCGCGAACTCCGCTCTGGTCATTTCATCCGCCTTTCATCGACGAGTGGATCGGGATCCTGTCTGGATTATGGCCCCAAAAGACCGCGGAAGCAACCGTCAGATCCGAAATGGCTGCCGCCGGCCATAGGTGAGGACGCGCCATAACCATTCCAGCGGCCCGTATCGGAACCGGCTCAGCCACAGTGGAGAAAGGGTCAGTTGAAGCACCCAGACGGCCACTACGATCACCATTTGCCCGGACCGGCCGATCTGGTTGTAGTAGCCCAGCCCCGTGCCGTAAAAAATGAAGACGCCGATAAGCGACTGGCCGATGTAGTTGGAGAATGCCATCCGGCCGGCGGCCGCCAGGGGGCGCGTCACCCGCCGGAATGCATCGGCCCGGAGGGTGCAGACGAGCATCACCAGCCCGATATATCCGCCGCAGACCAGGATGCTGCCGAAGTAGTTGTAAAGAGATCCGATGAAGAACGAGTAGAAAGGCTCCCAGTCGCGGGCAAAATTCTCGCGAACCTCGTACGCCGCCATAGCGACGCCGGCGAACGCCAGGAGCACCATGATGGTGTACGTCCGTCGTGACCTCGCCGCCCCGAGAACACCGAGCTTCAACAACGCCATCCCGAGCAGCATCAACCCGCCCGCGCGCCACACACCCCAGAAGAGCAGAACGAACGTCTCCATCACCAGGACGGAGGGCGCCCGGTACCGCACCTGTTTCCAGTAGTCGCCGCCGCCGTATGCCTCCGTTGCCTCGGCGAGCTTTTCCAGAGGGGGCTGCCACGAGTTGTCGATAAACTCCTGGCGCTGTTCCTCGGGCCAGTACGGCGCGGATATCCCCGACCCCAGCGACAAGCCTGCACCGACGGCCAGGACGACGAAAGCGGCCACGACCAGGCGTGACGGCCGGGCACGCCGGAACGGGTAGACGCACATTCCGCAGATACCGTAGAGGAAGAGGATGTCCCCTTCCCAGATCATATACGCATGGGCAACGCCGAACAGTATCAACCACGCCATACGCCGATAATGGTATTTTCCGGCGGATTCTCCCCTGTCCTCCTTCCGGGAGGCGAACAGGACGATCCCCGCGCCAAAGAGCAGGGAGAATATCGACATGAACTTCTGGTCGGCGAAGAGGTGGTTCACGTACCAGACGGCATAACCGGCGCCGTCCCACATTCCGTAATAGGTCGGGTTGAAGTGCGTGGAACCGTACATGGCGAACCACGGGATGTTCATGACGAAGATGCCCAGAACGGCCACGCCGCGGAGAACGTCGAGTGAATCGACGCGGTCGGGTGAGGCCACGGGGCCGGGTCCCGGCGAAGTATCGGCGGAGAAATCGTCCATAAATAATAGAGATACTAAGCCAGCGACCCCGAAATGACAATCATATCAGACGACTTGGGGACCGTGTGGTCTGCGGCCGCTTCCCACCTGTCCTGTTGACACGGAACCAATTCTCACTTAGAATTCGGGGTAGATATTAGTCATCCCGAACACACTTCTCGCAGTCAATTCAATATCGTACCTGTCGAGAAAAAACAGGAAACTACGCCATGAACAGAACTATCCCCTGGCGGCTCGGAGTGTTGTTGCTTGCACTCGGTGGCGCCGCCGCCGCGCAGATGCCGCCCACTCTCGTCAAAACCGATTCCGTCAAGCAGATGGAGTTTTACGACCAGATCACACTCGTGGGCCGCACCCAGGCGATCGCCAACAGCCGTATCGTCGCCGAGGTGACCGGCCGCGTTGTACGGATCGACGCACTGGAGGGTAACCGGGTGGGAAAAGGCAACGTCCTGGTCAGTATCGACCCGCGCAGGACGAGTTACGCCCTCGACGCAAAGCGGGCCGAGGTCGCGCAGGCGGTGGCGCAGCTCGACTTCGCGAGAAAAGAACTCGCGCGGTCCCGGAATCTCCACGAACAGACGCTCGTATCCGAAGGCAAACTCGACGAGGACGAAGCCAACGCCACCCGTGCGGAAGAATGGCACAAGCAGATGATGGCCCAGGAAAAGCAGCTCGCACTCGATCTGGACAACTGTTCGATCCGGGCCCCTTATGGCGGCTTCACTGTGCGCCAACTGGTGGACGTCGGCGAGTGGGTCAGCCCGGGCACGCCCGTGTACCAGCTGGTCGATCTCAAGCAGGTAAAGGTCACCGCCGACCTGCCGGAGCGGTTTTTCGGCCACGTCGCCATCGGGACCGAAGTGTCGATCGCCGTCACGGGTAACACCGGTGCGCCGGTAACGGGCAGGATTTCCGGTATCGCCCCCAACGCCAACGAAAACACCCACACGTACCGGGTGATCGTAAAGGTGGACAACAAAAACCACAACCTCGGCGGGGGCATGCTGGTCAGGGCGACACTTTCGCTCAACGAAAAATTCATCAGCCTGGCCGTGTCGAAGGATGCGATCGTTCGCCAGGGCGCGCAGACAATGGTGTACACGATCGCCGACGGCAAAGCGGTGTCGATCCCCGTGATCGTCGGCTCGACCGACGGGAACATGATCGCAGTTACCGGCGAAGGACTGTCCGAGGGAATGCGGGTTGTGATCCGGGGCAACGAACGGATACGCCCGGGCAGCCCCGTCCGCACTGCCGATGACAACGGCAGTGGAGGATCATGAGTCTGACCACCGCCTCCATTCGATTTCCCGTGACCGTGGTGGTCGGCGTCCTTCTTGCGGTCATCGGCGGAATGCTCGCGCTCACCCGGGTGCCGATCCAGCTCACGCCCGAGGTCCAGCGCCCGGTGATCAACATTCGAACGGTATGGCCCGGCGCATCCCCCGAAGAAGTCGAAAAAGAAATCATCCAGAAACAGGAAAAGTACCTGAAGTCCGTCGAGGGCGCCCTGGAGATGACGTCGTCGTCCTTCGACGGCTACGGTCAGATCACTCTCGAATTCGACATGGGCACCGACCTGACCGCCGCCACCGTCCGGGTGTCGAACAAGCTCAATGAAGTGCCCTCCTACCCCGAGAACGCCGACCAGCCCATCGTTTCTTCGTCGGGTCCGTTCGACCGGTCGATCGCGTGGTTCGTCGTCAAACCCGAACGGGACGACATCTATCTACCGCACATGCAGTACATGATAGAGGACCTCGTACAGCCGCGAATGGAGCGGGTCGACGGGGTGTCCGGCATCAACGTGTTCGGAGGACTCGAGCAGGAACTCCACGTGACCTTCGACCCCGGATTACTGGCGTCGATGCAGATCACGATACCGCAGATCCGTGCGGCGCTGCGAAACGAGAACGCGGACATTTCCGGAGGCGATTTCGGCGAGGGCAAGCGGCGTTACGTGGTGCGCACGATATCGAGGTACGAGTCGCCGCGCGACGTCGAGGAAACGATCATCACCGTCCGCGGGGGTGTCCCGATCTACGTCGGCGACGTGGCCGACGTTACGGTGTCGTACCAGAAGCCTCGAGCGCTCGTCCGGCACATGGGCAAACCCGCCATCGCCTTCAATGCGCAGTCGCAACCCGGCGCCAACGTGCTGACCGTACTCGAAGGATTGACGGAACAGATGGCAATCGTCAACCGCGACATCCTCGAGCCGCGCGGCATGCGCGTCGAAATCGTATACCAGGAGTCGGTGTACATCAACTCGTCCATCGACCGGGTGTTCAAAAATATGTACCTCGGCGCGCTGCTCGCCGTGATGACGTTGTTCCTCTTCCTGCGCTCCCCGTCCTCTATTCTCATTATCGGTGTTTCCATCCCGATTTCGGCCGTCACCACCTTCCTCACCATGTTCCTGTTCGGCCGCACGATCAACGTGATCTCGCTGGCCGGCATCGCGTTCGCCATCGGCATGGTGGTGGACAACTCGATCGTCGTGCTGGAGAATATCTACCGCCACCAGCAGTTGGGCAAGAAACGCTGGCAGGCCGCCGCCGACGGCGCCCGCGAGGTATGGGGCGCGGTGCTCGCGTCAACCCTGACGACAGTGGCCGTGTTCTTTCCGCTCATGTTCATTCAGGAGCGCGCCGCGCAGTTGTTCCGTGACATTGCAATCGCAATTTCGAGCGCGATCGTGGTTTCATTGATCGTCGCTATTACGGTCATTCCGTCGATGAGTGCGCGCGTGCTGAAGCTTTCCAGGGGGCACGCGGGCCAGGACGGCCGGAACACCTGGCTGGGTCGGTTCGCCGACCTGGTCTCGCGAACGGTCGATTTCATCAACGCCCGCAACCTGCGGCGGATCGGGTTCGTCGTCGGCGTGGTGGCCATCACGCTGGGACTGTCGTTCGCGCTCCTTCCGCCATCCGAATACCTGCCCAACGGCAATCAGAATTTCGTCTTCGGCTTTTTGCTCCCGCCGCCCGGATACAATATCGATGAGATGCTCGACGTGGCCAAGTCGGTGGAGGCACAGTTCGCGCCCATGTGGGAAACGCCCGCCAGCGAAGCCGTCGATATGCCCGGCGGAGGTCTGGACAATTACTTCTTTGTCGCATTTCCCGGACAGGCGTTCATGGGGATGCGCGCGCGCGACCCGGCGCGGGCGGCGGAACTCGTCCCGCTGGCCAACCGGACCCTTTTTACCGTTCCCGGGGCGATCGGTTTCGCCAACCAGTCATCGCTGTTTGCACGCGGATTTGCCGGAACGAGGTCGGTCAAGATCGACATTACCGGCCCCGACCTGCCGCAGGTCCTGGAGATCGCCACGCAGGTATTCGGACAGGTGGCCGAGGTTCTGCCCGGTTCGAGCAGCCGACCGATTCCGGGGCTCGACCTCGGCAACCCCGAGGTGCGGATCAAGCCCGACCGTGCACGCGCCGCCGACGTGGGGTTCACGGCGTCGGACATCGGCATATCGGTCAATTCACTCGTCGACGGGATGAAGGTGGGCGATTACTTCCACAACGGCAGAGAGATCGACCTGATCGTCAAAGGTGGAGACGCCTGGAGCCGTCACACACAGGACATCGCACAGCTCCCGCTGGCGACACCGTCCGGACGCGTAATTACGCTGGGCGACGTCACCACCATCGCACTCCAGCAGGGACCGGTTCAGATCAACCACGTCGAGCGGCAGCGGGCCGTGTCGATCGAGACGGTGCTTCCCGAAGACATCGCCCTCGAAGAGGCTATTTCCCGGATTGAAAATCAGATTGTGGCTCCGCTGCGCGAAGACGGGACGATCGGCGGCATCTACGACGTCCGTATGTCAGGCGCCGCCGACGACCTCTCCCGGCTGAAGTCCGCGTTGAAGGCCAATTTCGTACTGGTCATCGTGCTGGTCTACCTGCTCCTCGCGGCCCTGTTCCAGTCGTTTCTGTATCCGCTGGTGATCCTCGTCACCGTGCCGCTGGCGACATTCGGAGGCGTCATCGGGCTGCGGGTCGTCCAGTTGTTCGACCCGTCGCAGCAGCTCGACATTCTTACCATGCTGGGATTCGTGATCCTGGTCGGCACCGTGATCAACAACTCGATCCTGATCGTCTACCAGGCCCTGCTCTTGATGAGGGGCGGGATGGACGCGCGGTCCGCCGTCAAGGAATCCGTTCGGGTACGCGTACGCCCAATTTTCATGTCGACGGGGACGTCGAATCTCGGAATGTTGCCGCTGGTGATCATGCCGGGCGCCGGGTCGGAGTTGTACCGCGGTCTGGGCGCCGTGGTGGTGGGAGGACTCGCGTTCTCGACCGTGTTCACGCTGTTCGTTACACCGCTCGTGTTCTCGATGGCAGTCGAGTTGTCGGCGCGGGTCAGGACCCTCCTCGGGCGAAAACCCGTACCGGCGGCTTCGCCGCCGCCGGCGATCGACGGCTAGCCGTGCCACAATTCCGGTTTGAGGACCATCAGGACGAGGGTGATGAGGGGGAGCAGCGTCAAGATACCACCCCACCGGAACCAGGCTTTGAGCGCCGGGCGGAACCCGGCCGGCAAGTCGTCTCCGGGAGCGCCTTCGGCGGCCAGGCGTGCCAGTTTTCTTTGTATGGGAACGAGTAGCGCCAGCCACGCGACGCCCGACAGCACGAAGAGCCCCATCGACACGTGGAGCCAGCCCGCCCCCCCCTTCTCGAACCAGTGAAAACTCAGGATCAGTCCGTTTACGAACAAGAGCACGACACCCGGAGTCGTCAGATAGATATCCGCCGCGAGCACGCCGTGCGCGGCGAAGCGAAGATTTGCCGGAACGCCCGACCGTCGCGCCATCGACATCCACACTGCCGTCACCACGATGTTCCCCATGAAAACGATCGCCCCGACGATGTGCATCAAGAGATTCCAGCGGTGGCCGTACGGCAGCGACAGTACGGCTGCGACGGCGACAATGATGAGAATCGATTTCCAACCCGTTCGCATTCAATATCCTTTACAAAGCGTTGTTGGCCACGTCTTCCAGCGCTCGATCGTAATCCGGCGCCATTTTTTGCCAGTCGAATCGCGCGATTGCGTCTCGATACCCGCCGCCGGATGGCTTCGGGTCGAGCAGCAGCGCCCGCAACCGGTCGAGAAATTCGTCATAATTCGCATAGAAAGCTTCTGATTCGGCGGCCTCGTCGGGCAGGAGCTCGGGAAATGCCAGCCGCCGGGGGAGTAGCGGCCGGCAGCCGCAATATATCGCCTCGGCCACCCCGGCGCCGAAAAAGTCCTGGTGAGACGTCACCGGGAGCACATCGGCGCCGTGCAGCCAGTGGGCGTAAGCTTCGAAGTCTTCCGCATAACCAAACTGAACAACCCTGTCGCCAAGCCGGTCACGTGCTTTAAGGAAAACGACCGGGACCTGGCTGAAATTCTCACCCAGCACGGCCAGACGGAACGGCACTTCGTCGTCGGCCAGCGTCCGCAGCGCCTGGAAGAACTCTTCGGGGTTCTTGTCGTACTCCCAGCGGTGATTCCAGACGACCAGCGGGCCTCCGACTGCATCGGTGCCTTGACCGACGAAATCGGTGTACTCGTCGAGGCGGCGCAGGTCCATCCCCAGCGGGAGCACCGAACTCTTGTCGCGCAAAGAATCGATGGAGCCGGCTTCGTTGTGGTCGGGAAAATGCTTGAGCAGCCTGACCGCCTCTTCATAAAACGATTCCATGTGGTACCGCGAATTAAAAAACACCGCATCGGCCGCCATTGCCGACGCGTAATTGATAAATCCGTAGTGTTTGTCGCGGTTATGCACCACGTCGCGATCGGTCGGTGACCAGGGATACGTCAGCTGGTTTTCGTGAAAATAAATCGCCGTCGGTATGTTTGCGGTCTTCCTGCGGGTGAGTGCTAGAAATGTCGTCAGGTCCAGCATGTCGGTGGCCAGGATTATATCCGGTGTCGAACCGGACTCCATGAAGCGCCTGGCGAGCGTGACCGCTCCCCCGTGCATCCGCCATTTCCAGTTGGCGCCCGACAGTTTGAGGATCTCGACGCCGTGCCCGCTGCTCGCCTGGTAGCCCGAGGCCCACTGCCGGTGCGAACCCGTGAAATAGGGCTCTATCAAGAGTATGTTCATGCTTTACGAATTCCGTTGGAAGGGCCGGATTACTTCCCCATGATATACGACTCGAGTTGAGAAATGATAAACTCCTGGTCGGAGATGACGGATTTTACCACATCACCGATCGAGACGATACCCGTTAGTTCGTCGTTTTCCATCACGGGAAGGTGGCGCACGGTCTTGTCCGTCATCAACGCCATGCATTCCTCTATCCGGTTTTCCGGGGACACGTAGCAGACCTTCGAGGTCATGATATCTCGAATCAGTGTGTCGCGCGAAAATTTGCCCTTGAGGATCACCTTGCGCGCGTAGTCCCTCTCCGAGACCATACCGCAAATACTCCCATCTTCAACGACGACCAGGGCGCCAATTTCCTTGGCCGCCATGAGGGTTAACGCGTCGAACACCGTTTTGTCCGGATCGATCGTCCAGACCTGATTCCCCTTTGCCTGCAGAATTTCACGCACTGTGGTCATGCGCACCTCCATCGTAGTCACTGTGGCCAGATCCATTCGTTATGACCACCTTAACGACGCCGAAGGTGTCACGTCAATCATTTATCTGATAATTAATTATTTCACTTGGAGTTGGCAACAACAGACAAGATACTCAGGGTTACTCGGCGTTCGATTCCGTGGAAACGAACGACCGGAACTGGCGGCTCGACGATAGCACGATGGAAATCACGACCAGGCAAGCGCCGCACACAACGAATATCAACTGCACATTGTGGTCGAGCAGGTCCGCGACCACTCCCGTCAGCCCCATCGAGATCGGCGCCAGGCCGCCCACCAGCGTGTGGAGCAAACCGAACATCCTGCCCCTCATCTCGTCGGGTGTGTCGAGTTGAATGAGTGTGATTGTGGCCACGTTGAATACCCCGCCGAACAGGCCCGCCAGGGACACCAGGGCGAGACTCGTCCACGTGTGTTCGCTGATCCCCAGGGCGGCGAGGCTGGCCGACAGCGCCACGAGACAGCCGATCAGCATCCTTCCGCGGGCACGGCCGGACACCCGGAGGGACCCGTAGATCAAGTAGCCCACAAGACTCCCTCCGCCGTATCCCGCGAGGATGAAGCCGTACCAGTCGGGCGTTACGCCGAGTACGTCCTCGACGTAAAACGGAAACAGCACCATGTACGGCATCGCGAAGAAATTCATTCCCGCGGAAGCGAGAAAGAGGTTTCGCATGCCGGTCCTCCCCCAGACGGATTTCAGGCCGTCGCGGGTCTCATCGATGAAGCGCCGGGACTCCTCGCGCCACGACGGCTTGCGCTGGGGAATGTCCTGCGGAATCGTGATGAACGCCTCGCTGATCGCCGAGTATATGAACGTGATACCGTCGATCAGGAACAGCACCGGCGCGCCCAGGATTCTGAACAGGACACCGCCGATCCCCTGCCCGATCAGCGTGGAAATATGGTGGGTACTTTCGTTGATCGAATTCGCCGCCGGCACCTGCTCGGTCGTGACCAGCGAGGGGATCGCCGCCGTGATGGCCGGATGGAAGAACGCGCTCACCACACCCAAAACCACCGAAACCACGGTAAGCCATACCACAATCAGTCCCGTCGCGTCCGGCATGGTGAACATGACCGCGGCGAGTGAGAGCACCGACACGCCGAACACCAGGTCACTGACCACGATGATTTTCTTGCGGGAATGCAGGTCGGCGAACGTACCCCCGAACGGCCCCAGAAGGACCATCGGCAGCATGCTGAGCATCATGAGGGTCCCCATGAGCGTCGCCGAGCCGGTCGCGTGCTTCAGCCAGAACATCATGGCGATCATGTACGCCTGGCTGCCGAGCCGGCTCACGAACTGCCCCTGCCACAGCAGGAAGAAGTTCTTGTTCATCAGGCGGGTGGATGCGGTCATGACGTTATGATATTAATTGCATCATACGAGAATTGGCCAGTGTGAATGTGACGGTCCCGGGAGGATCGGCCAATGCGAATGTGACG
>CBDUWU010000058.1:0-16587 GCA_965371015.1 uncultured bacterium | reverse complement strand
GTCGACGGGCAGACGATCTTCAGGCCCGGAACGTTGAAAAAATAGGATTCGACGTTCTGGGAGTGAAACGGCCCGCCGTGGACGCCGCCGCCGCAGGGTCCGCGCACCACGATCGGCACCCCGGCGCCCCAGCGATACCGGCACTTGGCGGCAAAGTTGACGATCTGGTCGAAGGCGCACGAGATGAAATCGATAAACTGCATCTCGGCGATCGGCCGCATTCCCACCAGCGCCGAACCTATCGCCGCGCCAACGATGGCGGACTCGCTGATCGGCGTGTCGATGATTCTGGAGTCACCGAAGTGGTCGAGCATGCCCTTCGTTACCTTGAAAGCGCCGCCGTAGATGCCCACGTCCTCGCCGAGGATGTAGACCCTCTCGTCGGCCTCCATCTCCTCCCACATCGCTTGTCTGATCGCTTCCAGATAAGTTGTCTTCAATGGTATCGGCTCCTGTTCGTTCGATTATTTTTCGGAGTAAACGTCTCTGGTCAGTTCCCCGGCATCCGGCAGCGGCTCGTTCTCGGCCCACTCGACCGCGTCGTCGATGATCGCGTCGATCTCGTTCTGCATCCGTTCGATGTCTTCACGCGAGATGATGCCCTCATCGAGGAGGGTGTTTTCGTACCGGTCGATCGGGTCTTTCTTCTTCCACTCTGCAAAGAGCTCCTCGGGTACGTACCCGGCGTCGTCGTGGGCGGAGTGTCCCGTCATGCGAAATGTCTTGAATTCGACCAGCGAAGGCCCGCCGCCCGAGCGCGCGTGGTCGATGGCTTTCCTGGCGGCGTGATAGACGGCGATGATATCGTTGCCGTCGACGATCTCTCCCGGGATGCCGTAGCCCTGGGCACGGTCGGCGACGTTCTCGATGTTCATCTGGAGTCTCTGCGGCGTCGAGTATGCGTAGGCGTTGTTGTTGACGAAATACACCACCGGGAGCCTTTGTACCGACGCCAGGTTGATCCCTTCGTGCCAATCACCCCGGCTGGTTGCCCCCTCGCCGTGATAGCACAGCGCCACGTTCTGCTCGCCCCGTTGTTTGAACGCCAGCGCCACGCCGGCGGCGACGGGTACGTTGTCGGCGAGGTGGCTGACAAAGGCGATTACATTGTGGGCCATGTCGCCCATGTGCATGTTGCCGTCCTTGCCGCGTGTCAGCCCCGATTGCCGCCCCATGTACTGGGCGATGATCCGGCGGGGCGTGATGCCGCGCATGAGGAAGACTCCCATGTCGCGGTGGGAGGGGGCGACGACGTCGTTTTCCAGCATGTGAATCGCCGTGCCGATCGAGATCGCTTCCTGGCCGAGACCGACGTAAACGCCTCCCACGATCCGGCCCTGCCGGTACAGCTTGCGTTCTATCCGGTCTTCGATCGTGCGCGTGAGGCGCATGTAGTGGAGCATCTTGACCTTGGTATCCCTGTCGATCGACATCGCCTGCGACGCCGGCGTCTCGGACGCCGGCTTGTTCTCCGCGGATTTGCGGGGTGCTTTCCCCCCGCGTTTGTTACCTGCTGCCGTTCGTCTACCGGGCATATACGTCCTCCACGTGGACGTCCGGCTCGGGGAACGGGGCGTCGAGCGCCTCCCGGACGTCTGTCTCCAGTTTTTGTTCTATCTTGTCGTCAATTTCGTTCAGGTGTTCTTCAGATGACACCGTTCCACGCGCGACGAGATATCGCCTCATCGCCTCGATCGGGTCTTTTGCTTCCCAGTGCTTTCTCAATTCGTCGGGCACGTACCCGGCGTCGTCGTGTTCGGCGTGTCCCTTGCGCCGGAACGTCTTCGTTTCGATCAGCACCGGACCTCCGCCCTCGACGCACAGTTTTCGCGCGCGCCGGACGGCGTCCATGACAACCAGGACGTTGTTGCCGTCGACGGTTTCCCCGTGAATGCCGTAATTTCGCGCCCTTACGGACAGGTTCTCGACATTCGCCTGCATCGAAACCGGCGTCGAGTAGGCGTAGCCATTGTTCTGAACGATAAGGATCATCGGGAGCGCATGGACCGAGGCAAAATTTATACCTTCGTGGAAATCGGTGGTACTGGTGCCGCCGTCGCCGATGTACGTCAGCGCGACGTTGGGCCTGGCGTGCATCTTGAGCTCCAGCGCGATTCCGGCGACCACCGGTATCATGGCGCCAACCACGCTGATGGGCGCGATAATCCCGTCCGCTACCGAACCGAAGTGGAGATTCAGGTCGCGTCCCCCCGTGGGCCCTGTGGCGCGCGCGCAGTACTGGGCGACAACGTCGACCGGCCGGACGCCGCGTACGAGGAGCGCGCCGAGGTTGCGGATCATGGGCGCTACGTAGTCTCCGTCGCGCAGCGCATAGGCACTGCCGACCGAGGTGGCTTCTTCGCCCAGGCTCGAGTAGAGGCCGCCGACCACCTGGTTCTGCCGGTACAGGTTGCCGAGCCGTTCGTCCAGCCTCCGGTTCAGCCGCATGTAGCGGTAGAGCTCCAGCAGCTCGTCGTCGTGGAGCTCCAGTGCTTCAGGGGCAACGATGTCGTATTGACTAGATGTGGATCGTTTCGCCATAGACTCCATGCGCCGCTTCCAGCATCGCTTCCGACAGCGTCGGGTGTGCGTGGACCGTGTGCGCGATTTCTTCCACTGTTGTTTCCAGCTTCATGCCCAGGCAGGCCTCGGCGATGAGTTCTGTCGCCTTCGGGCCGATGATGTGGACCCCCAGGACTTCGTCGTACCGGGCCTCGCCGACTATCTTGACGAAACCGTCCGTCTCTCCGACGATCATCGCCTTGCCGATCGCCGAGAACGGGAATTTGCCGACCCGAACGTCGTACCCCCGCTCCCGGGCTGTTTTTTCCGTGAGGCCGACGCTGGCAACCTCCGGCTGCGAATACGTACAACTCGGGACCTTTTCGTAGTCGATCGGGTCTACGTGCCTGCCGGCGATATGGTCCATCGCGAGAATCCCCTCGGCGGACGCGACGTGGGCCAGTTGAGGCGTCTTCACGACGTCGCCGATGGCGTAGACATTGGGGACGCTCGTGCGCATATATTCGTCGACGCGGACGAAGCGTCCGTCCATCTCGACTCCGATCGCTTCGTGCCCCAGTTCGTCGGTGACTGGACGGCGGCCGATGGCGACGAGGACCTTGTCGACCTCGAGCGACGACGCTTGAGCGTCTTTCGACAACGACAACACCGCGCCCTTTTTGCCGGCGGCCGGGGCGATTGCGGTGACCTCTGTGCCGATATAGTTCTTGATGCCGCGCGCCTTGAACGAACGGTCGAGCTGCGCCGCGCACTCCTCGTCCTCCAGCGGCAGGAGATGGGGAAGAAGCTCGATGAGGGCTACTTCGCTCCCGAACGACCGGAATATCGAGGCGAACTCAACCCCGACGGCACCGCTGCCGACGACGGCGAGTCTGCCCGGGATCTCTTCCATTTGCAGGATGTGGTCGCTGTTGATGATCGATTTGCCGTCGGGTTCCATGTGCGGGAGGCTCATTGGTACGGAGCCGGTGGCGATGACGATCTGGTCACCCTTGATGGTCTCTTCGCCGCCGGGGCCGGCGACCCTGATCGTGCCGGCGTCGACAAAACTGCCCAGTCCCGTGAATACCTCGACCTTGCGCTTCTTCATGAGAAACGCGATTCCCTTGGACAGCTTGCCCACGATCCGGTTCTTGCGCCTGTAGACCGTGGCCACGTCGAGCTTGAGGTTTTCGATCGAGATGCCCAACTCATCGGCGTGCTTGCACTGGTCGTAAACCTCGGCGGAGTGTAGCAGCGCCTTCGTGGGGATGCACCCGCGGTGAAGGCACGTCCCGCCGAGAAAGGGATCCTTCTCGACTATCGCTGTCTTGAGGCCGTTATTGGCGGCCCGTATAGCCGCGACGTAGCCGCCGGGTCCGCTGCCGATGACGATAACCTGGAAGTTTTTCAACGATACTCCCTTCACTGCGGTCCGGTAGCCGACGGCCTTCGGATCTCCGGACTTTCCCGACGCTTTTTTGTGCGGAGTGCATTAACTGATTATATTCAGAAGCTTTACGTGGGTGCGGTGGTTACAAAACCCGGGGCCGGTGCCATCCCCTCGGTTCGGCCGCTCCGATGTGATGCCATAATACGTTGAATCTGGACCGGATGCAACCAAAAAAGCGGACCAAAAAGGACGCGTTTACGCGACCAATCTCGGATAACAGTATATATTATAGCTTGTTACAAAATGAGACTAGAATGGTCCGAAAAAACCGGCGTGATCCGGTGGGTATGGGGCGCCGTTACTGCGGGAGGGCCGAGTTGGCCACGAAGCTCGAGGATCCGGCGACGCCGGCGAATTCGTCCGGGTTGGTCGCATCGAGGCCGTTGATGGGGGTGAGGGGAAGGGTGACCGTCACGCTGCGAATGCCGAAATTGCGTGCCGCCTCACGGGAGGGGAACCAGATGTCGAGTCGCTTGCGCCAGCGCCAGTGCATGGAGTCTTCTACCGAGAAATCGCCGATGCCGCTGATATGGATGGCGTCGCCGAATCTGAAGGGCGCCTGGCCGTTGTAGCGGCCGAGTATGTCGCGGGAGAGCGCCACCACACCGGGGCGTGTCCTGGTGTTCGACGCCGTGATGAAGGGCGTGTCGTCGGTCTCCAACACGCTGCTGGAGTATCCTGTTGCCATGAGGCGCATCCAGAGGCGGTCGCCGCTGACCACGGTGTATCCGGCGTCGAGGAGCAGCGATCGCAGGTAGTCCTGCTCGGTGAGGAGCGTCTGGAGGGTGGTTCCGAGTGTCGAAATCTCGACGCTCGATCGGATGTTGAGACTCCTGTAGGCTCCGGCTACCTCGATCCGGCGTTCCCGCTCGTTCTTGTAGAGGGCGGTCGGGACGACGATGGCTGCGCAGACGGCCAGCAGAAATGCCGTGCGGGCCACGGGGAAATCGGCCCGCAGCCGCGCCGCCGTCCTGCCGACCCGATCGGGGACGACCCAGGCGGCCAGCAGCAACTGGACACCCATCCCGCGTATCGCGAGCTTGAGGCGTGATATCCACCGGGTATGTCTCTTCTGCCTGTTCATGCTTTTGCGTCCAAAAAAAATAACGGGTCCGGACCACCGCTGCTACGGGCGGGCCGGGCTGCCGTCTCAAGAAATAGCTTATGCTTTGAAGCTGGGACAATGATACCGGACCCGGCGGCGGGTGTCAAACGTAAAAACCGGGGTTTGTGGCGTCCTTATGCGCAAAACCCGGTTTAAGAAGGGGTTAGAAAGGCGCCCGAAATGTCTTTGGGGGGGGCAAAAATCCCCCTCCGGGCGCCAGGCGGTGTATCTCCATTGGATTCGAGCCGCCGGTCAGGCCTAGTGCTTGCGGTAGCGGCTGACCGGTTTTCCGTCGAAAAACTCGTCGAGAAACACCTCGGTCGAGGTCCCCGGAAAGGCCAGGTAGACGGGCAGGCCCCGCTCGGGGTCGTAGTAACTGGCGTAGGGAGAGCCCCCCTGGAGGCTGATGATGAGCTTGACGCAGTACGCTTCCTTGGTGTCCGACTCGAACGCCAGCTCGCTGCCCTTGCCGATGCTTGCGGCCGACATTCTGGCCGCCGAAGGGAAGAGGATGCCGTAATCCTTCGCTTCCGGTCCTCCCTCCCAGAAGGCCCGGGCGATGATGACCTCGTGGTCCATTACGTATTCCTCGAACAGGAGCACATCCGGGTGAGTGGACGTGCGCGTAGAGGTGTAACTCTGACCGTGCTCACCGGTTACACACGTGGCTTCGTTTCCCGTTATCGTCGTTTCGCCATCGAGCAAAGTCCCCATCTTCTCACCCGTATAGGTAAAGCGCAGGGGGAGGAATGTCTTGTTGTCGACCACGGTCCGCGTGTCCAGGCTCAGCTTGAATTCGTTGAAGGCAAGATCGGTGCTGGTATCAAAAACGTAGACTCCGGCCTCCTCCGTCACCTTGGTGGTGGACTTGCCGACCTCCTGGCCTTCGACGTAAATCGTGTAGGTGAATTCCGGTGGCAGCTTGCCGGCCGACGCCACGGCGCTTGCGAGAGCGAGCAAAGCGGCGGCGAAAAGCAGAGCATTCTTCATGTTCGGGGCTCCTTGTGGGGTCTGGTTTCTGGTCCTTTGTACGCCGGAAAGCGAATTCGGTTCGTGATAATTATGTCATGAAGGGGCCGTTACCGCCCCCCGAATCGGGACGCCATCGCATGGTATCATAGTTGCTATACTGTTGGACAAATCTTTCGAGAGCGATCATCATGGCGCGAAACCGTCGGAAAGCGCCCGCCCGGCTTCCCGAACCCGAAACATTACCATGTCCCGATTTCCAATATTGATGTACCACCGGATCGTCTCCGCCGAGTGCCCTGTGCCCGGCGGGGACGCCGAAGAGGCCCGCTACGCCGTCGAAGTGGACGAGTTCCGCTGGCAGTTGGCCCGGATCTCGTCTCGCGGGCGGTGCGGCGTATCGATGCGGGCGGTTCTCGAGTCTCTCGACAGCGACGGAGCGGTGCCGCCGGACTGGGTCGCACTGACCTTCGACGACGGCAACCGGTCCGACTATGTCCACGCGCTGCCCGTTCTGAAGGAGCATGGTTTCAGTGCTACTTTTTTTGTGGGAAGCGAACGGATCGGGGCTGACGGAGGCCTGGAACCCGGGATGCTGTCGGCGATGGCCGCGGCGGGCATGGAAATCGGCTCGCACGGCGTGACCCACCGCTTTATCACGACGTTGTCTGCACAGGAGGAAGAGGAAGAACTGGCCCTGTCGCGGCAGGCGCTGGAAGCTGCAGCCGGAGTGGAAGTGCGTATCTACGCGCCGCCGGGGGGGAGGATCGGCAGTCGCGGCATCTCCGCGCTGAAGCGTCTTTCGTACCGGGCCGTCTGCACGTCGGAGTTCGGGCTCAACCCGTGCCGGGGAAGCCGGTTTGAATTCCGCAGGTTGCCCGTGACCGCGGCGACGACCCGCGAACGATTCGGGGCCTGCGTCGACGCCTCGATCGGACGGCTGTTTCCTGCCTACGCGAGGGATCGGGCCCTGAAGCTTGCGCGGCGCGCCCTCGGCGAGTCGGGCTATCGCCGGGTCCGGAAACTGGGACTGGGGAGCTGAGATTTGGATACCGGGTTCTTCATCTGCGCCGCGGTAATCGTTTACACGTACGTGGGTTACCCGGTGATCATCCTTCTCTGGGGGGCTCTGTTGCCCCGCCGCGTGGCAAAGCGCTACACGAGCGAAGCGTTGTCGGTGGTGCTGGCCGTGAAGGACGAAGAAATCAACATCCGAGCCCGGATCGAGAACCTGCTCTCACAGGATTATCCGCCGGAGCTGGTCGAGGTCGTCGTGGTGTCAGACGGTTCCACCGACCGAACGGTGGAGCTGGCTCGCCAGTTCGGGGACGACCGCGTCAAGGTCGTCGAACTTCCCGGGGCGACGGGGAAGTCGGGCGCACTGAACGCGGGCGTCGACACGGCGTCGCACGACATCGTGGTATTCGCCGACGCCCGGCAGCGGTTTGGAGAGAACGTATTCGCCGAGCTGGTGGCGACGCTCTCGGACGATCGGGTGGGGGCCGTCAGCGGCGAGCTGATCATCGAGCCGGGAGCCGGGTCGGACGTGGAAGAGGGAGTCGGGATGTACTGGCGGTACGAAAAACTGATCCGCCGCAGCGAGAGCGCGGCTGACTCGGTGGTGGGGGCGACGGGCTCGATATACGCGATCCGCAAACGGCTTTATGTTCCGCTGGACGAGAACACTCTACTCGACGATTTTCTCGTGCCGATGCGGATCGTGCTGCGGGGTTTTCGCGTGGTGTTCGCGCGTTCGGCCAGGGCTTACGACATCGCCTCGGCGACGGCGTCTCAAGAATTCGCGCGCAAGGTACGTACGCTCGCGGGGAACTACCAGGCGGTGGCGATGGAAAAGCGACTGCTCAATCCGTTCAGGAACCGCGTATTCTTCCAGTTCGCCTCGCACAAATTGCTTCGGCTGGTGGTGCCTTACTTCTGCGTTGCCGCCCTGGTAACGAGCGCACTCTCGAGCGTGGCGTTGTTGCGGGTTTTTTTCGTGCTTCAGTTGGCGTTCTACGCGCTGGGCTTCCTCAGCCTGACGCCGGCGGGAAAGTCGAAGCTGGGCGCCCCGGCCAGGCTGTCGTGGACGTTTATTGTCCTCAACGCGGCGGCCGTCGTGGGCGCGTGGGTGTTCTTCACGGGCCGCGACCGCACCATCTGGAAGTGATCCCTCTCTGATCGACAGGCCCGGCGCCATGCGGCCGGCGCGCGGTCATGCGCTATGACGGCTGTGAAGCCGCGAAATCCTCGAGGAACTGGAGGGCGAGGTCGACGCCGTAGCCCGTCGCACCCTTCTCCTGGTACGACGTGCTGCTGCCCGAGTTCCAGAACGTCCCCGCGATATCAACGTGGATCCACGGGGCGTCGCCCGCGAATTTCCCGATGAGGGCCGCCGCCGTTATGATCGATCCGTCACGGCCCGAGTAGTTCTTGTAGTCCGTGATGTCGCCTTTGACCGATTTGTAGAAGTGGTCGTCCAGCGGGAGCTGCCAGGCCGGCTCGCCGGCCTTTGCGCCAGCCGCCAGGAGGCGATCGATCTCGGGCTGTGTGTTACCCATCACACCCGCGATTCGTGTTCCCAGCGCGATCAGGACCGCGCCCGTCAGCGTGGCAAAATCGATCGTGATCGCGGGTTCGAAGTTCTTGCGGACGTAAGTCAGCGCGTCGGCCAGGATCAACCGTCCTTCCGCGTCGGTCGTAATCACTTCGATCGTTTCGCCCGAGTACGTCGTCACCACGTCACCCGGCTTCAACGCCGTTCCGTCCGGCATGTTCTCGACCGCCGGCACCACCGCCGTAACGCGAACGGGGAGTTCGAGGCTGGCCGCCGCCGCAATCGTATTGATAACCACCGCCGCGCCCCCCATATCGCCCTTCATCTCGTGCATGCCGTTCCACTGTTTCAGCGATATGCCGCCCGAGTCGAACGTGACACCCTTGCCCACCAGGCAGACCAGGGGTAGTTCTTTTTGCGCCTTGTTGTATTCCATAACGATGAGGCGGGGTTCCTCACGGCTCCCCTCCGCCACATCGAGAATCGCGCCCATTTTTTCTTTCTTCATTACCGCCGGGCCGATTACGCGGCAGGCAATAGCGTGCTCCTTCGAGATGGCGCGCGCGCGCTTTGCCAGCTCGACGGGCGTCAGTATGTTTGCCGGTGTGTTGACCATATCCCTGGCGCGGGCAGCGCACTGTGCCGCCACCCTCGCCCGGCGGATCACATCCGTCAGCTGCCCCCGGTCACCATCCGTCAGGACCGTCAACCGGGATAATGGTGCGGGTTTCGGCGGTTTCTTTTTGAGCGAATAGCTGTATTGGGCGAGTTCGAAGCCCTTGACGAATGACCGCACGAATCCCGGGAGATCCTCGCCGGCGAGCGCATGATCGGTGATCAGCGCGGCGGACTTGAACTTGTTGCGGGAGAGCGCTTTTGACGCGGCGCCGCCGACGCTGGCCGCCGCTTCGGCGTCGAGCTTGCCGCGCTCGCCGAGCCCGAGGAGCAGCACGTGTGAAGGCGACTTCGGAAACCGCAGGCCCACCAGGAATGTTTCACCGGCGTCCGCGCCGAACATGCCTTTGTCGAGATAATGGCTGATCAGCGATTTGCACGAGCGGTTCAGCGCCGCCGCCGATCCCTGGAGTTTCCTGGTCTTGCTGAAGAGCGGCAGGATGACGACGTCGTCCTTCCCTGTGATACTGTCCGGCTTGACGGCGATGTTTCTGGTCATGTCCCCTCCCGGGTAGGGCGTGATGGATGGGGTGGCTCTGGAGTGGCCGGCGGGATGGGGAACCCGTCGATGGTCCCGCCGGCCGTATGGCTTTCGGCTAGAATGCGTACGATAAACCGATGGCGAGAACGAATCCGGACAGGTCGACGTCGAACTTGACCTCTTCCGGTTCGCCGTCCTCGTTCAGTATTGTGAGCGGGAACTTGGTCTGGAGTATCTGGATCCGGCCCTCCGCGGACACGGCCCATCTGTTGCCGATATAGTAAAGCATGCCGATCAGCCCGTGGACGCCCGCTTCAAACGTCAACTGGTCCTTCTCGACGGTCCGTAACTGCTGTCCGGGGGTAAATATCGGCTCGTAGTCCGGATCGCCCTCATCTTCATCCGCTTCGACAACAGTCATCTTTTCAGTGTACTTCGAATACGGCAGCCCGAAGGTAAAACCGCCTCCGATATAGGGCTGGAATTCCTTGACCGCGGCGTCGGTGAAGAAGTACTGCGCCGCGAGTTCCAAGGCAAACAACGTGACGTCGAATTCGACGTCGGCCGCGACGGCCGGCCGTAGCCACTGGGACGTGGCCGTATCCGGCTTCTGGATATTCGGTATGATGACGCCCTTCCAGTCGGATGTGAGAAACGCAGCGTACGCGTTGACGCGAACGGCGAACTGCGGATGGGCTTTGTAGGAATACGTCAGCTCGATGAGCGGCGCATTGTCGAAATCGTTGCTCTCGGTCTCGTTCTGTGCCGCCTGTGTTACCCGCCGGTCGAAGTAGTGGTACATCTCCGCGTTGCTGGCGCCACCGAAGAATCCGACTCCAAGCGTGAGCGTACTGCGCGGGATGGGCCCGTGATATTTGCGGGGTTTGAGGATCGGGCCGGCCACCGAAGCCGCTGCGGTCGTTACCAGAACGAGTGCTGCAAGGCAAAAGGTAACGCGATGTTTCATATTGGTCCCCCTTTGTTATCTGTAATAAGCCACATGCGGGTCCAAAGTCAACGGATTCTTTGGCCCGAATGAGGGTGTCGGGACTCGCAAAATGAATTATAATAACGGCTTGTGTGGTCAGGCTTCGCGCTTGACAGCCAGAATGCTCCCTGATACAGTTCCGTCGATTCAACTATTGAGGATCCGGCAATTGAAAAAAATACTTTTCTTGTGTTCGGGTAACACCTGCCGAAGTCCACTGGCAGAAGGTATCGCCAGGAAGATTCTTACCGATCGCGTCAACTTCCCCGTCGAAATCTCGTCCGCCGGCACGTCCGCCTTCGAGGGTATGCCTGCGTCGCAACATTCTGTCGAGGTCGCCGCGCGGCATAGCATCGACCTGAACGGACACCAGTCCACGCTGTTGAACCGGGCGCGCGTGCGGGAAGCCGATCTCATCGTCACCATGGGCGCCAAGCACCGCGAAACGGTCGGTGTAATCGACCCCGATGCGCTCTCATACACCGTGTTATTGACGAGTTTCTGCGGCGACGACGGCGACGTGCCCGATCCCATCGGCGGCGGCCTGGCCGAATACGAGCGCGTCTACGATCTGATCGACAGGTGCGTCGACGCTCTGGTGGGGGGGCTCGTCGAATACGGTGGATGGAAATCCGTCGATTAAGCGGCGACAATAAGGACTCAAACGGGAGCTGTTATGAAAATTTCACTGGGTGCCGACCATAACGGGATAGACTTCAAGCAAATGCTCAGCGATCACCTGAAATCGGCCGGTCACGAGGTGCTGGATGTGGGGCCCTCCGGAACCGACAGCGTGGATTACCCCGATTTCGCCTTCGCCGCCGCCGAAATGGTCTCGAACGGTGAGGCGAATCGTGGGATACTGATCTGTGGCAGCGGGACCGGAATGTCCATGGCTGCCAACAAGGTGCCGGGAGTGCGCGCGGCGCTTTGTCTTACGCCGGAGTCCGCCGCTCTGACGCGTCGCCACAACGACGCCAACGTCCTCGCTCTCGCCGGCTGGCAGAGCGACGGGGGCGACGTTCTCGAAATCGTCGATACCTTTCTGGCGACCGACTTCGAGGGCGGCCGGCACGCCCGGCGCGTCGACAAGATCACCGCGTACGAACAACGGAGAGGCCAGAAGTGAAAATCGACTACGAAATGCTGGAGAAGACCGATCCCGACGTTGCCGCCGCGATTCGTGCCGAGGCGGAACGAGAGCACGGGACCCTCGAGATGATCGCGTCCGAGAACTTCGTCAGCGAGGCGGTTCTGGCCGCTATGGGCAGCGTGATGAACAACAAATACGCCGAGGGTTACCCCGGCAAGCGGTATTACGGCGGCTGCGAAGAGGTCGACAAGGTCGAGGAAATGGCACGGGAGCGGGTGAAGGCGATCTTCGGCGCGGACCACGCCAACGTCCAGCCGCACTCAGGGACCCAGGCCAACTTTGCCGCCTATTTCGCGATGATCGAGGCCGGTGACAAGATCATGGGGTTGAGCCTTTCGCACGGCGGTCACCTTTCGCACGGCCACCCTGTCAACTTTTCCGGAATGTACTTCGACGTCGTGCACTACGAAGTCGATCCCGGGACCCGGGCACTCAACTATGATACGCTGGAAGCGCAGGTGCTGGAGGAGAAGCCCAAGTTGCTCGTCGCCGGCGCCAGCGCCTACGCGAGGACGATCGATTTTCCGCGCCTGCGCGAGATCTGCGACAAGGCCGGGTGCCTGTTCATGGTGGACATGGCTCATATCGCCGGCCTGATCGCCGCCGGCGTTCATCCCAGCCCCGTGCCGTACGCCGACATCGTCACGAGTACGACGCACAAGACGCTGCGTGGCCCCCGTGGGGGATTCATCCTGTGCAAGGCGGAACACGCCGAAAGGGTCGACAAGCTCACATTCCCCGGTACGCAGGGCGGGCCCTTCATGCACATCATCGCCGCCAAGGCGGTGTGCTTCAAGGAAGCCATGAGTGACGAGTTCAAGACGTACCAGAAGCAGGTCGTGGCCAATGCGTCCACTCTGGCGAAACGGTTCATCGATAACGGATTCGACGTCGTATCGGGCGGGACCGACACCCACCTCTTTCTCCTCGATCTGACGGAAAAGAAAATGTCGGGGAAGAAGGCCGAGAAAGCGCTGGAAAAAGCCGGGATCACGGTGAACAAGAACACGGTTCCTTTTGACCAGAAGAGTCCGTTCATCACCAGCGGCGTGAGAATCGGCACCCCGGCCCTCACAACGCGCGGTATGAAGGAACCCGAGATGGAGAAAATCGCCGACCTGATGTGCCAGGTGCTGGCCGACTACAAGAACGAAACAATCCTGTCCGCTGTCCGGGAAGAAACGCGCAAGCTGTGTGAGCGGTTTCCCCTCTATGCGGATCTGAGAAAGTAACGGGGCGATTAGCGATGAAGTGTCCGCAGTGTGGATTTATGGAAGACAAGGTCGTCGATTCTCGTACGACCAAGGAGGGCGAGGCGATACGCCGCCGACGCGAGTGCACGAAATGCGGGAAGCGCTACACCACCTACGAGTACATCGAGCGGGCGCCGTGGATCGTGGTCAAGAAGGACGGTCGCCGCGAGCAGTACGACCGGGAAAAGCTGTTGACCGGCTTGATCAAGGCGTGCGAGAAGAGGCCCGTCTCCCGCGACCAGCTCGACAAGACCATCGACGAAGTGGAAGGCGCGACATTCGGCAAGTTCAAGAACGAAGTCAAGACTTCGGTTCTGGGTAACGAGGTAATCGAACGTCTCCATCAGCTCGATGAAGTGGCGTACGTCCGGTTTGCTTCGGTGTACCGTCAGTTCAAGGATATCAACGAGTTCATGAAAGAACTCAGAACTTTACTGAACAATCCCGTCAACGAAGCCGCCGGCAGCGGTGACGACGGCGAAAGCTCGCGCGGTCCTGACGGAGACACGCGCGAAGGAGGTTGAAATGCACGCACGGCAGGTGATTCGCTATCTTACGGTATTGGCGATGGCGGCGACGGTCATCGCGGCGCCCGCGGTCACGGGCGCCGATGGCGGCGTTCACTTCGGATATGACTTCAGCGAGGGATACGTCCAGCAGTACAAGGTGAATTTCAAACAGGAGATGTTTCGGGGCAACTTCAGCTGGAGCGCTATCGTCGATATGGAAGTGACGGAGAAGTGCGTCGGCGTCACCGACGACGGCGTATTCGAAATGGAGCTGATCTTCGACAAGGTCGAAGCTTCCATAATGATGTTCGACAAAATGCGGGATTCCGGCATCGGCGAAAGTCTCACCGGGCAGGCCGTGAGCTTTACCGTGGACAAACACGGCGAGACCAACGACGTCAAGGCGCTGGGGTACATCGAGACCTGGAATCAGGTCGAGCAGATCGTCACCGAGCTCGTCAACCAGTTCTACGTCCATTTGCCGGCGGAGGATCATTCCAAGGGCGACAAGTGGGAATTCACCGACGAAAAGGACGAGCAGGGGATGAATGTTACAGAGAACTGGGAGTACGAGTTCAAGGATGTGAAGCAGGAAATGGGGAGGTCGTGCGCCAAGATCAAGGCGAAAGTCAAATTCGGTATCGGTGGAATCAGTTCGACGCCCGGCGGTGATTTCAAGATGGACGGCGGTGGTGAGGGGAAATATGAGTTTTTCTTCGACGGTTCGGAAGGCCTTGTCGTCAAACTCAAAGGGTCGATCGAGATCGACTCCGACCTGACGCCCGTGGATGGCAAGGGTGATACCACCGAACTCACAATCAACTACGAGATCAGCAGGGAACTGTTGTAAGGACCCGGAGAGGTAGAAAAGGGCCGTGCCTCCGATCAAGGAGTCCGCAAAGAAAAAAGAAGTCCTGCGGGAAATGTCATTCCTGGAACACCTCGATGACCTTCGGGGTGTTCTTATTCAGTCCGCGATCGTCTATCTCGTGTTCGTGGCGGGGTGCTGGTTCGTCAGCGGCCGGGTGATTGACCTTCTCGTGTCGGACCTCACCGTGGATCAGCTCATCTTCTACGCCCCCGCCGAGGCCTTTATGGCGAGGGTGAAGATAAGTCTCGTCCTCGGCTTGCTGCTCGCATACCCGTACGTGCTGTTCAAAGTCTGGTCGTTCGTCTCTCCGGCGCTGTTCGACAAGGAGCGCTCGAAGGTCTATCCCTTCATCGTCGCGGCGTCGCTTCTGTTCTACATCGGGGTTACATTCGCGTATCTGATCCTCATCCCGATTACGTTGAGCTTTCTCATCGGGTTCGGCACGGACAAACTGACCCCGATGATTTCCGTGACGGCATACTTCGCCTTTGTTGTCCGCCTGTGCCTGGTGTTCGGGCTGGTGTTCCAGCTGCCCGTCATCGTGTTCGTTCTGAGCATGTTGGGGGTCGTTACGCCGAAGTTCCTGCTGAAGCAGTGGCGATATGCGATTCTGATTATTTTTGTCGGATCGGCGGTGCTGACACCGCCCGACCCCGCGTCCCAGGTATTAATGGCGTTACCAATCATCCTGCTGTATATTGGCAGCGTTTTGGTCGCTTACGCGACGATCCATAAGAGAGAAAAGAAAAAAGATCTGGAAGATCAGGAAGAACCCGAGGAACCGGTTTGACGAAGAAAGTGACAAAGCACACGGCTAAAAAAGTCGTGCGATTCGCCCTCGAGAAGAAGGCGCTGCGGGTCGACCTCATGGACCTGCGCAAAATTACGACGGTAACCGATTTTTTCATTGTCTGCTCCGGGAACTCGGACGTCCATGTGAGGGCGATCGCCGATGCCGTCACGGACAACTGCAAAAAGGACGGTATCGAGGTCTATAGCGTTGAGGGCTACGATTCGAGCCGGTGGATCCTCATCGACCTTATCGAGATCGTGGTACACGTCTTTCAGCCGGATGTCCGCGCGTACTATCAGCTCGAGCGCCTGTGGGGTGACGCGCCGACCGACAAATTCGGCTACGAGGAAGAAGATTGAAAATACGCGGACAAATAAGGGCCGCCGTCGAAGATACCTTGCGCAAGCTCGGCCTGGACGGCGAGGGAATCCCCGTCGTCCTGGAGCGTCCGCGGGAGGCGGCACACGGGGACATGAGCACTCCCGTGGCGATGGCGCTCGCCAAAAAGCTCCGCCGGAGTCCCAATGAGATCGCCGGCGAAATCGTCTCGTCGCTGTCGCTGCCGGAAGAATCCGTTGCGTCGGTGGCGGTGCTCAAGCCCGGCTTCATCAACTTTCGTTTTGCCGATGCCGCCCTGCGGGCCAATGTCTCGGTTGTCATCCGGGATGGCGACCGCTACGGTTCATCGGATACCGGCGGTGGCGAGCGGGCGCTGGTCGAGTACGTTTCGGCCAACCCGACGGGGCCGCTGGTAGTGGTATCCGCCCGTGCGGCGGCGGTGGGGTCGGCCATCGTCAACCTGCTGAAGTTCGTCGGTTTCGAAGCCGAGGGTGAATACTACGTCAACGACTACGGCGGCCAGGTGGCGGCACTCGGCGCGAGCTTTCTCTTCCGGCTGCGGGAGCGTTTCGGTCTTCTCGAACCGGGTGAGGAAATCGGTGCGTATCCGGGTGACTACCTCACGGAAATAGCGCTGGGCGTGCCCGAGGACGACGCCCGTCGGATGATCGAGTCGGGGGCGGAAACGGCGTCCCGGTATGCGATCGACGCCATTCTCGGCGGGATCGACGACGACCTCGATGCGTTTGGCGTGTTTTTCGACAACCGCTTTCTCGAATCGACCCTTCACGATGGCTCCGTCGCCGACACTCTCGACTCTATCGTGGCGAGCGGTTCGACGTACGAAGAAGATGGAGCTGTGTATTTCCGGTCCACCGACAAGGGGGACGACAAGGACCGCGTACTCGTAAAGGGCGACGGTAACCCGACCTATTTCCTGGC
>CBDUWU010000057.1:0-16791 GCA_965371015.1 uncultured bacterium | reverse complement strand
CAGGAGTTGGTGCACGAACAGGCATGGGAAAACCTGGTCAGCAGCGTGCTGACCGAGCAGGAAATCCGGCGTCTGGGGATCACAGTTACGGACAACGAAGTCGAGTCGTTCCTCAGAACTTCGCCCCCGCCGGAGATCCAGCAGTACTTTGTCGACGACAACGGCAACTTCGACTTTGCCGCCTACCAGGCCGCGCTCAACAATCCGGAAGCGGACTGGACGGCCGTCGAGGCTCTCGCGCGACAGAGGATCCCGATGATCAAATTGAATTACTATCTCATGTCACAGGTCCACGTGAGCCCGGACGAAGTTCGAGCGGTTTACGACGAGGAAAACACAAGGGTCACCGCCGAATACGTGTCGTTCACCATCTCGGCGGAAGACATTTCCGACTTCACGCCCACCGATGAGAACGTGCAGGCGCACTACGACGAAAACTCCGGGGACTTCCTCCGGAGCGAGCGGGCGGTCATCGACTACGTCAAGATTCCGATCGAGCCGACGGACTACGACCTCGACGGACTCATGTACACGATCAATACGCTGAACGACGAGATCGCGGCCGGCGAGGACTTCGCCGAAATGGCCCGCACCTACTCACAGTCGGCCACATCGAGCGTGGGCGGCGAGACCGGCTTCATCACCGTGGCGCAACGCGATTCCCGCGTGATGACCCAGGTCGCGATCATGAACCCGGGCCAGGTATCGCCGCCCATTCAGACCGATGACGGCATTTACCTCGTCAAGCTTCTGGAGAAAAAGGAAGAAGACGGAGAGCCCCGCTTCAACATCCAGGAACTGTTCCTCGAACTGTCGGCGGGCCGCGAGACGATTGATTCGCTGATCGCCCTCGCGCGTGACGTCTACGACACCGCCGCGGATAAGGGCCTGGCAACGGCGGCTGAGATAAACGGCCTCACAGTGGAAACGACCCCGCCGTTCCAGCGCAATTTTCCGATCGCGGGACTCGGTTTTGTACCATCCGTAAACCGGTTCGCGTTCAACAACGACAAAGACGCGACGAGTAACATCATCAGTGACGAGGACAACTATTACATCGTCAGGGTCGCGGACAGGCTGCCGGAGTCGGTTCAGCCTCTCGACGAGGTCCGTTCGATCATCGAGGAACGGCTCAAGCACGAACGGCAGAAAAGCATGGCTCTCCACAAGGCGGATGCGTTTCATCGCAAACTGATGACGACACCGGCGACCTTTCAGGAAGCGGCGGACGACTACGGTTACGAAGTCCGCCGGCCGGAGCCGTTCCGCTTCATCGATCCGGTGGACGCAATGTCGGCGCAGAGCCCGTTTGCCTACGCCGCGCTCCATCTGGACGACGACGCCCTGTGCCCACCCGTCGAAAGCGGCGGCGCCTGGGTCGTGTTCCAGGTTACGAACCGCGCACCTTTCAACGAGGAAGAGTTCGTCAACAGTGCCCCGGCTATATCGGAGCGGCTGCACCAGGAAAAAGTGCGGGCGTACGTAGCCTACTGGTACGAGACGCTGAGAGACAAAGCCGACATTGTGGATAATCGCGAAGGAGTCTGAAACAGGCGGGATTCCATGATCGCGCTACGCCGCCCCCTGCGGGGTCGCGCACGGGCACGAATACCCCCTTCCGGTCGCCGACGGCTCCCGGAGGGGGGTTATTCTTTTTTGGTATCGTCGGTTTCGCCATCCAGTCCGGTTTCGATCTCCTGGCGCGCGTCCTTCGACGCCTTTTTGAACTTCTGAATAGATTTCCCCATTGCCTCGGCGACTTCGGGTAGTTTGCGCGGACCGAAGATGATCAGAACGATAAACAGGATGATGAGCAGTTCCGACCAACCCAGCGGTCCGATCAGAGCGAATGGAAGCATGATTGTTGACTCCTGACGGTTACCAGTACCACTTCAACAGCAGCGACATGACGAAAACGCCGATAGCGCTCATCAGATTGACTCGTAACGAAAAACCAAGCGTAAAACTGAAGACCACGAGATCGACGTGAACCGGGCCGACGTGAAAATCGGTCGAATTGACGAAAACCTTGCGGATGACCTTGTCTTCCGGCATCAACAGGCCGACCACTTCGCCGACAACGGTGCCGACCACGATTCCAAGAAACAATATCAGCGCAACAAGGGCAAGGGGGCGTCTCCGCTGTGCCACAAGATCCTCCTCGATTTGCGATCCGTCAGGCTCCATGATAATCCGGCGCCCGACCAGTTAACAACCCCTAATCGTCATCCCATTCGAGAATCAGCCGCCGGTAGTCGGCGCCGAGAATCAACGTCGCGTCCTCGATCGCGTCTTCGTCGATCTGAACGACCACGTTTCGGCACCCGATTTTCTCACCCAGCTTCTTCACATCGGCGCCACGTTTTCTCGCGATCAGAACCGACTCCTCGTAATCGAAATGCTCGGCGTTGCCGACTTCGATGACGTCGATTCCGAGGTGGAGCAGCCCCTTTTTGGCCTCGTCCGCCAGTCCCGCGCGGCCGGTACCGTTGAGCACTTCGATGCTGAACAGCCGCCTTTCGCCCTGGTCATCCCCGTGCCGGACGAAGAAGCTCCAGGTCGCCGACGCGGCGCAAAGAACCAGCACCACGAACGACAGTGCGACGACCAGCTTCTGTCCGAAGCCGACACCCTTGTTGCGGCGCCGGGAAGATCGTTTCTTTTTTCGTTTTGCAGCCATTATGCCTCCGGTGGCAACGACTCGAGCGCCTTTATCAGCCGCTCGTACGTGTCATTGAGATCCTCCGAAACTACCCGCGCCCCCCCGACTGTCGACATGAAGTTGGTGTCTCCGTCCCACCTCGGTACGAGGTGGATGTGCAGGTGGCCCTCGACCCCCGCCCCCGCGCTCCGGCCCAGATTCACGCCGACGTTGATACCGTGCGGGTGGTAGGCCTCCTCGAGTGCGCGTTCGCAACGGGACATCATCGGGGGGAGGTCGGCCCTCTCTCCCTCATCGAGGTCCGTGAACCGATCGAGATGCCGGTTGCAGGTCAGCATGATGTGGCCGGTCGTATAGGGATACTTGTTCACGATCACGTACCAGTTGTCCCCGCGCTCGAGTATCATGTTCTTGCGATCGTCGTTTTCATCCGGCAGTACGCAGAAAAGACACCCATCGATTGCATCGACTTCGCTCATCAGGTAAACAGACCTCCACGGTGCGTACAGGTGCTTCATCGATCCCGGTCCACGAACCGCCGCCTGATGGCCTCCAGTTCGTCCACGTTGTTGACACCCGACACTTCGTTCTCGTCTTCCACCCGGAACGCGGCGACCTTCTGCCCGCCGGCGTGCATCAACTCGATGACGTCGGTGATGTAGTATTCCGCCTGGGCGTTGTCGGTGTCAACGCCGTGCAGGGCATCGAACAGCAAATTTTTGTCGAAACAGAACAACCCCGAGTTGACCTCCCTGATCTCGAGTTCGGGGGGAGACGCGTCCTTGTGTTCCACGATCCGGAGCAGCGAGTCGTCCTGCCCACGGACGATCCGGCCATACCCGGCGGCGTCCGGCAAAACGGCGGTCAACACGGTCCCCGCCGCCCCCTGGTCTTCGTGAAACGCGACGAAATCGCGCAGGGTCCCGGTACGCAGGTTCGGAACGTCTCCGTTGAGTACCATCACGGTGCCCTCGAAGCCCGCCAGGGAATCTTCGCACTGCATGACCGCGTGGCCGGTGCCGAGTTGCTCCGCCTGGAGGACGAACTCGACCCCCTCGCTACCCACGGCTTCGCGCACGAGATCCGCCTGGTGACCGATAACCAGGATGATCTTGCCGTCGGAAAAACCGCGGACCGAATCAATCACATACGAAACCATCGGGCGGTCATTTATAGCATGCAGCACCTTGGGCAAGTCGGATTTCATCCGCTTCCCCTGCCCGGCTGCCAGTATCACGGCTGCTGTGTTCATATTCGTAGTGTTTGCCTCTCGCTTGTCGTCCAGATCCCGCTAGTACAGCATGGCACGGGCCACCGAACCGTCTCCGGCTACTTCCAGGACCACATTGTCGATGAGCCTCGTGCCGCCCACCCGGGCCGCAACTGCCAGTATAACTTTACCCTCGATCGTGTCCAAAGCACAAAGATCTTCCGCCCCCCTCAACTCGGCATACTCCACGTCGTCGACGCCACCGTCGATCATGTGGCGAATGGCGCCGGCGGCGACGGCAGCGGGGTCCCGCTCACCCTCACGGATTCTCTCCGTGGCCGCCACGAGGGCGCCGTTAATGGCCGACGCCCGGCGGCGTTCGTCCGGATCGAGATAGGCGTTGCGGGAACTTCGCGCCAGCCCGTCGTCGTCACGCGCGATTGCGGCCACGTGCAGCCTTACCGGGATGTCGAGCTGGACGGTCATTTCGCGTATCACCAGCGCCTGCTGGGCGTCTTTCTGGCCGAATACGGCCGTGTCGGGCTGGACGATGTTGAACAGCTTGGCCACCACCGTTGTCACCCCGACAAAATGCCCGGGCCGTGTCCGTCCGCACAACGGCTCCGTCAACTCGTCCACCGAGACCCACGTACGCTGCCTCGACGGATAGATGTCCTCCAACGCGGGCGTGAAGACGGCGTCGACTCCCCAATCGCGGCACAGGTCCAGGTCCGCCGCCAGTGTCCGGGGGTACCGGTCCATGTCCTCTCCGGGTGCAAATTGCGCCGGATTGACGAAAATCGAGACGATCAGGGTGGCGTTGTCGAGTTCGCGGCCCGCTTCGACGCACGCCCCGTGGCCGGGGTGGAGGGCGCCCATTGTGGGTACGAGCACGACCTGCCTCCCGTCGCGTTTTTGCCCTGAGACGTACCTCGTCAACGCGGGAATGTCGTCGAATACTTCCATCGCCAGCTCAATCCCGGGTATAGCTGTGATCCAGGTCGGGAAATTTGCCCTCTCTGACTTCCTCGACGTACGCGTCGAACGCGCGCGACATTTCCTTCCCGAGTTCGGCGTAGTGTTTGACAAAACGGGGAGAGAATTCCTCGTTCAGGCCGAGGAGATCGTTGACGACGAGCACCTGTCCATCGCAGTACGGTCCGGCGCCGATACCAACGGTGGGAATGTCGATGGTTCCCGAGATCGTCTGGGCGAGTTGCCAGGGGATGCCTTCCAGCACCATGGCGAAGCAGCCGGCC
The DNA here is from genome assembly GCA_965371015.1 of uncultured bacterium. Taxonomy (GTDB): domain Bacteria; phylum Krumholzibacteriota; class Krumholzibacteriia; order WVZY01; family JAKEHA01; genus CBDUWU01. The sequence goes on along the minus strand of CBDUWU010000057.1, from coordinate 11,660 downwards.
TCTTCGAGGAATCGCGCTTCTTCGATGAGCTTCTCCGCGCTGGCCGTGTCCTTGCCCTGGACGCGATAGCCTCCAAACTGGTGGAGCGACTGCGGTGTGAGCCCGAGGTGCCCCATTACGGGGATATCCGCGTCGACGATGCCCTTGATTACCGACTCCATCCGGCGCCCGCCCTCCAGCTTGACCGCTTCGGCTCCGCCTTCCTTGAGCAGCCGGCCCGCGTTTCTCACTGCATCCGCGGGACTCGCCTGGTAGCTCATGAACGGGAGGTCGCCCACGAGAAACGCGCGCGTACGGGCACGCGCGACGGGCTTGAGGTGATGGATGATCTCTTCCAGAGTCACCGGAATGGTGTTCTCGTAACCCAGCACAACCATCCCGAGACTGTCGCCGACCAGTATCATGTCGACTCCGGCGCGGTCTTCCAGTACCGCCGTTTGATAGTCATACGCGGTCAACATGACGATCTTGCGGTCACGCCGCTTCATCCCGAGAAGGGTCTGGACGGTGACCTTGTCTCTACGGCTCATTTTGACTCCCACGAGGGAACGTAGAACTCAGTGTGCGTCACCGGTTCGCCGATCCGCTTGATAAGGTCGGCGAAGTGACGTTCGACGTTGACGAAATCCATTGCATCCGTGTTGACCACGAGCAGCGGCCCCTCGCTATAGTTAAAAAAATAATGATTGAAAGCGTCGTTCAGCGCCTCCAGGTAGTCGCGTGAAATCTTGCGTTCGAACGACTTGCCCCGCACCTGGATACGATCGAACAGGACGACGCTCGACGCCTGGAGATAAATAACAAGGCTGGGTTTGACGAGCTTGGCTTCGAGTTCCGATGCGACCCGTTCGTAAAGAGCCAGTTCCTCATCGCTCAGTGTTACATTGGCAAATATCCGGTCGCGGGGAAAAATGTAATCGAGCACCATGAGGTCGGCAAAGAGGTCGGTCTGGGCGAGCGCCAGCTGCTGCCGGTAGCGGTTCATCAGGAATACGAGCTGCGCCTGGAACGCGTACGACCCCATGTCGTCGTAGAAGCGCTCGAGAAAAGGATTGTCCTCGACGCGCTCCTCGACCAGCTGGCCGCCAAGCCTGGCCACCATCAGCCGGGCGAGCGACGTTTTTCCCACGCCGATATTCCCGTCGATCGCAATCGACGAGTAACCCAGCGACTGGATTCTCTTTTTTAGTTCGATGTAGTTACTGTCCGTCACGGTAAGTGAGCGGCGATTATATGCCGGCCGCTGACGCGGGTAATGGCCACGTCCCTTCCGAGCGCATCGATCAGCTCGTCGATCGTGCGTCCGGTACGTGGGCAGCGAAAACCGGGTGAAATTTCTTTCAGCGGCACCAGCACAAACGCCCGTCCGGTGTAACGGAGGTGCGGGATGGTCAGCCCGGATGTCTCCAGGACCGTGTCTCCGAAGCTCAAGATATCGATGTCGATTTCCCGCGGCCGGTTGTGTCCGCCCGTCCTGCCCATCGACTTTTCTATTGTCTTTAAACGGTTTAGCAAATCCTCAGGGCAAAGTAAAGGACGAACTTCAGCTACGGCGTTCACGAAGGGCCCGCCGCCGGCGCCTTCGGCCGGATGCGTCTCATAAAGGCTGCTGCACGCCGAGACGGGTATCCCGGCAGCCTCGATACGGCGCAGGGCCTCCAGAATCGACCGTTCCCGGCGGCCGAGGTTGGATCCCAGTCCCAGATACCCTTTGTTCGTTCTCACCGTTTCTAGAGGTGGGGGGCTTCCCTCGTGAGCTGTATCTCTATGTGAGACAGGTTGTTAGGAAATGGGAGGTTCAGTTTCCGCATCCGAATCACGACCTTCTCCACCGGGTACTGGGTGAGAATCGCGTGGCTGATTTCCTCACCGAGCGTCTCGAGCAGACGGTACCGCTTGCCTTCGTCCACGAGCTCCATGACGGTCGTATAAACCGTTTCGTAATTTATCGTGTCCTGCAGCGAGTCGCTGGTACACGCGGCCATCAGGTCCGCGTGAAGGTCGACGTCGATCTCGATTTTCTGTCCGACTTCGCGCTCCTGGGGCGATACTCCGTAAAAACCGAAAATCGTGAGGTTCTTCAACCGGATCAGGTCGGTCACTTGAGTCTCCTTGCTGATATTGAGATGATTGTGCACGCACACTGTAGCACACTCCCCCCCCCCCACGAAAGCGGCATGCGCCCGGCGGCGGTTCGAGGATGCGCCCGAAAAAAGCCCCCGCCCAATCGGGCGGGGGCTTTGAATACCGAATGACCGGGCCGCGGGCTCCGTTACGGGTTCACCGCCCCGGAGACGTCCAGCGTCCAGATCGTCTGCGTTCCGCTCGATGCAATAGTATCGTCGAACTGGATGTAGTGAACGATGTTCTGTGCCGTGTAACGGGCTGCCGTCGACATCTCGGCCGCGAAGGTGCTGCGTGTTCCGATGCCGACCGTCGCCGTGACGACGACCGGACGCGTCCAGACGGTGCCGCCATCGATGTCGAGCAGTTCGAACCACGCCTGGGCGCCGCGAATCACGCGGTACACGAGGAACCTGGAGTCGGGCGACCAGACCATGTCCACAATGCGGTCCCCCATAATCGCCTCGTACTTTTTGGAGACCACACCCGACGGCGTCGAGGTAAAAACAGCGTTTGCCGTCCCCCCGGCACTCGGCGAATTGATCAACGAGGAAATGGCGAGCACTCCGCCATTTGCGGACCAGGCGAACTCGACGACGCTCGTGCCCACTTCGGTAACATCGATCGTATTCGCACCGGAGGCATTCGTCTGGATGAGGTGGAGGCCGCCGTCAGATCCGCCGGCGCCTACCACGGCGACGATGGGCTGCGACGAGTTCCATGCCATGTCCGGTTCGCCCAGTGTTTCTCCAGGGCCCAGGCCGATCAGGCCGCCCGTGGTCATGCGGACCACATTCCTCGGGTCCGTGTCGACAATGCCACCAGTGATTTTCTGACCGTACAGATCCCACTGGTCGCGCGAAGTGCGGTCCGAGACGTACACGAGCCACGCGAAGTCGGTCGAATACGTCGGGTAAGCGTTGCGGCGGCGAACGCTCGAGGTGTCTCCGGAGGTCACGTTCGTCTCCTCCTGCGTCTGGATATCGTAGACGAACACGTCGAGGGTATCCACCGATCCCGCCTGGGGGTGCGGCAGGAACCCCTGGTAGGTAACCCAGTCCTGATCGGGCGAGAAGTACGGATAGCGATACTGATGGCGGCGCGTCCCGTCCGCGAACGACCGGTCGGTGGTCACCCTCTGCTGGGTTCCCGCCGACAGGTTGATGAGGTAAACGTTGAGCGCGTCTTCGGTGAACGACGAGTTGGTCGAGTCATTGACGACGCACGCCGAGTACATCAGTGCGTTCGAGAACGCGAACTCGGCCCCGACCCTCTGCGTGGCCACGACCGGCCCCGGAGCCCCGGAGCCCTTGATATACACGCTCGAACTATCCCAGGCGTCTTCGTTCGGAACAGAGTTGAGGTAATAGTAGTCTGGAGGCGTCGACATCAGGTGGATCTCACCCGCGTCCCCGGCCACCGACACGACGGGTGTACCGACGAAAACATCGGTGCTCATCTGAACGCTGTTGCTCGAGCCCGTCACCTTGCACGTGAGGCGGTAGACGCCCGACGTCGTTGATGCCACCCACCCAACGGATGTCTGGTTGTTGGTGAGAAACGTTCCCCCGTCGGCGGTCCATGCGATGGACGGGAAATTACCCGGATTGGCGTAACCGTCGAGCACCGCCGTGGCCACGACGGTGTCGCCCGGTTCGGCCGACTTGGGGTTGAGGATGATCATGGAAATGCCGACGACCCCGACAGGATCCTCGGTGGAATCTTTGTCATTGTCGCTACATCCGACCACCGCCGCGAGGAGGGCGACGGCCATCATCCACACTGTGATTCTTCTATAATTACAACTGGGTGCTTTCAAGCAAATACCTCCGATTACAATTCTCACAAACCGGGGAGGCGACAGACAGGGGGCGACTCCACTGGTGTCCAAAAAGATCGATAAACTGACTACTTGGGTGGGGAATCTGCATGAACAATATCGCCTGCGACAGTCGATTTCAAGGAGATTTTTGTCGGAAGCGCCTGCTCCGCCCACAATCCCGCAACCGTAAAGCAAAACGCGCCACCGGGTTGCAACAACCCGGCGGCGCGTCCGCTGTGAGAGGCTGTAAGGGCGCGGTCTAGTACATACCGCCCATGCCGCCCATGCCGCCCATACCGCCCGCGGGCGCCGACATGGCTTCCTTGTTGTCCTCAGGTTTGTCGGTAACGACTGCTTCGGTGGTGAGCAGAAGCGCAGCCACGCTGGCAGCGTTCTGCAGGGCCGAGCGGGTCACCTTGGTCGGGTCGACGATACCGGCCTTGACCAGGTCAGTATATTCGCCGTCAGCCGCGTTGTAACCTACGTCCGCCGCCGACTTGAGCACACGCTCGACGATCAGCGAACCCTCGGCGCCTGCGTTGGCCGCGATCTGCCGCAGCGGGCTTTCCAGCGACTTGCGAACGATGTCCACGCCGATGGCAACATCGCCTTCTTCCTTGATCTTGTCGAGAACCTTGCGGCACCGCAGCAACGTAATCCCGCCACCGGCCACGATACCCTCTTCGACGGCCGCGCGGGTCGCAGCGAGTGCGTCCTCGACGCGCGCCTTCTTTTCCTTCATCTCGATCTCGGTTGCCGCGCCGACATTGATGACGGCGACGCCGCCGGCCAGCTTGGCAAGACGCTCCTGGAGCTTCTCCTTGTCGTAGTCCGAGGTTGTATCGTCGATCTGGCGGCGAATCTGGGTGATGCGCGCCTTGATGTCGGCGGCCTTGCCCCCGCCTTCCACGACAGTCGTATTGTCCTTGTCGATCGTTACGCGCTTGGCGCTGCCCAGATCTTCGACGACGGCGTTCTCGAGTTTGAATCCGGCGTCTTCGCTGATCACGCGGCCACCGGTGAGAATCGCGATGTCTTCGAGCATGGCCTTGCGACGATCGCCGAATCCGGGCGCCTTGACGGCGGCGGTGTTGAGCGTGCCGCGAAGCTTGTTGACGACCAGCGTCGCGAGCGCTTCACCCTCTACGTCCTCGGCAATGATCAGCAGCGGCTTGGACAGCTGGGCCACCTTTTCCAGGATGGGCAGCAGGTCTTTCATCGACGCGATCTTTTTGTCGTGGATCAGGATTACCGCGTCCTCGAGGATGGTTTCCATCCGCTCGGCGTCGGTAACCATGTAAGGCGACAGGTACCCGCGGTCGAACTGCATTCCTTCGACGACTTCGAGTGTCGTCTCCATGCCGCGAGCCTCTTCGACGGTGATGACGCCGTCCTTGCCGACCTTCTCCATGGAGTCGGCGATCAGCTGGCCGATTTCGGGGTCGTTGTTGGCGCTGATCGTGGCGACGCTGGCGATCTCTTCGCTGGTCTTTATCGATTTGCTGCGCTTGCGGATTTCCTCGACGATCGCGTCGGTCGCGAGGTGGATGCCCTTCTTGAGAAACATCGGGTTGGCGCCTGCTGTGACGTTCCTGATGCCCTGGTGAATGATGCTCTGGGCCAGAATGGTCGCGGTGGTGGTACCGTCACCGGCGACGTCCTGCGTCCTGGTGGCGACTTCCTTGACCATCTGGGCGCCGAGGTTTTCGAAAGCATCTTCGAGTTCGATTTCCTTGGCGATGGTGACACCGTCGTTGGTCACGGTCGGAGACCCGAATTTCTTATCGAGGATGACGTTTCGGCCCTTGGGGCCGAGTGTGATCTTGACGGCGTTGGCGAGTTTGTCGACGCCGGACTTGAGCTTCTCGCGGGCTTCGGCCTCATAGACGATCTGTTTCGACATGATATGTTTCCTCCTGTTTATGTATCTCTGGAATTAGTTCAGACGATGGCAATAATGTCGTCTTCTTTCATCACGAAGAGTTTTTCGTTGTCGAGGGTGTACTCGGTGGCGGCGTACTTGCCAAATATAACCCGGTCACCCTTCTTGACATCCGGCTTAATGCGCTCGCCGCTGTCGTTACGGCGGCCCGGTCCGACGGCGACGACTTCGCCCTGTTGGGGTTTTTCCTTGGCGGTGTCGGGAATGATGATGCCGCCCTTCTTCTGCTCCGGTTCGTCGATCGGCTTGACTATGACCCGATCAGCCAAAGGGGTCAGTTTCATAAGATTTCCTCCTGAATACTGGTGATTTGTTCTTTGATTAGCACTCTACCATGTAGAGTGCTAAATTCCTAGATTCGAATATATACACGATAATGGTCCGATTCAAGTGGAAAATCAGCTTTTTTCGAAGGCGGCTCCACAACCCCGTGGCGGGCTATTCTGGAACTGTCAGATATAGTTGATCGATGACATCGAGGCCCTTGAGGGTCAGGTCCGGGTCGTGGCGCCACGAGCGCGGAAGGCGGGCAAGGAGCGCAGGGGCGGCGCCCCCGGTGATGTATCTGGGCAGCGTCGCGCCGGCGATTGCCTCGACGTATCGAACAGCCTCGCGAATGACACCGACCCCGCCGAGCCCGGCTCCGAGGGTCATAGCGTAGTGTGTGTCGTCGATGCGCTTCGGGAACGGAGAGTCGAGGCTCGCGAAGTCTATGGCGGGAAGCTGGCTGGCGTGGTCACCGAGCGCGCGGAGCGCAAGGGCGGGACCGGCGGCGATCACGCCGCCGAGGAACACGCCGTCACGTACGGCGTCGACCGTGATGGCCGATCCGGCGTCGATGATCACGGCGTTGCGCCGGCGCGCACCCAGCGCACCCGCAGCAGCGCAGAGACGGTCGGCGCCGGCCCGGGCCGGCGCCGCCCCGGCTAGGCGGAAGGGCAACCGGGGCTTGTAGTCGACCAACCGCGCACGGTCTCCGATCTGATCTTCGATCATCCGTAGCACCTCAACGGTCATGGGCGGGACGACGGACGATACCGCCGACCGTTCTACCGACAGAACGGCTGTCGCCACGCGCCGGATCATGTCGGCAAGCGTGGTGGCGTTGTCGCACCGGGCGGTGGGAAGAGCTTCCCGACCAATGACGCGCGCCCCGTCCACCAGGGCGCACTTGACGCGCGAATTGCCGATATCCACTGCCAGTATCATGTGACGAGCCTCACTACTTCGTTGTAAAGAGACAACGGCGGATCATCCGCCCCGCACCGGACCCTCAAAGCGCCGTCTGCGCCGACACCCTCGACGGTCGCCGTGTCGCGGCGGCCGCCGCGTTCAAAATAAACCACACGGCCGACCAGGGTGAGTCTGCTTTCATAATCGGGACGAAGCGCTTCGAAACCATCCCGCCGGAAGCGCCGATAATGGTCTTCCATCGACTTCAGAAGGCCCGCGAGTAACGCAGCCCGGTCCCATTGCCGCCCGCTGACCGAACGGCAGGTCGCAACCCGTCCTCGCAAATCCGCCGGGAAAGAATCCGGACGTGAATTGACGTTGACTCCGATGCCGACAGCAACAAAACCCTCTCCGGACGGCAGCGAAGTCCCCTCGGCGAGTATCCCCCCGATCTTCCCGCCCGGAGCAATGATGTCGTTGGGCCATTTAACCGACACGTCGGATGCGAGCGTCGTCGCCAGAGTCGACGCGAGGGCCGATGAAAACACGAGTGTGACGGGGAGCATTTCCTTCAAACCCGGCGTCCCGCCGGGCCGGAGTATCAGAGTGAAGAGGAGGTCCTCTCCCGCCCGGCTCGACCACTCGTGGTCGAGCCGCCCTCTTCCCCGTGACTGGTAGTCGGCGACCACGACTGTGCCGTGGGGCTCGCCGGCGCGGGCCAGCCCGACCGCCGCCGTGTTCGTCGAGGCGGTTTCCGGATAATAGTAGACGCGGCGACCAAAATCGTGTGTCGCGAGGAGAGATTTCAGGCGCGCCGGCAGCAACAGGTCGTGGGCGCTCATTGCACCTCCAGGCTCATCGAAAAAGCGGCGGCCGAGTGTGTCAGAGCTCCGACGGAAATGTAGTCGACACCCGCCATCGCGTATTCAGCGATGTTGTCGAGCGTGACGCCGCCGGACACCTCGATTTCGGGCCGCGGCAGTTCCTGCGACCACTCGAACGCGGCGACTGTTTCCAGCGCGGTACGAACCTGGTCCGGGGTGAAATTGTCGAGCATGATACGATCGAGGGGTACGCTCAGGAGTTTTTCCAGGAATTCCGGCGAATCCACCTCGACCTCGACGAACTGTCCATCGACCTTTTCGGCCTCGAGCAGGCGCGCGATCAGCGCTTCCGGACCGCCGATGGCCCGGATGTGGTTCTCCTTGACGAGCACCTGGGTCCGGAGGTCGCGGCGGTGATTCTTCGCGCCGCCGCAGCGAACCGCGTATTTCTCCAGGTCGCGCCACAGGGGAGTGGTCTTGCGCGTGTCGAGAATGGTCACGCCGGTACCGGCGACCGATTCGACGTAGTCGGCCGTAAGGGTGGCGATCCCGGATAACCGTTGCAGAAAATTGAGCGCGACCCGTTCCGCCGCCAGGATTGCCCGCGCGGGACCCTCGACCAGGATGATTGCATCGCCGTCGCCGCATCTGTCGCCGTCGCCGGCATAGGCCCGAAACGCTACCGACGGATCCATCTGGCGGAAAGCGGCGTCGGCGAATCCAATGCCGCACACGACACCGCCGCGGCCGGCGAGGACTTCAGCCCCGACGCGCCCATCCCCCACGCCGGTCAGTTCGATCGTCGCGTCCCACCAGGCGCCGTCTTCCGCGAGCGCCATTTTGACCAGCTTTTCCACCATTGTCTTGTCGAGATCATTCATGTCATTTCCCTTTTTTTCTCTTCCCCGGATTCCACCGGCCCCGCCGGGCGCCGCGCTCTTCAGCCTCCAGAACCATTTGGAGACGGACCTCCTCGAGACGGTCTCGCAGGCTGGCCGCTTTTTCGAAATTGAGTGCCCGGGCTTCGCGGAGCATTTCCGATTCCAGAGCGGCGGCGATGTCCTCGCTCGCGGCGCCCGGATCGAACACGACGTCCGCGCCATCGACCCGGCGAACGTCGGCTACCGATGTGGTGAGGCGGACTTCCTCCAGTGACTTGACAATCCCGCGCGGGGTAATACCGTGCTTATCGTTGTACTCCAGCTGCAACGCGCGGCGGCGGTTGGTTTCACCGATCGCCCGCCGCATCGACTCGGTCACTTTGTCGGCGTAGAAAATGACGCGCCCCGCGACGTGGCGCGCGGCTCTTCCCGCGGTCTGAATCAGGCTCTTTTCACTGCGAAGAAAACCTTCCTTGTCGGCGTCGCACACCGCGACGAGAGACACCTCGGGCAGATCGAGTCCCTCCCGCAGCAAGTTGATTCCCACGAGAACGTCGAACTCCCCGAGGCGCAGGCCGCGCAGGATATCGACACGTTCGAGCACGTTGATATCCGAGTGCAGGTATCGCACCCGGATCCCGAGTGAACCCAGGTAGTCGGTCAGTTCCTCCGCCATGCGCTTGGTCAGAGTCGTGACGAGGACACGCTCCGTGAGTTCTACCCGCTTTCTCACTTCTTCGACGAGGTCGTCGATCTGGCCGCCTACGGGGCGCACGCTGATCTCGGGGTCAACCAGCCCTGTCGGGCGGATCAACTGTTCGACGATTTCACCGCCCGAGCGCTTGAGTTCGTAGTCGGCCGGCGTCGCGCTCACATATATATTCCGCGGTACGAGCTGGGTGAATTCCTCGAAGCGCAGCGGCCGGTTATCGAGTGCCGACGGCAGGCGGAAGCCGTGGTCGACCAGGGTTTGCTTTCGCGACCGGTCGCCGTTGAACATCCCGCCGATCTGCGGAACGGTCACGTGCGACTCGTCCACTATCAGCAGGAAGTCGTCCGGAAAGAAGTCGAGTAATGTCATCGGCCTTTCGCCGGCCTTTCGCCCCGACAAGAACCGGGCGTAGTTTTCGACGCCGGTACAGTACCCCATTTCCTCGAGCATCTCGATGTCGTAAAGAGTACGCGACTCCAGCCGTTGCGCCTCGACCAGTTTGTTAGCGTGTCGGAGATCCGTCAGGCGTGCGGCCAGTTCCTCGCGGATCCCATCGATGGCCTGTTTTACGAGGGGCTCGGGGGTGACGAAGTGCTTGGCCGGAAATACCGCGAGGCGTTCGATGGTACGTACGACCCTGCCGGTCAAGGGATCCGTCACCGAGAGCGCTTCAACCTCGTCGCCGAAGAACTCGACACGTATCGCCTCTTCCTCGTAAGCGGGCCGCAACTCCACCACGTCGCCGCGCACGCGAAAAGTCCCCCGTGTGAATGCGGCGTCGTTACGCTGATACTGGATATCGATGAGACGCCGGAGAAACTCCTCACGGTCCATCGTGTCGCCGACCTCGAGCTCGATGGTCATTTTCCGGAACGCTTCCGGAGATCCGAGGCCGTAAATGCACGAGACGCTCGAAACGACGATCACGTCGCGGCGGGTCATGAGGGAACTCGTCGCGCGGACGCGCATGCGGTCGATGTCGTCGTTGATCGAAGCGTCCTTCTCGATGTACGTGTTCGTCGACGGAACGAACGCCTCGGGCTGGTAGTAGTCGTAGTAGCTGACGAAATACTCGACGGCATTTTCGGGAAAGAACCCTCTGAACTCACCGTAGAGCTGGGCCGCCAGCGTCTTGTTGTGGGAAATGACCAGCGTGGGGAGATTTACCTCCGCCACGACGTTGGCCATGGTAAACGTCTTGCCCGAACCCGTAACACCGAGCAATACCTGATCGGCCTTGTTCTCACGGATGCCTTTTACGAGTGCCCTGATGGCCTGCGGCTGATCACCGGTGGGATCGTAGTTGGATACCAGTTTAAACTTTTCCACGGTCCGAAGGAGGCAGGTGAGCGGCCGCGACGTCCTGGAGCTGCGGGCTGTCCCCTCCCGGGACGGCGCCGGTTTCGCTCCTGTTGTTCCGTTCCCTTATGAACAGGACGGTCAGGACGACGATCACGATGATCAGGATCGGCACGATGATGCGTTGCACGATCTTCGGCGACTTGAGTTTTTCCTCCCGGACGGCTTCCTCGATGTCCCAGAACGTCCCCTTGCCGTCGGGCACGGAACCCCTCTGCCGGCTGAGCATGCTCCACAGCTGGTCGGCGTCCAGCTCGAGGTACTTTGCGTAATTCTTGACGAACCCCTTCAAGTAGGTTTCGCTCGAAAACGAATCCAGGTCATCCTGTTCGAGCGCCCGGATAACGTTGATCGAGATCTTCGTTTCCCTGTTGACGGTTTCGACCGTGAGGTTTCTCGACTCCCGGGTCCGTTTGAGGATTTCCCCAATCGTATCACCGGTGGGGCTGACAGACATCTTACCCCCTATTCCGAATTGATAATGTCGATCGACTCGACGAGCTTATCACGCTCCGACTCGAGCCGCGCCTTCTTATCCCGTTCCTTCTCGACTACTTCAGGTTTGGCACGCGTAACAAACTTCTCGTTACCGAGTTTTTTGTCCGTCCGTACCAGCTCTTCTTCGATTTTCGACTTCTCGGTTTCCAGCCTGCGAATCTCCGCATCGAGATCGACAACGCCGGCGAGCGGCACGACCACCTCGAAGCCGCCGATAGGCGTCGCCGCGCTGCCCTTTTCCTTGACGACCCCGGGCCCGATCTCGACGTCGGTGACCCGGGCCAGCTGGCGGATTCCCTCGATCGTCTCCGTCACAACGGCCTCT
>CBDUWU010000056.1:0-16803 GCA_965371015.1 uncultured bacterium | reverse complement strand
CGCGACTTAATCCCCCCCGGCCCGGTAGTCGGGGAGCACCCAGCGCTGGGCGTGATCGAAGATAATCGCCGTTTCGATGTGGTCGACTTCTTCGCGCGTCGTGAACGCTTCCAGTATCAGGTCCCGAAGATGATCCGAGTCCTTCACACCGACCTGGATGACAAAATCCGTCGGTCCAGCCAGGTAGCATACCGCCGAGACTTCCGGCAGCGAGATGGCGTAGCTCTGGAAACCCTCCACGATTTCCCTCGAATGCCGGCTGAGCCGGATCGAGATCATCGCACCGAGTCCCACGCCCAGTGCCAGGGGGTCCACCTCCGCGTGGAATCCCTTCAGAACGCCGTTCTGCTGGAGTTTCCGCACTCTCTCGAGGCAGCTCGACGGCGCCAGACCGACGCGCGCGGCCAGTTCCTTATTGGACAACCGCGCGTTATTCTGCAATTCGCGTATAATTCGGGAGTCAGTTCGGTCCAAACGGTAATCCATAGCAGTTTCCCAACTTTATTCGAGTGTTAACTTCTAAAACGAAGCATACACTAATATTGGCTGTCCAAGTGCAATATTATTTTGATTCCGGCGAATCAGTCGGAAATCATGGATGCGGTAGCCCGAAGACGCTCGACGCTCTTTCGGCGACCCAGGAGGTAGACAACAGCGAAGATATCGGGCGAGACCTCGTCACCGGTAAGGGCAACGCGGCACGGGTGAATGAGCTCCCCCGTCTTGATTTTCAGAGTGTCAGACAGATTTCGAACGGCCGACTCGATCCTGGTGCGGTCAAATGGTTCTACCGCATCGAGCACATCCGCCAACGCCGTCAGTCTGTCGGACACATCATCAGCGGCGAGGTGCTTTTTGAGTGCCTCGTCGTTTTTCTGGTAGTCGTCCTTATAGAAGTAGGCGAGGCGCTTCGGCGCTTCGGAAACGCTCCTCAGCCGGTTACCCATCACGTTGATGATCACTCCGAGGCGGGTCGCCTCCGACCGGAAGGGATCCGTTACACCTCCGCCGGCGGGATCATCCCACCCTTCCGCGGCGAAGTCCGGCGGCAGAATGCCTTCGGCGCTGAGACGGTCGTAGATCAGGGTCACCTTTTCCAGAGGTTCCAACAGCCGGAAATGCTCGGCGTTGATGTGATCGAGCTTCTCCTGGTCGAACGCCGCCGGATTTTTCGAGACGCGCTTGAGGGAGAACTTGTCGACGAGGGCCCGGCGGGTGAAGATCTCCGTCTTGCCGTCGAGCGACCAGCCCAGCAACGCGAGGTAGTTGACGAGCCCGTCCGGCGTATACCCCATCCGCCGATACTCCAGTACCGACGTGGCGCCGTGGCGCTTGGAAAGCCGTGAGCGGTCGGATCCGAGGATCATGGGCAGATGGACGAACTTCGGTACCCGGTGGCCGAGCGCGCGGTAGATCTGCACCTGGCGCGGCGTGTTGGACAAATGGTCGTCACCGCGAATGACGTGGGAGATCCGCATCCCGGCGTCGTCGACGGCGGCGGCGAAGTTATACGTGGGCCGTCCGTCCGATTTCCGAATGACAAAGTCATCCAGTTCGCCGTTATCGATTTCGAACTCCCCGCGTGCGATGTCGCGAAACCGGGTCACACCGTCGGGGAGCATGAAGCGAACGACGTGAGGAATCTTGTCGGCGAGCCGGGCCGCCACTTCGTCGCCGGGAAGCCGCCGGCAGCGCCCGTCGTACCGGACGGGCTTTTTCTGCTCGAGCGCCTCACGGCGTAGTTCGTCAATTTCTTCCGGCGTGCAATAACAGTGGTATGCCCGCTTTTCTTCCAGCAGCTGGTCAATTGCGTTATTGTAGACAACCGTTCGGGCTGACTGGATGTACGGCCCGTACGGCCCGTCCTTTCCCGGCCCCTCGTCCCAGTCGAGCCCGAGCCACTCCATCGCCTCGAGGATGTCCCGGCGCGATTCCTCGGTGGAACGCTCCGCATCGGTGTCTTCGATGCGCAGCACCATCGATCCGCCGGTATTCCTCGCGTAAAGCCAGTTGAAAAGAGCGGTACGCGCGCCTCCGATGTGGAGGTGCCCCGTCGGGCTGGGCGCGAATCGCACCCTTATTCCACCGTCGCTCATCGATTGACCTTGAAGTCCATTGCGTATGCAACCAGTTCGTCGTACGGGCGGCCGAAGGCATTCTCGAAAGCTTTTTTCGGTTTCTGTCCGCTGCCCATCAGGAGCACGGCCTCGGCCATCTTTTCCTGTCCGTGCGCGGCGGAAAGTCTCCTCACCATCCGGTATGAGTTGTACAGGGCAAAGCGGTAGACCTTGCGGTCGTTCTTCTTTTTGAGCGCCGAGTCGATATCGCCGAACGACATCTTCACGTCCTCGCCCGGGAACTCAATGAGAAAATTATCGAGGAACCACTCCTCGTCGGACATCATCGACGACAGCCCGTCGGAGAACCAACGCGGCACCCTGTCGCCGGACAACCTGCCGATGCCCCACTGGTGGTAACCCCGCGGAACGGCAACGTCGGCGAGATTGCGCTGGTAGAGGATGTCTATCGGCTGAAAAACGATCTCGGCCTTGCCCGCTTTAAATTGGTAATAGACCCACCATTCCAGCCCGGTGTTATCGCCGAAGCTGATCATCGTCGCTTCGCAGACGACGTTGAGGTGGTCCCCCGGATCCTTGCCGAAGAAACGGAAGAACCGGTGTCTGGCGTTGACGAGTTGCTGAAACGCGAACATGCCGTGTGAAACGGTCACGGCTCCCGGCGGGTACCACAACTCGAAGAAATCGTTCGCCAGCACACCACCCTGCTTCTCCCAGTACTCGTCTCTTGTAATCCGGAATCGTTCTTTCATGACACGCAACGAATCCAGCACTTCTTCGGAGAGCGCTCCGCCCTTGTTCTGCTCCGCCAACTTCTCGGTGGCGAGCCGTTCCCGTTCGCGGCGTGCATTCTCTTCACCACCGCCGCAGCCGGTCAGCAGCGCGGACATCAGGAGCCCAACGGCGATCGAAATCGCGAGTGTATTCCAGGCAAGGCAGCTGTTGCTTCTCAACTCTCGGGCCTTTCTCTGCGGCGCGAACGGCGCCGGTTCAGTCTTCTTCGTCCAACCAGGGCATCAGCGACCGCATGCGGCGGCCGGCTTTTTCGATCGGATGCTTTGATTCCGCAGCGATAAAATCTTTCAGCCGGTCCTTATCGGATTCCGCCTCCGTGATCCAGTCTCGCGCAAAATGGCCGGACTCGATCCTTTCGAGCACCGCCGCCATCGCCTCCCGGACTTCGGGCGTTACGATCTTCGGTCCTGACTCGAAACTTCCCCACGCGGCGGTCCGGCTGATACGGTCGCGCATGAACCGCATCCCGCCCTGGTACATCAGGTCGGCAATTATCTTGAGTTCGTGCAGGCATTCGAGGTACGCGACTTCGGGGCTGAGGCCGCCTTCGACCAACGTATCGAACGCGGCCTTGACGATCTCGGGTACTCCCCCGCACAGGACGACCTGCTCTCCGAAGAGGTCGCTGACGGCCTCTTCACGAAACGTGGTAACGATAGCGCCGGCGGCCAGGCACCCGATCAGCGACGCGTACGACAGCGCCTTCTGCATCGCCTCTCCGGATACGTCCTGTTCGACAGCCACGAGACACGGCAGCCCCTGCCGGGCCATGAACATCTTGCGCAGATAATGTCCCTGCCCCTTGGGCGCCACGAGGACGACATCGTGCCCGGGGGGCATATCGACGACACGAAAAGCGATGGTGAATCCGTGCGGAAACACGATCGCCGATCCGGGTTTGAGCGCGGGGGCGATTTCTTCGCTGAACACGGTCCCCTGGACCTCGTCGGGAAGCAGGACGACGACGACGTCGGCCTGCGAAGCCGCCTCGGAGATTCCGACGGAATCGAATCCGGCCTTGGCGGCCTGTTCCCACCCCGTCCCTCCCCGCCGCGTTCCGACGACGGTGGTGATCCCGTTGTCGCGCAGGTTGAGCGCGTGGGCGTGCCCCTGGTTGCCGAAGCCGAGGATGGCGACGGTGGCCCTCTTGATCAGGTTCTTCTGGAGGTCGTCCTCGCGATAGATCTTCATACCGTAGCTCCGGGAAAGGTGCAACCTGAGAATCTGTCTTTATATGCGGGATTCCCCGCCGGCGTCGACCGGCGGCCACGGAATTGTACAACAAATCGGTGTTCGAATCCCCAAAATTTGGACCGGTCCGGTTGACATTGGACATCTTATGGGCTAGATTAGTGTTCTACTCGAATAACGGGGTAAGGCGGTGTAGCTCAGTTGGTTAGAGCAGCGGAATCATAATCCGCGTGTCCGGGGTTCGAGTCCCTGCACCGCCACCACTTTCCTCCCACCCGAAGCGGCCACGGCCGCTCTTTTATATTAATACTTCGACCGCGACCGCCACCTCGCACCGACATGGGTGCAGCGAGCCGACTGACGAGGGGTTCCCGCGCCGGTGTGCGGCCGGCCCGGGAACCCCTCGTCGGTCTGCCCACGCGGTAAATCGGGGCCGGGGATATAGTCCGCCCGCACGCGGCGGATTGGTGATAATATAGAGGTCGAGATGAACGAAGACGCCCCGAAGTCGGATATCGTCGAGGCGGTCGGTGAAGTTATCGAGCGCCAGGGGCTCGTCCGCGAAGGCGAGCGCATTCTGGTCGCTGTTTCCGGCGGCGCCGATTCCACCGTACTGCTCTCCGTTCTCCACAAACTGGCACCCACTTTCCATCTCGACCTCGTCGTCGGTCATTTCGACCATCACCTGCGCGATACCAGCCACATGGACCGGCGCCACGTCGAAGTCGCCGCCGCCAATCTCGGTCTACCGTTCCAATTCGGCGAAGGCGACGTCATGGACCGCGCCGAGAAGTTCGGCGAGACCGTCGAGGAAGCCTCCCGCAAACTCCGCTATCAGTACCTCTTCGGACTCGCCGACGAGATTCGCGCCGACCGGATCGCCACCGGGCACACACGTGACGACCAGATCGAAACTGTCCTGATGAGGATCCTGCGCGGGACCGGGACGAGAGGCCTGGCCGGCATTCCCGAGCGCCGGGGCCGGCTGATCCGGCCGCTGCTCGGATTCGCACACCTCCAGCTCGTCAATTACTGCCGCGAGCACCACATCCCCTTCGTGGAGGATCCGCTCAACCGCGACAAGCGGTTCACTCGCAACTGGCTGCGCTTCGAACTGTTGCCGTCGATCCGGAAGTACTATCCCAACGTCGGAGACAACCTGCTGCGCCTGTCCAGAAACGCGACGGACGCGGTGCACCGGACCCGGCGCCTGACGGACCCGCTGATCGGGGCCAATCTCCGCGCCGAAAACGACGGCAGCCTGTGGGTCCTCGACCTGTCCGGAATCGGCGATCTCGACCACGAGGCCAAGTACATCCTGTTCGGCGATCTCCTCACGACTCACCTCGGGCACGATCCCGACTATACCCGAGTTCACTTCGAGAAGCTCGGTCGCCTCAGCGGCCGTTCGGCGGCTTCCGGAGAGCAGCTCTCGATCCCCGGATTCAACGTTCGGCGTGAATACGACTCGCTCGTGTTCGAGCCGAATCGTGAATCCGAAGAAGCGCCGGCGGCCGGCGAACCCGGCGACCTGCCCTTACCCGGCGCCGTCACTGTGGGATCCGTCCGCATCGAAGCCAAAGTCCACGAAGTGGGCGAAGTCCACGAAGTGGGCGAAGTCCACGAAGTGGGCGAAGGCGGCGGCGATGACGAGTTTGATCCACAGAAATTTATCGCACGCGAGCCTGCGATCCTCGAATCAGGTAGCCATGCCCCGGCCGGCGTGGCATACTTCGCGCTGGCCGAAGTCGACCCTCCGCTCACCGTTCGCGCGCCGAGAGCCGGCGACCGCATGAGGCCTTTCGGTATGAAGGGGAGCAAAAAACTCAGCGATATCTTCATCGACCGAAAGATTCCCCTGCGCCGGCGCGACAGAGCCCTGGTCGTCTGCGACCGGGACAAGATCCTCTGGCTGGTGGGCCTGACCACCACCGAGACCACGCGGATCACGGCGGGCACCGACAAAGTGCTCAAAATCACCGTAAGCCCGGAATAAACCCGACGTCTGA
The DNA here is from genome assembly GCA_965371015.1 of uncultured bacterium. Lineage (GTDB taxonomy): Bacteria > Krumholzibacteriota > Krumholzibacteriia > WVZY01 > JAKEHA01 > CBDUWU01. The sequence goes on along the minus strand of CBDUWU010000056.1, from coordinate 10,730 downwards.
TTGTATGAATGAAACAACAATTGCCCGGCCCGGAACGGTCCTCATCGACGCCGATGAAATCGCCGGCATCGTATCGAGGCTGGCGGGCGAAATTGAGCGTGACTACCGGGGTCGAATCCCGATCCTGGTCAACCTGCTCAAGGGCGGCGTCGTGTTCCTGGCGGACCTGATTCGGCAGATTGATATCCCGCACCATATCGACTTCATGCACGTGTCCAGTTACGAGAACGGGATGTCTTCGAGCGGCCAGGTGCGGATCGTGGATGACCTCAGCTGCAGCGTGGCGGACCGGGATGTCCTTATCGTGGAAGATGTAATAGACACTGGCACAACTCTGGCATATATTCTTAATGTGCTTCAGTTACGCAGCCCGAGAAGCATTGAGGTGTGTACGCTCCTCAAAAAAGGGCTGGCGGGCGCCAGTCGGATACCTATCCGTTACGTAGGCAAGGACATCCCGAATGTTTTCGTGATCGGCTACGGCCTCGATTACGAAGAAAGCTTCCGGAATCTGCCCTATATCGCAACAGTAGAATTCGCCAACGACCCCCGCCCTGAATAGTAACTTTATTGGTGACAATATCTTATGTCTGACAATCGAGACCCGAACTATCGTTCCGATCGTGGCCAGAGAGGCCCGTTACAGAAACCCGGCCTGACCAAATCAGGTAAGCCGTTGAAAGCAATGGTCTTCTGGGTCATTCTGGTCCTCGTCCTGCTCATAGCGTTCCAGATGTTCGAGATGGGCAAAATGCCTGAATACCGCATCTCGTACTCCGAGTTCCTCAATCAGATCGACAGCGGCAATATCGAAACAATCACGTTCAAGGGCCTCGAGGTCAAAGGCAAGCTGGCGGTCCCTGCTATAATTCCTATCCCGGGCGGCGGCGACCCCGTTGAGCAGCGCGAGGTCAAGGTAGAGAACTTCATGCTCGTCCTGCCGGCCGAGGACAAGGACCTGCCGGAGAAGATTCTCGCGAAGAACGAAACCGCAATCATCGAGGGCGAGGTACCCGGCGGCAGCCTCTGGGTCAAACTCGTTACCTCCGGCCTGCCACTGTTGTTGATCGTCGGTTTGTGGTTACTCATAATGCGCCAGATGCAGTCGGGTGGTAACCGGGCTTTCTCGTTCGGCAAGAGCCGCGCACGGTTGTTCGGCGGCGACCGGCCCAAGGTGACGTTTCACGACGTGGCCGGCGCGGATGAGGCGAAAGAAGAGCTGCAGGAGATCATCGAGTTTCTGGGCGACCCGAAAAAATTCCAGCGTCTCGGCGGCAGGATCCCCAAGGGCGCGATCCTGCTCGGTCCTCCGGGCACCGGCAAGACGCTTCTGGCGCGCGCCGTCGCCGGCGAGGCCAGCGTACCGTTCTTCTCGATGAGTGGTTCGGACTTTGTAGAGATGTTTGTTGGCGTGGGAGCATCCCGCGTACGTGACCTGTTCGAACAGGGCAAGAAGAACGCGCCCTGCATCCTTTTCATCGATGAAATCGACGCCGTGGGCCGACATCGTGGCGCCGGGCTCGGCGGCGGCCATGACGAGCGCGAACAGACGCTCAACCAGCTCCTCGTCGAAATGGACGGCTTCGAGAGCAACGAAGGCGTGATTCTTCTCGCCGCGACCAACCGGCCCGACGTGCTCGATCCCGCGCTTCTGCGGCCGGGCCGATTCGACCGCCGGGTCATCGTCGACCTCCCCGACGTCAAGGGCCGCGAAGGCATCCTCAAGGTCCATACACGGAAGATTCCTCTGGCCGACGACGTCGATCTCGCCATCCTGGCGCGCGGTACACCGGGCATGAGCGGCGCCGACCTCGCCAACCTGGCCAATGAAGCGGCACTCCTTTCGGCGCGCTTCAACCTCCCCAAGGTCACCATGGAGATGATGGAGGAGGCCAAAGACAAGATCTTCCTCGGCCCCGAACGCCGCAGCCGCGTGGTCAAGGACGAGACCAAGAAGCTCACTGCTTATCACGAATCGGGACACGCCATCGTGGGCGCCGCGTTGAAGTACTCCGACCCCGTCCACAAGGTCACTATTATTCCCCGCGGACGCGCCGGCGGATTGACCTTTTTCCTGCCCGAGGACGACCGCGACGAGGTTTCCAGAGACTGGTGCGAGGATACGGTCACGCAGGCCCTGGGCGGAAGGGTCGCCGAAGAGCTGGTGCTCCACAGGATGGGCAGCGGCGCGCAGCAGGACATCCAGACGGCTTCCAAGCTGGCCCGCAGGATGGTCATGCAGTGGGGCATGAGTGATTCACTCGGACCGATCTCTTTCGGCGATCGCGAGGAACAGATATTCCTTGGACGGGAGATCCACCAGCACATCGATTACAGCGAGCAGACCGCCCAGGAGATCGACAAGGAAGTCAAAGCCATCATCGACACGATGTACGGCCGTGCGAAAGAAATCCTCGAAACCAGAATAGACGTCCTCCACGCGATGGCGAGCGCTCTGCTCGAACGCGAGACCCTGGACGCGGAAGAAATCAAGATCATGCTCGAGGGCGGTACGCTCGAGCCGATGGCCGAAGCAGAGCCGGTGGCCCAGGAAAAACCGGTGGAAGTAAGAAAGCCGTCCGCCCGCCCGGACGCTGAGGAGTTTCCACGCGGCATTCCGCCGCTCGCCGACCCCGACGCAAGCGCCTGACACGGAATCTTCGACTATTCCTGTGATCGCCGCGCAGCCGTCCGGCTCGTGCGGCGCAGGATTTCATGAACAATCCCAGACCCCGTAACAACGAATTGCCGTCCCTCGACCGCGCGCCCACCGCACCCGTCAGGGGCGTGCGCCCGCGCGTCATCGAGTGCCGCGGCCTCGAGCTGACGCAGGGGCGGTTTCCGAGGGTGATGGGCATCCTCAACGTGACGCCCGATTCGTTCTCCGACGGTAATAACTTTGCGCGGCCTGAGGCCGCAATCCGGCATGCCCTGGCCATGCGCGACGCCGGCGCCCACATCATCGACGTGGGTGGCGAATCGACGCGTCCCGGGGCTGCGCCCGTTAGTGCGGGAGAGGAACTCGACCGCGTGCTCCCCGTACTCGACGCCATCTGTCATCGTGGCGATAGAGGGGAACGTCAGTTCCCGGTTTCGATCGATACGCGCAAGGCCGAGGTCGCCGACGCGGCCATTCGCCACGGCTGCCACATGGTCAACGACGTAAGCGCCGCCTCCGACCCCGAGATGACGTCCGTGCTGCGCGACCACCCCGGTGTGCCGATCGTACTGATGCACATGTACGGCGAACCCGGGGCGATGCAGGAAGCGCCGCGTTACGACGACGTCGTTTCCGAGGTCTCGGCATATCTCGCCGGCCGGGCCGAAACGCTGATCGAGGCCGGCATCGAGCGCGGCCGCATCATCATCGACCCCGGGATCGGGTTCGGAAAACGCTTCGCCGACAACCTCGAACTGTTAAATCGTATTGACTCGCTCGGCGCATTGGGTTATCCCGTCCTTATAGGGGCGTCGCGCAAACGGTTCCTCGGAGAGCTGCTCGACGCGGCGGCCGGCGACCGGCTTGTGGGAAGCCTTGCGGTGGCGGCACATTGCTACCGGGGCGGCACGGACATCGTCCGCGTTCACGACGTCGCCGCGACAGCCGGAATGTTCAGGGTACTCGACGCGCTCGATCACCCGGGAGACTACAAAGCCGAATGGTAGATATGGACACATTCTCCACCGAACTGGTCATCGATATCATCGACATCCTGATCGTGTCGTATCTTCTCTACCGGCTCTTATCGTTGATGCGCGGCACCCGGGCCGTGCACATGTTCTTCGGTCTCATCCTCCTCTTCATACTTTCCGTCATCGCCAGCTGGGTGAACATGATCGCGCTCAACTGGATTATCTCCAGCCTGCGCACCGTGTGGGTCATCGCCTTCGTGATCATCTTTCAACCGGAACTGCGGCGAGCGCTCGCACAGATGGGGCAGAACCGCTTCCTCAGCCGGTTTGTGAGCATGTCGCAGAGCAAGGGCGTGGTGCCCGAGATCATCAAGTCGGTGAGCAGCATGGCGGAGAAAAAAATCGGGGCGCTGATCGTCCTGGAAAAAGACATGGGGCTCAAGAACTACGTGGAAACGGGAACCAAGATCGACGCCAAGGTAACCGCCGAGCTCATCGGCACCATCTTCACCCCGCCCAGCCCGCTCCACGACGGCGCCGTGATCATCCAGAACGACCGGGCCGTCGCCGCCGGCTGCATCCTCCCGCTCACCCAGGATCCCCGCGTCACGTCGGCGCTGGGCACACGGCACCGCGCCGCCCTGGGGCTGTCAGAGGAAACCGACGCGATCGTGGTGGTGGTATCGGAAGAAACGGGAACGATCGCCTACGCGGAGGGCGGAAAACTCCACCGCAAGATCGACCTCAATACACTTCGCGGGGACCTGCTCAAGAGTTTCGGTATGGTCGCCGAGGAAAAGACTCCCGCACCGGCCACCACCTGATCCATCACCGCGCCAGCCGCACCCGGTACTCTATTCGGGAAGCAGACGGACGAGAACGGCGTTCTCCCTCTGGAATACCCCTGCCGCGGCATCGACGATGTCACGCTTGCCGACCTTCCGCACCCTCTCGGGGGCACGGTCGACCTCTTCCCAGCCGAAGCCAAGCGCCTCGTAGGTGCCGTATGCGATGGCCTGGGAGAAGTTTCGCTGCAGTTGCATGATCTGCGAACCCGCGAGCCACTCCTTCGAGCGCTCCAGTTCCTCGTCTGACACCTCTTCGGTGGTCACCTTGTCGAACTCGTGGAGGATGACACGGAACGCCTCCTCGACGCCCTCAACGCCCGGGTTGGCGTAGCCGAAAAAGATCGACCGTTCGCGGAGCGCCGATAACGCCGACCCGGTCATGTAGCCCAGCGAGCGCTTGTCGCGCAGCTCGACGAACAGCCTGCCACCGAGGCCGGTGAGCACGCCGTTGAGGACCTCGAGCGCGATTGACTCGTCCGTCATCATCGGGGGCGCCGTATAGCCGACCAGCGTAACGGCCTGTTTGAGATCCTTACGCGTGAGAGTGTGGTCGCCGGGAGAGACCGGTCGTTCGGGCGCGGACATCCCCGTCGCCGTCGGCTCCCGCCGCGGCAGGTCGCCGAACAGCTCTCCGGCGATTTTCCGCGCGCGGCCGGCGTCGATGTCGCCGACAAACGTCACGACGAGATTTTGTGGCGCGAGCACCTGGTCGAACCACTTCCGGCAGTCGGCGTCGGTGAGACGGGCGACCTCTTCAGGGGCGCCGGCAAAGGGGTGGGAGTATGGGTGGTCGCCGAACGTCTCGGCGTACAGCCGGTCGATGGCGAGCTGAACGGGGTTATCGCGTCGTTTGGAGATCTCCTCGAGCAGTTTCGTCCGCTCCTGCTCGACGCGCTGTTTCTGAAAAGAAGGCGCCCGGACGACTTCCCGGTACACGGGCAGCACTTCGTCGAGATACTCGGACAACACGTTGACGTAGATCCCGCTGGTGTCGAAGTTGGCGTAGCTTTCGATGGCACCGCCGGCGCCCTCGACGCGCCGCACGATTTCTTCAGCGTTGTAGCTGGCCGTTCCCTTGGGGATCGAACGGTGGGCCAGCGTGGCCAGCCCCGATTTGCCCGCCGGTTCTAGCCGCGAGCCCCCCTGGAATACGGTGAGCAGAGACACGACCGGCACCGTCGTCCGGCGCTTGAGCAACACACGCACGCCGTTATCGAGATCGAACGTTTCGACCTTTGACTCGTCCGCCGACGCCGCCACCGCCGTAGCACCACCCGTATCATCGGGCTTTGCCTCGACGGCAGCGAAGTTCCCTTCACTCATGTCGAAGACACCGTCGTCACTGCTGAGTACGCGTTCGACGGCGGTCTTCACCTGCGACTCGTCCGCCCCCGCCGACTCGGCGCCTTCGGGAAGATATCTCACCAGCGAGAGGTTCCCCGGGTGGAAGTATTTTCGCGCGACGTCGATCATCATCCCGGGCGTCACCCGCTTGATCGCTTCGCGGTGCTCGTCGGCGACGCGGTAGTCGCCGAGCAGCTCGTAGTAGCCAAGATTCGAGGCCTGTCCTTCCATCGTTTCCAGGTCGGAGAACATGCTCTTCTCGATCTGGCGACGCGCTTTCTCGAGTTCGTCCTCTCCGGCGGGTTCGTGTTTGAACCGCTCGACCTCCTCGAAGATCGCGGCGGCGGCGGCATTCCATTTGTCCGGCGGCATCGACGCCATGAACAGAAACAGCCCCGGCCATTTTTCCGCGAGCACGCTCGCGCTCACCGACGTGACCAGCCGCTTGTCCTCGAGAACCCTCCGGTAGAGTCTCGAGCTGCGCCCCGCGCTGAGTAGCTCCGAGAGCATCTCCAAGGCGGGGTAATCCTCGTGCAGAAGGCTGGGAACGTGAAATCCGGCGCCGAGGTAGCCGTGATCCATCGTGCCGTTCTGCGCCTTGAACCGGAACGCCGTCTGCGGCGGTTCAACCGGCGACTCCCCGGCCGAAACGGAGCCGGGCTCCCATACACCGTACACGTCCTCGATACGCGAAAACGCCTCGACCGGGTCGACGTCTCCGACTATAGAGAGGACGGCGTTCGACGGACGGTAGTAGTTGTTGTAGAAGTCGAGTAGCTGGTCGCGGGTGATCTTCTCCACGATCGACTGGTAACCTGCGATGGGCCGTCGGTAATTGTGCTTCTGGTACCCCAGCTCCATCGTGCGGTAAAACGTAAACGAGTCGGGCCGGTCGTCGTACATACGCGCCTCGTCGATTACCACGAGACGTTCCTTCTTGAATTCTTCGGGGTCGAACGTCGAGTGCATCATCGCATCGGCCTGTATCTCGAGAGCGTGCGCGAACGCCCGCGACGGCAGAACGATGTAATACATCGTGTAGGAATAGCTCGTGCCCGCGTTGAGGTTGCCGCCGTACGACTTGACGAGGTTGGCGATCTCCCCGACGCCGTACTTCTCCGTGCCCTTGAACACCATGTGTTCCTGAAAATGCGCCAGCCCGTTCATCTCTTCGGTTTCGTTCACCGAGCCTACACCGAACCACACGTTGACCGCCACGATCGGCGTCGAATGATCCGGCTTCAACAGCACCTTCAAGCCGTTGGGAAGTGTGCGCTTGATTACCCCGTCCATCGATCCTCCAGACCCGGCCGCCATAGTTTCTCCCTCTGTTCGTGTCACCACTGCGAATTTCCAATCAAATAGAACTACTCAAAGATGATAGTGAAGGGGTCGGGTGGGGCACAAGGAGTTTCGGAAGCTGCGCAATGTTATTATTTACTACATGTTACAAGAATGCGCCCGGCCGCATGTCACGGGCACCTCAACACCTTCAACCGGGCTCCGGACGACTTCGTCACAAATCCTGTCGATCTCGCGCCGCGGTTCCGGATCGATCGAGATCATCTTCGACAGACGTTTTGTCCACAGGAGCTCTCCCCTTCGAATTGTGCTGGTTGTGCTTGCGCGGCAACAACTATTTAACTCGAAGTAGATGCCCGATAAAAGCAGAAAACGCACGGTGATAACTCATTACGTCTAAAGTTGTTAACAGGATATCTTCATTGTGAGCCATCTACCTGGAGAAAAAGATGGTAAAATCTCCAGTATATCCGACTGATATCACTACCAGGGAAGCCGCCAGGGGAAGCATAGACCCGGCGGGCGCAATACTCGAAAAGCGGGGGAGAGCAGTGAAAGCACTCTTGTTGTGGGCCGCGTTATTCGTGGCGGTCCTGACTCCGTCTCCGTGGGACATTGCGGACGCCCGGAAAAAGCCCGAGCCTCGCCTTGTGACAATATCGGGATCTCCCGCCAGATCGGACCATTCATCTCCTCTGATCCGCCCCCAACTGATTCCGTCGGCGTCACCTGTCACTTATGTCGTCGCCGAGTACGACTTCGAATTCAATGACCCCCAGGGCTGGAGCACAATCGACCGAACTGCTCAATACGGGACGTTTTTTCACGTAGACGACTTCGAAGGTCTCGGCGGCGGATCGTCTGGACGACTGACCCCGTTGGAGGGCGCCCAGTCGATGTGGTGCGGAGCACGAACAGCTCCTCCCGGGCATCTGTGCACGTATGGCACGCTTCCAGGCTACGGGAACCTTTGGGATCAGCTCCTGATATCGGAGGCTTTTTCCGTCACTGGCGATGTCGAGTTGTCGTTCAGAATACGATATGACGTCGAACCTGATTATGATTTTGTGTACCTCGATTGTTGGCTGAGTTCGCCAAACGGTCCCAGGTGGACGAAGCTGTTGTCCTTTAACGGTGTCGGGGAGGAGACGATCTCCCAGATAATCCCGGCGGCCGACATTCCCGATTCACTGGTCATCCGGTTTCGCATGACCTCCGATATTCTCTGGTCGGACGAAGATGGACTGTACGCCAGCGATGGCGCCGTCATCATCGACAGCCTGGCACTCGTCGACGCAACGGGTACTGTCTACTTTCAGGATTTTGAGTCAGAGACCGTCGGTTCGACAAGTACGGATGATGGCAGGTGGATTGGAAGACCTTCCGAGCCGTACGGCGACTATGCCGCGTTGTTTATAGGCGCGACAGTTCTGCAGGAAGACCCGTGTTTCAGTAACATCACGTGGCTGTGGGGATTTTTCAACGGCTCGACCCTGGGGCTCTGCAACTACTGTCCGGACGCCTTCACAATCGGGGCTGCAACCGGAATGCCCGATCAGATGGCGGTTCCTGGCGCGCGAGTTACGGTGGACGGCATGAATATGTCGATCGACAACGCAATCTGGTCACCGTTGATCGATTTGAACAAAACTGTCTCGGATGAGGCCATACCGGTCACGGCGAGTCACGTCTTCCTCGAGGTTGACGTCTACAATGATATGCCGTCGTGTCAAATGGTTACTTTTAAGCGGGCGGTCCGCTCGTTCAGCGGTGATTGCGCCGGGGTGTGGCGAAACACCGTGTACGCTTACTACGGGAGTGAAAAGAACTGGAAAACAATGCGGTTCGATCTCTCGCCGGGTATCGATCCCGGTGCCGAGCGTATACAAGTCTCGTTGGGCGTCGAGGACTATTGCAAGTATTTTTGTGTCTGGTATCCGCCGAATAACCAGTGTCACTCCCACGGCCCGCTCTTTGACAATATCCGGGTGGTACGTACCGATATTGGCGGTCCTTCCTGGACCGTGGCCGACGTCGATCTCTTCCAGGACAACTTCGCGGCGGACGGCACGGTCACCGGCAAGGTCCGTGTCGATATGGCCGTTGATCTGCTGCCACGGAGCGCTGCGCGGATACAGGCGGGGGACTCCGCCGTCGTGAGGGTTTCGGATCCGATTTACGGCATTTCGTTTCATGTGCCGGGAGACTCTACCAGCGGCCCGGCCGTATATTGTCACGTGGCCGACGTCTCTCCGGTAAAATCCGGTGCTGCCATATCGGACGACTCGAATCGCTGGCCATGGGCTGGTACCGCTGACGGCTGGACGGTCGTCCGATTCGATACAGCCCACGGGTACTGGGGCCCCGAAGCGAACACCTATTGTGTTGACCTCAACGACAACCTGTTCACGCCCGGAGATACGATTCGCTTTTATTATTCCGCGCGGGACGCCTCAGGCCGGACGAACTATTGGACGCGGGAATCAGGGCCGATCACTTCAGAAAGTGACGCCCGGACTCTCGCGATGGAAATGACCTGTTTGCCGGCGAACGCGCTGAGTGGCGCCACCGACATTCTCTACGTCGACTTCTTCGACGGTTATGGGGCGCAACCGGCTTTCGAATCGGCGTTCGAAACGTTGGGGATAACACCAGACCGGTTCGACGTCCGCGCGCCTGTCCAGGGTGAAGGAAACAGCCCTGGAGAGCACGTGAAAGACGTTGGACAACAGTTGATTCCGTTCTATCGGACAATCATATGGAATTCGGGACGCTTCTATGGTCGCGGAATCGATGACGGCGACCGGTATACCAAATCCGACGATATCGGAATGTTGTATGAGTTTCTCGACCAGCACCCTGACAACTGCGGGATCTATTTTTCGGGAGACAACCTGGCGGATACAATCACAGATCTACATGGTGCAAGCACTGGTATTTTTCGAAGCAAGTATCTGCACTATTCGTTGCTCAACAATAGCCACATAGACGGCGGGTACTCGGTCTCGCCTCTGGCGATCGCACAGCCCGGATCGCCGTTCGAGCACGCTTCCGGGCCGGATACCCTGGTGGCATTCGGGGGTTGTCCGGGCATCAACCACTTCGACGTCCTCCAGTCCGGCGATTCGTCTATTGTGGCGATGACGTATTCGGACAACCCGGGCCGGGGAGCAATCGTCATCCAATCGACAGTCAATCCCCAGGGAAAGACCGCTCGCGCGGCGCTATCGGGGTTCAGTTACCACGAAATCAGAGACGACCGTCCAGGGACTCCGATGGATCGAGTTGACCACTTGAGAGACCTCCTGTTATGGATAGGCCACGTGGTCGGGCCTCCGACCGCCGCGGAAACTGCGCCAGCGTTAACGAATGCGCTCTATCAGAACCACCCCAATCCATTCAACCCGAGTACGACGATCCGGTTCTCGATCGCGAGCGAGATCCACGTGCGGTTGGCCATCTACGACGTAGTGGGTCGCCGCGTGCGCACGCTGATCGACGAGAACCGCCGCGCAGACATGTACAAGGAAGTATGGGACGGAACGAACAACGCCGGACAGCAGGTCGCAACGGGCGTGTACTTCTACCGCCTGGCGGCCGGCA
>CBDUWU010000055.1:0-16905 GCA_965371015.1 uncultured bacterium | reverse complement strand
CGTGAACAGCCGCCACCCGGTCCCACCATTTGTAGATATAGTCGACCATGTACGGGTTGAAGGGCTCGCGCGGGGGCGAAAACATGTAGGTGTCGGTCGGGCCCATTTCGTGGCAATCGAGCAGGTACTGCGGCATCCAGTCGAGGATCGCGGCCGTCTTGCCTCGCGACTCCCTGTTTACCGTGGAGAACCAGTCCCGGTTGAGGTCGAACAGGTAGTGGTTCATGCGGCCCCAAGGCCACTGCCCCCGGTGCGCGATACTCTGTGTGTCGTGGCTGGGCACGGCGCCGCCGAACTGCGTCATCTGCTGGAGCCAGCGCGTGCGCCCGTCCGGATTCTGGCACGGGTCTATGCAGACGACGAGGTCGTCCATGACCGCGCGGCTCTCTCCGTCGGTGCCCGCGAGGAGCTGATAGGCGAGATGGAGCGCCGCGTCGCAGCTGGACAACTCATCGCCGTGAATCCCGTATGCCATCCATGCAACGGCCGGCGTGTCCTTTATGATCCGGATTGCGTCGCCGCCTTTGTCGAGCAGACGCGGGTCGGCCAGCCTGGCCAGGTCAGACCGGATCGCCGGCAAACGGTCGGAATTATTCTCCGAAGTGACCACCAGATACACCAGCCGCCGCCCCTCGTACGTAACGCCGTAGTCGTGGAGCTCGGCGTTGGGAAAAGTCTCGGCAAGGTATTCGAAATAGGAGATGATCTCGGGGTGCGATGATGCCTTCGAACCGAGCGTGTACCCCAGGAAATCGTCCGGCGACTTCACCCCGGATTTGTAGGTGCCGTTGGGGAACAAAGGCAGGTCGTAGCCCCCGAGCCCCGGTGCGGTGTGAATGGGCGTGGTTTCCGCCCCTGGCGCTACGACCGTCATGAGAACGATCATTACGGTGGAGAGCAGCGTTCGCATCATTTCGAAGTTCCCTTCGTGGTGAACTGGATAGCCATGGCCCGGCGACGTGGGCTAACTCAAAGGATTTCCAGAGGATACTGGATCGGTCCGGGACTGTCAACGGGCCTGCCGGCCCCCAGAAAACAGCAGCAGATTGCCGTAAACCAATCGGGAGCACATACCGTCGTATGGACAGGAAGAAAGCAGAGGCTATGACGGATGAACGGGCACTCGTTCGGCGAATACAAAACGGCGATGCCACGGCTTTTCGAGAGCTGGTGGAGGGTTACAAGACGCAGGTGTATTACCTGGCACTCGACCTCTCCCGCAACCATCACGACGCCGAAGACCTCGCCCAGGAAGTGTTCGTCAAGGCGTATCGGGGATTCGGTGGATTCCGCAGCGGTGCGAAAATAAGCTCCTGGCTCCATCGGATCACGGTGAATGCCTACATCGACAGCAAGAGGAAGAAGGCGCACAAAATGGTCACACTGGTCGACAAGAAAGACGACAACGACTTCGATCCGCTGGAATCGGCGGCGGACGAGGTGACGGGGAACCCCGAACGGGCGGCGTCGTCGGCCGGGATCAACGAACACGTCGAGTCGGCGCTGGGTCGGCTCTCGGAACAGGAACGAAACGTTTTTGTAATGCGCCACTATCACGATATGCCGCTCAAAGAAATCGCGAAGTCGTTGAAGATCGCCGACGGGACTGTCAAAAGCCTGCTGTTCCGGTCGATCCGCAAGCTGCGGGAACACCTGTCGTTTTACAGGGACGAACTGGGCCTGGGGGACTTCCCGAAATGAACTGCCGTCAGTGTGAAGACCTGTTTGTCGGAGCGTTATACCGGGAACTCGAACCCGAATCGCGACGGCTCTTCGACACCCACCTGGAATCGTGTTCCGGGTGCGCGGCAACGTATGTACGGTTACAGTCGACGCTCGAGGTGATGGACCGGCGAGTGCAGCCGGATCCGGGTCACGCGTACTGGGCTGGCTTCTGGAACCGGTTGAGCGCGCGTATGGAACGCGAAGAAGAGGGGCGGCGGCGTGGGTGGCTCGGGCGGCTGTTTCCCTCGATGCCGGACGCGACGGAGCGCTGGGCGTATCGCGGTGTCGTTGCCGCCGTGTTGGTCGTGTTTGGCGCCGTGGCGGGCAGAGTTCTGATCCCGGGGATGGGAACCGGGCCCGAAAGCGGTGCCGGCGGCGAGCCCCGGGTGGCGGTAATGGAGATTAGAGGCGGAGACGCCGTGGTCCAGACGGCGGCCGAGGCGTGCGCGAGGCAGTACATCGAGGATTCACAGGTACTGCTGCTCGCGCTCGTGAAATTCGACCCCGGGACCGAAACGGAGTACCTCTCCGACTGGTCGGCGGAGAAGAAGCGCTCGCGGGAGCTGGTATCGCAGGCGGCCTCGCTCAAGGAGAACCTCAACGACCCCGGACAGCGACGCCTGCGCGAACTGGTGAATGAACTCGAACTGATCATGATTCAGATCGCCAACATCGGATCGGCGGCTGATGTGGAGTCGGTCGAGCTCATTCGCAGCAGCGTCAACGATCGGGACGTGATGCTGAAAATCAACCTCGAAAAACTGCGGGGCGGGGACAAGCCCGCGGCCGACCCTGGCTCGTGCGATGCGTAGCGTCCAGAGAGCGGAAAAGGAGAACAACTGATGAAATGCGGAATCCTCAGAAGCGGTCTCTTACTGGCGGTCATGATGATCGCTCTGGCGGTACTCCTGCTGGCCAACCCCGCCGCTGGTCGATCGTCGTCCGGGGATGACAAATCGGCGGCGAAGGACTACAGGGTCGCCTACGAGCTCGTCCTGACCAAGGACTACGCCAAGGCGTACAAGCAGTTCGGTGAATTCAGGGAGAACCACTCCGACAGCCGCTGGTACGACGACGCCGGCTACTGGTACTGCTACTCATACATGAAGTCGACGAATAACAAGGAAAAAGCGTTCGAGTGTTTCTACGACTTCATCGAGAAAAATCCGGAGAGCGACTGGCGTGAAGACGCAGCGGAGCAGGCGATCATTCTGGCGAAACAGCTCGCGAAGACCGATCCGAAGTACCAGCACTACTTGCAGGACCTGTACAGCGACAGCGACGAAGAACTGACGCGCGCGATCGTCATGGCGCTGGTCGAGAGGGGAGACGAAGAAACCATTCTGGAGCTGCTCGACGGCACGAAGAACGTCGATACGAGGCGGTGGCTGGTTTACGCGTTGGAAGAATGCGAGTCGGAGAAGTGCAAGCTGAAACTCATCGAGATTGCAAAGAACGATACCGACACCGACATTCGCCGGTACGCCATTTACGCGCTGTCCGAGAGCCTCGATGAAGCGGAAATCGTGCCGTTGATGCTCGACATCATGAAGAAGGAAAAGGACACCGACATTCGCCGACACGCGGTGTATGTCATCGCCGAGTCCGACGACCCGGCCGTCGTCGGCGCCCTCATCGAGATCGCGCTCAACGAGGCGGACACCGACATGCGTCGCGCGGCGACCTACGCGCTGGCCGATATCGACGACCCGCGGGCGACACCCGCCCTGGAACGCATCGTGAAGGAAGCGACCGACATCGACCTCAAGCGCGCCGCGCTCCATGCGCTCGTCGATCGTGACGACGTCGCGATACTCGGCACACTGAAGGAGATCGCGACCATGTCCTCGGACGCCGATCTGAGGAGGGCCGCCGTGTGGGCCATCGCGGAAATGGACGACGAGCCGGCGGCGGCGCAGGCGCTCGTCGAGATCTTCGAGTCGGCCAACGACCGGGAAGTCAAGATGGCCGCCCTTTACGGCCTGGTTGAACACGACGACGAACGGCTCAGTATGGGCATGCTCAAGGACGCGGCGTTGTCGGCAGAAGACGAAGAACTGGCAAAGGCGGCCATGTACGCGCTGGCCGACGTGGTGGAAGACTCCGATATAGGGCTCGTTGTGGAGATCTACGAGAAAACGGATTACGACGATGTGCGCCGCGCCGCCTTTCGCGTGATACTCGACATGGGCGGCGACGCGGCTCTGCCCGCCATCATGCGCGTGCTGAAAACCGAACCCGACGCCGACCTGCGAATCTCCGCTCTGTGGGCGCTGGAAGATGCCGACGACGAGGATGCAATCGTGCCGATCCTCGTCGATGTGGCAAAAAACGACCCCAGCCGCCGGGTCCGGCGCGTTGCCATCCAGGTGCTGGGGGAAATAGATTCGGATCCGGCGCACGAAGCGCTCCTCGAGATACTCAAGGAGCGCTCCAAAGACGACTAGACGCGGCCGGTTCGCCGACTGCGTCACGGATTGCAGACAGGGGGTCTCAGGAATACAACTGGGATCCCTTTTCCTTGAACTCCTTCGCCTTCTGATCCATCCCCGCCCTCAGGGCTTCTTCATCGCGCAGCCCTTGTTCTTCGGCGAACACCCGCACGTCCTCGGTGATCTTCATCGAGCAGAAGTGCGGTCCGCACATCGAGCAAAAGTGCGACGTCTTGGCGTTCTCCTTCGGCAACGTTTCGTCGTGGAACTCACGAGCCGTCTCCGGGTCGAGCGCCAGGTTGAAATGGTCCTGCCAGCGGAATTCGAACCGCGCCTTGCTCAGAGCGTTGTCCCACTCCTGAGCGGCGGGAAAGCCCTTGGCCAGGTCGGCCGCGTGCGCGGCTATCTTGTACGCGATCACGCCGTCCTTCACGTCCTTCTTGTTCGGCAGGCCCAGGTGTTCCTTGGGTGTGACGTAGCACAACATCGCGCAGCCAAACCAGCCGATCATGGCGGCGCCGATGGCACTGGTGATGTGGTCGTATCCCGGCGCGATGTCCGTCGTCAAGGGTCCCAGCGTATAAAACGGCGCCTCATGGCAGTGCTCCAGTTCGAGGTCCATGTTCTCCTTGATCATGTGCATGGGGACGTGACCCGGCCCTTCGATCATGACCTGGCAGTCCGACTCCCAGGCCCGCCCGGTCAGTTCGCCCAGTGTTTCCAGTTCGGCGAGTTGCGCGCGGTCGTTAGCGTCGGCGATCGAACCGGGCCGGAGTCCGTCGCCGAGCGAGAAGGCGACGTCGTAGGTCTTCATGATCTCGCAGATCTCGTCGAATTGCGTGTAGAGAAAGCTCTCCCGGTGGTGGGCGAGGCACCACTTGGCCATGATCGCGCCGCCGCGGCTGACGATGCCGGTCGCCCTCGCGGCGGTCCACGGGATGTAGCGCAGAAGCACTCCCGAGTGAATGGTGAAATAATCGACGCCCTGTTCGGCCTGTTCGATTAAAGTGTCGCGGAACACCTCCCACGTGAGGTCCTCCGGTTTGCCGTCGACCTTCTGCAGCGCCTGGTAGATCGGCACCGTGCCGATCGGCACCGGCGAGTTGCGGATGATCCACTCGCGCGTGTCGTGGATGTTCTTGCCGGTCGAGAGGTCCATGACCGTGTCCGATCCCCACAGGATCGCCCACCGCATCTTCTCGACTTCTTCTTCGATCGTCGAGGTCACGGCCGAGGTGCCGATATTGGCGTTGATCTTGACCCGGAAGTTGCGCCCGATGATCATCGGTTCGGTTTCGGGGTGGTTGATGTTCGCGGGGATGATCGCCCGTCCCGCGGCGACCTCGTCGCGGACGAATTCCGGCGTAATCCGGCGGGGAATGCCGGCGCCGCAGGAATCTCCGGGATGCTGGTGATTGCTGACGTTGCTCGGGCCGGTTTGCGCTGACCTCAGGGCGCCCGCCGCGCCGTTCGGCTTTCCGTATTCGGCTTCGAAAGCCTCGTCGCGTCCGAGATTTTCGCGGATGGCCACATATTCCATTTCGGGAGTTACGATGCCGCGCTTGGCGTAGTGCATCTGGGTGACTTTGCCACCCTTTGCTGCCCTGTGCCTCGGCCGCCTGAGCCCGGGGAACGGATTCGGCCGGTGCTCGTCGCCCAGCGGTGTCCCCGGCGCGAAGCTCGTTCTGGCGTCGTACTCTTCCGTGTCCCCGCGATGTTCGATCCAGCGCTCCCGCAGCGCCGGCAGCCCGTGGCGGACATCCAGTACGACTTCGGCGTCGGTCCACGGTCCGCTCGGGTCGTAGGTCCACAGCGTGCCGTTGTCTTCGCGGCTGCCGTCCATATTCGTGGTAGGTCCGATGGTCACTTCACGAAAAGGTACCCGCACCCCCTCCTGTTCTCCCGTTTTGTAAACTTTTCTGGAATTGGGGAAGTGGTCTCCGTACCCGGTCTTGTCAAGTTCTTCCGTCGCCATTACTCTTTACTCCTTTGAAATCAGTATCAGACCGGAAAATACGAAAAAGATTTGATGGTAATCAGCAAAAACGGGAGGCGCTCCGTCCGAACGGCGCCTCCGTGTGTATCATACCCGGTCGCAAACACATTGGCAACCGTTTCGGACCATATTCGTGCGAAATAAGAAAGAGGCGACGGGCTTGCGCCGGTCGCCTCCCTGGGGCGGGAACAGATTCTTCGTCAAATGGGGTTTTCGGTCCCGGGGAGGCCCTTGAGGGCGCCCGAATCGGAGAGGGCCCGGGCGACGAGGCGCTCCAGTTTGCCCTCGGCCTTGACCAGCACAAGCTCCTCGTCGCTCATGATGACGACGTACAGCTCCCTGACGCTTTCTTCGTCGAGCCGGTAGAGGACCCAGCATAACTCGTCGTCGTCCCTGACCCGGACCGCCATCTCCCACCCCTCGCTTTCCTGCATTTTCCGCAGGCGGTCGGGCATGCCCACCGTCCGGGTGGGGGGCATGTTTCTGGTTTTGTATACGGCCAGCTCGATCCGGCTGACGTCCTTGAGGTATCCGCCGACGTCGCGCAGGTCCGAAGATGCGCCGGAAAACAGCCTGGCGAATGCCAGTGAGACCGGGCCCAGCGTCAACTCGATTTCCTTGTCGAAACTCACCCCCGGCAGCTGCCGTTCCAGGTCCTTTCGCACCATTGCGAGATCCGGCGCCCACATGCAGCCCGCCATGACCCCCGCCATCGCGACGAGGAGTACGATCGCGACCGGGGCCGCGACCGACTTCAGGCGGTTTTTCTTCCTGTACATCTCGTTTCTCCCGTTCTGGGTGTCTTTCTATATATTGAGACGTCCGAGGCGCCGATTTAGTTTCCCTTATTCACTTCGTAGCGGATGCTGTCCAGCTCGTCGACGCCGAAGTGCCCGCCGAGCTTGCTGATGTCGTCGGGGTGGATGTCGCCCACGATGTTGACGAACACCGCTTCCTCGAAGCCCTCCATCGCGATCACCACGATGCCCTGGATCAATTCGTAGTCTTCGGACGGCTTGAGGTAAACAAATACCCGCTGGTCGTCCTCGAAAACGCGTACGATTTTTTCCCACCCCTTCTCGTCGAGAATTTTCACGGTTTTCGCCGATTCCGCGTCGAATTTGGTGGCGAGGTCGCTGGTAACGTCGAATACCTGGACGCGGACAAGCTGCAGTTTGCCGAAGATATCGTACAGCTCGGGGTCCTCATCCTTGATGAACTTCCGCAGCAGGTTGAGCATCGGCTGTTTCAGGTAGACTTCGATCGTGGCCTCCTGCTCGCCGAAGATCTCCAGGGCGTTGAAGTCGACGTACCCGGGGTGCTTGGTATAATCCGTCGCCTTGTCCTTGTCCTTGGCGGTCGCGGTCACGGCGACGGCCAGCACCAGCAGTGCGCACAGAAAAATGGTTTTCAAGTTCATGGGGTCTTCTCCTTACTTATCCCGGGGGAACGGGTATAACTCGCCGGCAACCGTCTTGCCGAGGGGTTTCATGACCCGGTCTCCGATGACGTCCTGTTTGATTATTTCACCCGTTCGCCGGCTGTACTTGCCGACGTAGGCGAATGCCAGCATCACATCGAGCCTGGCGATTTCCACTTCCTGCTCCGTCGGGGCGCCGCCCGCCACTTCCACGCGTCCGTTCGACGTCGATTGCTCGTGTTGCGAAAGAACGAACGCCGTCGCGGCGACGATAATAACGATCATGACTGCCATGGCCGGTTTCGGGACGGGCACGGACAATGCCCCGTACCAGTCGCGTAACCGTCCGCCTAACCTGTCGAGCCAGCCGCCGGCTGTCGCGGCGCCGGCCCTCGCGGCGGATTCGTCCACGACACTGGCGGGACATTCGAGCGCGGGCAGCGAACGCAGCTCTTCGGTCAGCGAACGAGCCAGGTCGATTTCCTGGCGGCACGACTGGCACGACGCTGTGTGAGCCTGAAAGGACTCCAGCTCACTTTTTACGAGCTCGCCGTCCACGAACGGCTCTATCCGGTCCAGAACCCAGTTACAGTTCACTTCGGAAACCGGCATGTCAGACCTTTCCTCTCAGCGCCTCCCGGAGCATCCTCCGGCCCCGGTGGAGGTACACTTTGACGGTGTTGAGCGGCATTTCCAGGGCGTTCACTATCTCGGTGTACGCCATGTCCTGGATTTCCCGCATCACGACGATACTTCGATAGGGCTCATCCAGCGTCGCGAGCGCTGCTTCCAGCGTATCGCGCGTCTCGCGCGCGTGAACCATGCGTTCGGTGCCGGATCCCGGCGCGGCGACGAGTTGCTCGGCTACTTCGAAATCGGCCCCGTCCGCGATCACGGCGCCCCGGGTCTTCCTGCGGCGTGCCGCGTCGATTACGGCGTTTCTCGCCACTCGCATGACCCAGGCGGTGAGCCTGTCGGGGTTGATTTCGTTTTGGTGCTGCCAGAGCTTCATCAGAACTTCCTGGGTGACGTCCTCCGCTTCTTCGTGGCTTTTCAGGCTGTAGTAAACAAAGGTGTAAACCTTGTCCTGGTAGCGTGCGGCCAGTCTTCGAAACGGTTCTTTCATCGTCTATTCACGAAACGGATGAGTATGGTGAAGGTTACAATTGTCGCCGCCCATTATAGTCCTTCCCGGACCGGTTGCGGCTATCTGGTTTTAATGTGTTATAAACAAATAAATTACACCGCTGAATGTTTGTGCAACAAAAATCGGCCGTGGATGAAACCTTCCGGCGAAACCGAGCGTCTTAGTATAAAAGGGCATCTCACAACCATCGGGGATTCGACCCCGAAACCCATACGGGCGTATGATGGAAAAATTGTCAAAATCTTTTGAATATAACGGCTTAGACACTATATTTTTGTTATCCACTCAGGTACCCCACGAGTACAGGAAAGGGGCACGGAAATGAACTCGGCGAAGAGAAGTTTGTTTCTGTTTCTGGTTCTCGCGATGACGACTTTGTCCGGTGGCTTATTGGTTGCCGGCGGTCAACACTTCGACCCACTCCGCACCGGCGAGCTATTTAAAAAAGGCAACGACTACGCCGAATCCATCGACATGATGTTCGACGTCGTCCAGGGTGGCGCGCTGTCGCTCGGTACGACAAATGGTTCGGTAAAGATCAATACGTGGTCCCGCGACCAGATAAGGGTTGTGATAACCAAGACGACGCGTGCCGGCAGTCCGTACAACGCGCGTACAATTCTGGAAGACTTTCTGGTCCAGGCGCGGCACAAGGGGAATAACCTCGAGCTGCAGGGCGTTGCCAATTCCGAGTCGTGTAAAAACGCCGTGGGCGTGACCTTCGAGATCTGGGTACCCGAGAACTACAGTGTCGACATCAAAACGGGCAAAGGCGACGTCGACATCGGCAAGATCACGGGGACGTTCAGCGCGAAGACCGGTAACGGCAAGATCTCTTTCGAGTGCGATCCGGACGGGATGGACATTGAAGTCGAGGACAGGTCCTCCCACAAGACGCCGGCTGAGCCGGGGAAGCGCAAGGCCCTGGACAGTGGGGAGACGGGCTCCGAACTCTCCGACGTTGATGGCGCCGAATCGTAGAAGGGGAAGCTGCAACCAACTATTATTGCCTCATATTTCGTATTCGAACTGACCAATGGCCGCCCGTAAGCGATTGACTTTACGGGCGGCTTTTTCATACATTGGGACTTCCGGCCGGTCCCGGCGACAGCTCCACCCCGTGTAAGAACAACTCATCGTTCGTGACCAACCAATTACGACGTGTTTCAAGGAAGGACCCTCGTGCCCGGGAAAATCGTTTCGTTGACCCTCTCCCTGCTCTTGTGCGGTTCGGCGCTCCTGGCCGGGGCCTGTGCCCGTAAGGGGCTGGTGTCCGAAACGTACGCCGAGGAGTTTTACAAGATCCCCAGGAAGATGGACGTCGGTCCGTACGCCACCAATCCGCGGTTCCTCGCCTACGGAGACACCCAGTCCGGCCTGCGCATCAAGCAGAAGTTCGCCAGCAAGGACGCGTGGTGGACGTGGAAGGCGTTCATATTTCCCTTCTATTATATCTATAACCTCGGGCAGGGCGCCGTCGGCGGTGTGAACTGGCTGAGAAATGTCCCCGATTATGGCGAAGTCGAGCGGCGGATGGTTCGCGACGCCGTATATGCAGAGGTCGTGGATTCGAAGCCCGATTTCCTGATGGATCTCGGCGACATCTGTATGTACGACGGCCGGCGGCCGGAGCACTGGGAGACGTTCATTCAGGAAAACCGGTTCGACGTACCGCTTCTGGAGGAAGTCGCGTTCGTACCCGTGATCGGCAATCACGACCGGGCGAATGACGAGATGTACGGCTATCCCAATTTCAGCGCCGTGTTTGACTATCCGCGCTTCTACGTACTCGATTTTCCCGACGTGGCGATATTTGTCGTCGACTCCGATTTTATCCTGGATCAGAACCAGCACATCGACGACGATTCACAGGATCAACTCTGGATAAAATGGTTTGTTTCTCCGCCGGGTTCGACAGAACCCTCGTGGTTGGAACGAGAACTGGCGTCCAGGCGTCAAAAGTTCAAGATCGTCGCCATGCACCACGCCGTCGCTACTGTAGGCCGGCACTTCTCCGACTGGACAAATCCGTCATACGGTCGTAATCTGCTCGTAAAGCGGCGGGAACTCCTCGACCTTTTTTTCGAGGAAGGCGTTCAACTGCTGATGGCCGGTCACGAACACCTTTATCAACACAACACCATCAAGCGGATCGGTGACGGCGATGAAGCCGGCGGGGGGGAAATCATTCACATGCTGATCACCAGCGGCGGCGGTGCGCCGATCCGGTCCCTGCCCGGCGACGACGAGATCCAGGAACGGCTCGATTCCTACCGGGACGAAGGATTCGAAGTCAGGAACGTCGCTAACTTTTTCGTCCACCACTATTCAATTGTGGAAGTGGATACGGCCGGTCTGACCGTCAATACCGTCGGAGTCGACCCCGACACCGTGCGCCCCTATCCGGTTCTGGAAACTATAACGATCGAATTCCGCTAAACCCCGACCGTGCTCAAGCGAATCACCAGTGGTTTTCTCGACATCCGCAAGGGTGAGATGTTCCTCACCCTGTTGATGTTCTTATATTATTACCTCATCCTCGTTACCTATTACCTCCTCAAGCCGGCCCGCGACAGCCTCTTTCTGGTCAAGCTGGGTGCCGCCCAGCTTCCGCTGGTTTTCATCCTGACGGCGCTCATTATTGCTCCGATTACCACGATTTATGCCAGGGCGAGCCGAACGTTCAAGTTGTCGCACTTGATCTATATCACTTCGATCATTCTGATCGTGAACCTCGTGGCGCTCCGGTGGATGCTGGATCTGGAATCGTCGTGGGTGTTTTACGTTTTTTACATCTGGGTGAGTATATACGGGGCGCTGACGGCATCGCAGTACTGGCTCTTTGCCAATGCCGTATACGATCCGGCGCAGGGAAAACGGCTGTTCGCCTTCTTGAATCTGGGCGGAATCCTGGGCGCGTTGACCGGCGGGGAGGTAACCAGCCTCATCGTCAGCCGGTTCGGAGTGGCGACAGAAGACCTGTTGTACTTCTGCATGGTCTTCATCGCCGCGTTTACCCTCATCGTCTGGCTGGTTTGGCGGTGGGTGTTGAAGGGCCGGCGCGAAGCGGGCGCCCCGAAGCGTCCGGCGCGCAGAGAGGAAGCCAAAGAAAAGCTCACCGATATGTTTTCCATGATAAGGCGGTCCCGGCACCTCGCGTATCTCGTGGGAATCATCGGGCTGACCATGGCCACCGCCTCGTTCGTCGACTACCAGTTCAAGACGATCTCGGTCGACGCCTTTCCCGAAAAACAGGCACTCACTTCGTTTCTCGGGACGTTTTACGGTCGGCTCAGCCTCGTCTCTCTTGTCCTCCAGGTCGTGTTTTCATACCGGCTCCTGCGCGTGCTGGGTGTGACGGGCATCGTAATGTTTCTGCCGATGGGGCTCCTGTTCGGGTCGGTTACGATGTTCATTTTCCCCGGGCTGGTGGCGGCGATTCTTCTTCGGGGGGCAGACGGCGCTTTCAAGTATTCGCTCGACAAGACCGGCCGCGAGCTACTTTATCTTCCGATTCCTCTGCAAGTCAAAAAGAGGACCAAGGTGTTTATCGACATGTTCGTCGATCGCTGGTCCAGGGGAATGGCCGGCGGCGCGCTGCTCCTCTGCACCGTCGTTTTCGGTTTTACGGTCCGGCAGTTGAGTCTCGTTGTCGTCGGCCTGCTGGCCGTCTGGATCACACTGGTCATTCTCATTCGGAAACAATACGTCAATGCCTTTCGCGATGCATTGGCGAGGCGCGAGATCGACGCGTCGCAGCTGACGGTCAACATCACCGATGCGGCGACCGTGCAAACTCTTCGTGATGCCCTGGCCAGCGAGAACGAGCGAGAGATCGTGTACGCGCTCGACCTGTTGTCTGAGGCCAGGGACAAGTCGCTCGCCGCCGACCTGGAGCCGCTGCTCAGTTTTGCGTCGGGACAGGTGCGGCTCAAGTCGATTCAGTTGCTCTCACGGCTTGCCCCCGATACGGTCAGGGCGCGGGCCGAAGCGCTCGTCCGCGACGAGGATCCCGAGGTGCGGCTCGCGGCGATAGGGCTGATCGATGAATACGACGGGCCGGATGCGGTGGCGCCATTTGTGAGCGCCGCGAACGTGGATGACGATCCCCGCGTCACGGCCAGTGAACTACGATTCATGGTGGAGAAAACGCATGACATAGACCCGGATCGTGCCGCCCGGTTGCTCGAGAGCAGCAGGGCGCTCCCGTCGGGGTCGGGTGAGGGCGTCCGGGTCGAGCTGGCGCGCGCCGCCGGGGCACTCGGGACCTCCGGACCCGCCGCGAAAATTCGCGGGATCATCGACCCGCTGCTGAAGGACGACTCGGATCGCGTGGTGGCCGAGGCTATTGAGAGTATCGGAGAGACCCGTCTGCGCGTGTATATCCCGACACTCATCGAATACCTCCTCGACCGCCGGCGGCGCCGGCACGCGAGGGACGCGCTCGTCGAGTTTGGCGACGGCATTGTTGGAACGCTGAGCGACATTCTTGGAGACAACCGCACGCCGCTGGCCGTGCGCCGCTATATGCCCGTCGTCCTGGAGCGTATACCAACACAGAAATCGGTCGAGGCGCTGGTATCGAACCTGACCGGGCTGGATACGTCCCTGCGTTTCAGGGTCGTAAAAGCATTGAACAAACTGAAGCACCGATATCCCGACCTCAGGATAGAGGAACGGAGGATCAACGACGCGTTTGTCGAGGAGACACGGATTTACTACGAAATCCTCCAGATCGCTTCGTTGCAAGAGTCCGGCGGACGGTCCGACGGTGACGCGCTCCTGATTCGGGCTCTGGACGAGCGTTTGACCCTCAACCTCGAACGTGTTTTCCGCCTGCTTGGCCTCAGCTATCCGCCTCGCGACATTTACCACGCCTACCTGGGCATTGTCGGCTCCGACAAGAACCAGCACGCCAGCGCGATCGAGTTCCTCGACAACGTGGTCGGACGAAACGTAAAGAAATACCTGTTTCCGATCGTCGATCGTGTTTCCGAGTCGGTGGCGATCAGCCGGGGCGTGGAGTTGTTCGGTCTGGAGGTCAGGACGACGGACGACGCGCTTCTGAAACTGATTGAGGGTGACGACGCCTGGCTCAAGACGTGTGCCCTGTTTTGTGCGAAGGATTCGAACGCCGAAGAAGTCCGGAACGCGATTCGCGCCGCGGCCTCCGACCCCGACCCGGTAGTCCGGGAAACGGCGCAGCTTGCGTTGGGGCGCATCGGTTGACATCTTACCAGTGAACGACGGTGCGTACCGGCACGGGACGCGAAAGGACCGAAAATGTTTACCACGATCGAAAAAGTCATATTCCTCCAGAACGTAGACGTGTTCTCGCACGTGGTAACGGAGCAGCTCGCCTATATCGCGGCGATTGCCGAGGAAGTGTCGTATCTCGAGAACGACGTAATCTACGAGGTCAACCAGGAGTCCGATTCGATGTTCGTGGTGGCGGGGGGCAAGGTGAAGCTCGATCGCGACGGAGATGAGATTACGACGGTGGGCGAAAAGGAAGCGTTCGGGACCTGGGCGCTTTTCGACGACGAGCCGCGTGTTGCGACGGCGACCGCCGTCGAGGACAGCCGTTTGCTGCGTATCGATCGCGACGATTTTCATGAACTCCTCTCCGACCACACCGAGATCACGAGAGCCGTCCTCAAAAATGTTGCCGGACGAATCCGGGGCCTTATCGGACGGGTCGGTACCGGCCCCGTCCGGCGCAATCCACCCGAAGAGTCGCCCTGAGGGGAAGGAAGACGACCATGGTCGACAACGGTGACCTCTCCAGGATGAAAGACGAACTGGAAAAATGCCGGATGATGATCAGGCATGCCGGCAACGCGATATTCGGAATCGACCCGGAATCGGGACGTATCATCGAGGCCAACATTAAAGCGGAAGAGGTGACGGGGTTTACCGGGGCTGAACTGGCCGGAATGAAAATATGGGAACTCCACCCCGGCGCCGAGAAAGAGCTGGCCAGGATGCTGTTCGAACGCGTCGTGTCGGAGGGCAAGGGCGAAGAACGCGACATGAGCTTCGAACGCAAAGACGGCACCGTCGTCCAAATCGAGGTAACCGCCTCGATAATCGATTTTGGCGGACGCCGGATCATTCAGAGGATTTGCAGGGACGTCACCCGCCGTCGCGAGCTCCAGGAACGGAACGAGCAGCAGCGCCGCTACTACGAGACTATTCTGGACATGATGCCCGTCGGACTGGGAGTCCGCAAAAATCTGTCGGGGGAACCGGAGGTTGCTTTCGAGAACCAGTCGCTCAGGAAGATGTTCCACGGCGGCGACGAGGACCCCGGACACGATCATTGGCGCACCGTCGGTGGAGACAACACGTCGTCGGAGGAGGTTTTTTTCACCGGTGACGGTTTTGTGGCCGAAGAGCGAAAAACCCGGGACGGCAAGGTGTTCCAGTACCGGTCGAGTTACGTGCGCGACGAGACCGACACCTGGAGTGAGATCCAGGTCGTCGAAGACGTCACGGAGCGGGCCCGTCTGCGGGAAGAGCTCGTGCTGGCCAACGAAGACCTCGAGCAAAAGGTGCAGGAGAGAACCCGGGATTTGCGCGAAAAGCAGGCACAACTGGTGCAGTCGGAAAAGATGGCCGCGCTCGGAAACCTCGTCGCAGGTGTCGCCCACGAGATAAACACGCCGCTCGGTGCTCTTCACAGCAACGTCGATATATTTATCCGCACGTTCGATAAAATACGTACCCTCGTGTCGGACCCGTCGACGCCGGCCGAGGTACGCGAGAATCCCGAGCTGCTGAAACTTATCGATGCGATCGATGAAGTCAATACGGTAAGTCGTACGGCGACGAGGCGAATCGTCAACATTGTAGATAGTCTGAGGAACTTTGCCCGCCTCGAAGAGGCCGAACGCAAGGACGCCGACCTCCACGAGGGAATCGAGAGCACGCTGACGCTCGTTCATCACCAGATGAAGAACCGGATCGAAGTCGTCAAGAACTTCGGCGAGATCCCGCGCATCCGATGTTACCCGAATCAACTCAACCAGGTATTCATGAATCTGCTCGTGAACGCCGCCCAGGCGATCGAAGGGGATGGGACCATTACCGTAACCACCAGACGGAGGGAATCCGGAGGAGGCGTCGTTGTAGAAGTTTCCGACGACGGCCGGGGAATCGCCCCCGAAAACCTGCCGAAAATTTTCGACCCCGGATTTACCACCAAAGGCGCCGGAGTGGGGACGGGGCTTGGTCTCTCGATCGTTTACCAGATCGTCAAGGATCACGGCGGGGAAGTGGAAGTAGAGAGCCAACCGGGGGTGGGGACGACGTTTCGGGTCGTGCTCCCCGCGGGGAACTGACCCGCGGGCCGCATGCACCACTCGCCGGTTGATTTTTGTGCCGCGTCAGAGTAATTTTCAGATTCACAAACCGACCGATAAACAGGAGCCGAA
The DNA here is from genome assembly GCA_965371015.1 of uncultured bacterium. GTDB lineage: Bacteria > Krumholzibacteriota > Krumholzibacteriia > WVZY01 > JAKEHA01 > CBDUWU01. The sequence goes on along the minus strand of CBDUWU010000055.1, from coordinate 749 downwards.
ATGAACGCGACAAACAACGTTAATGAAACAATCGTTCTCGTGGACGACGAGGAGATGGTGCTGACCAGCCTCCGTTCCATCCTCGCTCTCGAGACGGACTACAATATACAGACTTTCTTGTCCGCGAAGGAGGCGATGGAGTACATCACCAACAGTGACGTCGACCTGGTTATTTCCGACTTCCTGATGCCGGAAATGGACGGGATAACATTTCTGGCGGGTGTGCGCGAAATAAAGCCCGAAATCCCGCGCATCATACTCACCGGATATGCGGACAAGGAAAACGCGATCAAAGCCATCAACGAGGTCGGGCTGTACCAATACATCGAGAAGCCGTGGGACAACGAAGACCTGATGATTATCATCCGGAACGGCCTCGAAAAGCAGAAACTGCTGAAAAAGCTCCAGGAAAAGATCCAGGAGATCAATGCCGCTTACGGAGACCTCCAGACCATGCAGAAGGAGATCCTGAAGACGTTTGTCTGACGGAGCCATGCTGACACGTCCCTCGACGGCCGCCGCCGCGGTCCTGATCCTGGCCGCGGTCTTCGTTGCTCCCGCGAGCTCCCGGTCTCCGGACACACCCCGATTGACAACGGACCATTTCGTGTTTTACGCCGACGCGTCGGTGACGGACGCCGAGGTTGCCTCGGCGTCCGATAGGGCCGAAGACGTGTACGATCGCCTCGCGCGGGTTCTCGGCCGGCCCCCGGGCGGAGACCGGGTGAGCTGCACGTTGTACGCGACAC
>CBDUWU010000054.1:0-17020 GCA_965371015.1 uncultured bacterium | reverse complement strand
GGAAACGGACGGCGCACAGCCCGAGATGACGCCGGTCATGGAGTTCGAGTCGATAGACGGAGTCGGTCTCAACATCACGGAATCCGAAGACGGAGTGACGAGCGTCGAGGTGAACGGACACCTCGATTCGGTCACATCGGCGACGCTCGAAGAGAAGCTCAAGCAACTGATAACCGACGGTCGCGTCAAATTCATCGTCGACCTGAGCGACGTGACTTACATATCCAGCGGCGGGTGGGGGATATTTACCGGAGAGGTCCGGCACCTGCGCGAGAGCGGTGGCGACGTCGTGCTCGTCGGCATGTCGCCGGAGGTGTACGACGTCTACGAACTGCTCGGATTCAACGAAGTGCTCAAGGCATTCCCGACCAGCGCCGAAGGGCACGCGTACTTCGAGCTGCCGCTGGAAGAGCGCATCGCAATGCCCACGGCGCCCGTGCGAGACCCCGACGATCCGACTCTGGGCATCGAGATCGACGAAGAGGAGGTGCCGGGCGAATCCTACGTGCCCGAGTGGGAGAGCCTCAATATCGAGGCGACCACTGTCGGGTCCCGAGGCGACGTTGCGGTGCTCTCGCTCCGGGGTATCATCGATACGGTGAGCGCCGAAAACCTGCGGGCGGCGCTGGCCCGAATAATAAGCGGCGGCAGAAACAAGATCGTCGTCGACCTGTCGCAGGTTGAGTACGTGAGCAGCGGTGGCTGGGGGACGTTTACGGAACGACTGCGCGAAGTCCGGCGCGGTAACGGTGACATCAAGCTCTTCGGGATGGACCCCGACGTTTACTACGTGTTCACGATGCTCGGGTTCAATATCGTGCTGTCGAGTTTCGATATCCTCTCCGAAGCGATCGAGGATTTCGAATCCGGAAACCGCCCGGTCCCCGAGGGAGACGTGCCCGAGCCGCCCGGGACGGACATGTCGCCCCGACCATCGGCGCGGGTAACGGCGGTACCCACACGGGAACCCGCCGCGGGCGACGTTCCCGACATCGACCTCAGCGACCGCGACGTGGAACGGGTTGTGGGGTGGGAAGACACCGGCGATGGTATCCTAATCGCCCACCTGTCGGGGTATATCGAATCGGCCGCCGTCGGGGTCCTGGCGGCGAGCATGATGCAGAAACTGACCGGCCATCCCCTGGGTGTTCTTTTCGACCTGGAAAATGCAGAGTATATTTCCAGTACGGGCTGGGGCCAGTTCGCCCGGTGCTACGAAACGATCCGGGACTGGGGCGGTACGGTGGCGCTGTACGGCATGGGACCCGAGCTCCACGAGATCTACAGCTGCCTCGAGTTTCAAGCGTTCATCAAGGCCTATCCGGGGCGCGACGAAGCGGTGGCCGCCGTCACGACGCCCGGCCATGCGCCCGGCGGTGCACCCGACGGTACAGCTGAGCGGGAGGCCGATCGCCCCGCCGCCAAGCCGACGGGAGAACCCGTGGATATCACGGACCTGGGAGCGATCGAACTCGAAGGTCCGGGCAGCGGTAAGTTCGACGAGCCGGTCTCGGTCGACGACATCCTCGGTTACGAGGACAACGAATCACGCGAAGTCGGCGAAGCCGGCGAAGTCGGCGAAGCCGGGACCGAGACGGCGGGGCCCGTTGCTTCGGAACCGGGCGGTCCGGAGTTGCGGCACTGGCCGGGTGAGACCGTGTTCGACGAAGAGGCCGAGGCGCCGTACGTGCCGGAACAGGAACCGGACAGGGAACAGGGTGGGGAAGGGGCCGTTGGTTCGGACGAGACAACGCCCGATCCCCCCGACGGCAGGCCGTACCTCGGATCCGCATCCGACGAGCGTGAGCCGTCGGAGCTCGACAACCGATTCGTCGACATCAGCGACCGGCCCGATTCGGTTGACGTCGAATCGGCCGTTTCCGACAAGAACATCGACCGGGACGAGAGCATTCGCAAGATCGGCTGGGGCAATTACGGCGAACGACTCAAGCAACGAAACAAACCACGTAAGAAAAAGGACTGACCTGTTGCGCAAGATTGCGGTCATTACTTCCAAGGGGGGCACGGGCAAGACCACCACGGCGATCAACCTGGGCCACGGTCTGGCGTTGTGCGGGAAGCGCGTTCTGATCATCGACTGCGACGCCCAGCGAAACGTCGCCATATCGTTCGATATACAGGGGCGCCGGACTTTGTGCGACCTTCTCCAGTACGGAGAGGTCGAGGTCATCGAGGCGCGCAAGAACCTCTACGTCATCGATTCGGGGGGGCGCGAACTGGCGGAAACGGAAATGGTGCTCGCCAGCAAGTCGAGCCGCGAACGGCGGCTGGAACTCGCGCTGAAAAATCTCCGCGGTTGCGACATCGTTATCTGCGACTGTTCGCCGACGATCAACCTGATCAACATCAACGCCATTGCCTACGCCGACGAGGTCATTATTCCGGTCAGCATGGATTACCTCGCCCAGGCCGGGGCGCGCCAGACCATGCAGATACTCAAGGAGATCAACGAGCACTCGACGAGCCAGACGTCGATCATGGGGATTCTGCCGACGTTCTACGATGGCCGTACCAGGCTTTCCGGCGAGGTCCTCGACACGATACGCGAGCGGTTCGGGGACCAGGTGTTCGAAACCGTGATCCGTGTCAACACTTCGCTGCGGGAGGCCCCCAGCTTCAACCAGACGATATTCGAGTACTCACCGATGTCGAGGGGGGCGCTCGACTATTATCAATTGACCGAGGAGTTTCTCAGCCGTGGGACAGAAAAAAAAGTCGCTGGGGCGTGATGCCTTTAACGACGACAACCAGCAGCCGACCTCGAACTCAGTTGGCAAGCTGATCAAGGGCAAGGGCCTCAAGAGCTCGCCCGAGGCGAAAGAGGTACTGGTCAACGTCAAGCTCACGCCGTCCAACATCAAGCACATCGACGTCGTACGCGCCCGCCTGGCCGAATCGGGAAAGGGGAAATACACCCGAAGCGACCTGATCCGGATCGCCATTACCCTGCTCTCGGAAGACGACGTCTGAGGCGTCGAGCGGCCGGTTGCGGTAATTCGGATTTCGTGTTAGAAGTTGATTACAGAAGTATCCCGGAGGGGAGAGGAGAAGCCACCGTCACCATGGATAGCTACGAGCTGCGAAGCGAAATCGCCTCGGGCGGCGCGAAGTACTACATACAGTCGAACCTCGTGTCGGCCCAGAGGTTGATCGTCACATCGCTCTTCCACGAGGGCGATCTGCTCTCGAAGCAGAACGAGCGTTACGATCCGTCGCTGGGCAACGACGACTTGCGATCGCTGGTACGCCGGCTCCACGACGAGCGCAAACAACGGATTACGTCGCTTCTCGACATCCGGGAGACGCTCAAGAAGACGGCGGACGGCCGGGCGCACCTCAAGCTGGGCGAGGCGTTCTTCAAGCAGAAACTCTTCAAGGAAGCGATGGCCGAGGTCATCCGGTCCATCAAACTCGGATCGGAGACTTCCAAGGCCTATTCGATTCTCGGCGCCTGCCTCCTCGCAGTCGGCGACTGCGACAAGGCGCTCAAGTCTTTTAACAAGGGGCTCGAACTCTCGCCCGAATACCCGGATCTTCACAACGACCTGGGAGAAACATACCTTCGCCTCGAACGCTGCCGCGACGCGGTCGCTTCGTTCGAAAAATCCATCGAGTTGAACAAGTATTACCAGTCGGCCTTCATGAACCTCGCGCTGGCGCTGAGCCTCAACGTCGTGCTCAAGCAGGACTACGAGTTGTCGCGCGACATCAAGCCGAGACTCAAGAAGATACTGGAGATGAACGTCCAGCTCAGACCTTCTCTCGACACCGACGACTTCCGCTCCGCCGTCGACGCGCTCGACAAGGAGCGCTACAACGAGTTCTACGAGAAGCTCTCCGCGATCGGGCAGGAGATGGCGAAGGTCGCGCAGAACGACCTCTCCCTCGAGCTCTACCTTATCCTCAAGTTCCGCTCCAACGAACTCACCGAGGAGGAGATCGACCGCTCGATCGAGCGGATCAAGATGGAGCTGGAGGCGAATCCGGGCTACGCGGACCTGCAAAACGACCTGGGTTTGTTGTATACTGCAAAGTGCAAAATCCTGATCGACAAGGCCCACCGGTCGTTCAACGATGCCCTGACGATCAACAAGAATTATCGTAAAGCGGAAAAGAATCTGAAGCTGGCGGCGAATGACCGTCAGGGAATACATTTCCTGTTAAAGGCGCTTTTGGACTGAGTTTTGCATCTCACTGTGGGTAACAGGCAACAACTATGGAAAGACTTATCATATCAGAAGAACGGACCGGATCGGATAACTCGTTGACGTTATTGACGTTGAGTGGGACTATCGAGACCACGAACGCCTCGGGACTCGAGGAAACGCTCGAGCGGATCATCAACGACAAGTGCTACCGGATCGTCGTCGATCTCGGATCGGTGAAGTATATCAGTTCGGCGGGGTGGGGCATCTTTATCAGCGAGATAAAGAGGATCCGGCGCAACGAGGGCGACATCAAGCTCGCCGCCATGACTCCCGAGGTCCGCGAAGTCTTCGAGCTCCTGGAATTCAACAGTATACTCAAACCGTTCGACGACAAAGAGTCGGCTGTCAGCGACTTTTCGGTCTCTGAACGAACCGAATCATCCGACGGGGAGGGCGCCCGGACCAGCTAGTAAAAAGCTGTCCGGCGCCGCACAACTGAGAGGACGGATCCATGTCGGTTGATGGTATCGTTGTAAGCGTTTCGGCCGGCAGCCGTGAAAACGGCGTGTCGGTTCTGAAAGTCAGCGGTTATCTCGATACGACCACGGCGAGCGAACTCGAGACCGCCCTTTACGGTCTGCTGGGCAAGCGCGAGGTCAGGGTCGTGATGGACCTGTCCGGTGTGAACTACATCAGCTCCGCCGGGTGGGGCATCTTCATCGGCGAGATCAAGGACATTCGCCACAAGGGTGGAGACCTCAAACTGTCCGGCATGTCCGGCGACGTGTTCGAGGTCTTCCAGTTGCTCGAGTTCAACTCTATCCTGGAAGCGTACGACACGGCCGAAGAGGCGATCGCCGCGTTCGGCGACCGACCTTCAGAGTGATGTAACCTGCATATTAGCATCGTGTTACGGCGCGAGCCAATCCCACCGGCCGCGCTTTTCCTTTTTGCTTTCCCGACTCGATTAATTGACGTATCTTCGCCTCGCCGGTGTATATTTTACCAGTACAACACCCGCGTGGAGAGCATGACGTTTCAATTCTGGATCCCTATCGTCGCCGTGATACTGCTGGCGGCGGCATACCTGGCGTACAGCCGGACGACGCCGCACGTCGAAGGTCAGTTGCGCCTCGTGCTCACCGGACTGCGCGTCGCGGCGTTTACCTGCCTCGTGCTGATTCTCCTCGACCCGCGTTGCGTAAGAAATGTCGAGCAGGAAGAGCGCGCCAGGGTCATCGCCCTGGTGGACCGCTCGGCGAGTATGGCGCTGCCGGCGGGCAGGTGGGACGATCCCGACCCGCGATCGAGATTTGCCGAGGCGCGGCGGCTTCTGGGCTTGCTGGGCAAAGATGTCTCCGTTGGCGGCGGTGAGATCGAAACCGTTTTCTTTTCCAACGGATTGACGACGGCCCCCGCGCCGCCGGACACGGTGGCGCCGGACGGTCAGGGCACCGATATCGTCCGTTCCCTGCACGACGCCGTCCGCCGGTTCGAGGGCGATCACGTCACCGCCGTAGTGATTTTCTCCGACGGCGTGGAGACGGAGGACCGGCTGGTCAGACGGGCCCTGCCGGATGTGCCGGTATTTGCGGTGGGATTCGGGGATACGACGCCGCCCGAAGACGTCCGCATCAAGGACGTAGACTACAACAGCGTGGTGCGGGTGCCGTCGCGTTCGCCCATCCGGGCGACGATCGCCTACACGGGCTCGCGCGAAAAGCGAGCGACGGTATCGTTGTATGAGGGAGATCGCGTTCTTTTCGAACGCCAGGTGCGGCTCTCGCCGGGCCAGAGCGAGATCGAGGAAGAATTTTCAGTCCATTTCCGCGAACCCGGCCGCAGGCAGTTCCGCGTTTCGGTCGACGTGGACGGCTCCGACGCCGAACCGGAAAACAACGACCGTGACATCGTAGTGGAGGCGGAAAAGGCGAAGGCGAAGATCCTGATCGTGGACCTCGAGCCGGAGTGGGAACTCCATTTCCTCACCGACCTGTTGCGACGCGACCAGGCGTATGACTTCGACGTTTTCTCGCTGCCGGGCCGCGAAGGGCCGGCGATCGGACGGGTCAAGGGGCCGGGCGCGTTCCTGACCGCCCTGGCCGAGAGCGACGCGGTCGTGCTGGTGTCGGTCGACGACGCGTTCTTTACGGGTGAGGTGGCAGCGAGATTGAAACGCTTTGTTCGTGAACGCGGCGGCGGGCTGCTCGTCCTGCCGGGCAACGCGTCGCTGTTCGAACGGCCTCGTGCCTGGAATCGGCTCGGCGACCTGCTCCCGGTGAGCGGCAAAGCGCCGTTCAGGTGGAACCTGGAATACACGAGCGTGACTCCGGGTGCGCAAGCGTCGGACAACCCGATCACGACGCACTTGTTGCCACTGCTGAGCCAGTCGGAATGGCAGGAACGGAGCCCGCTGTTGGGCTACTACGCGGCGGTGGCGCCCAAAAACGTCGGCGAAGTCCTGCTCAACGTGAAGGGGCACCGGCTGCCGGCCATGACGTACCAGACCCAGGGTAAGGGACGCGTGGCGGTTGTGAGCGCGGGGCCGCTGTGGCGCTGGAAATTCCTCTCGGACAACAACTCGATCTACGATGAGATCTTTTCCCGCATGCTGGACGTGCTGTCGCGGGGAGAGGAAACGGACCGCTTCGTCGTATCGGCCAAGAAAAATGTCTTCGACACCGGAGAGAATCCGGTCGTCTTTGCGGAGTTGTTCAACGAAAAGATGCAGCCGGTCACGAGCGCGCCGGTGCGTCTGGAAGTATCCCGGCTCCACGAAGGCGGCGCGGAAACGCCGCTGGAACGGCTGACGATGCGCCGCGACGCGGCGCAGAACACGCGCTTTCGTGCCGTGGTACCGACGCTGCCGCCGGGTCGTTATCTGGTGCGCGGCGAAGCCGACCTGCCCGGCCGCACGATCACTTCGAAAGCCCACGAGATCCAGGTTTCGGGTACGTCGGTCGAGTACCGCCGCGTACAACAGGACAGGCCGGCGCTGGTGGGGATCGCGCTACGCACCGGAGGGCGTTATTCACGGGCGTCGGTCGAGGGAATCGCGCGGAGAATTGACCTCGACCCGCGCGAAACGGAAACCGTATCCGAGACGACGCTGCGAACGAGCCTGCTCCTCTTTTTCCTCATCCTCACACTCCTCGGCGCCGAGTGGATGCTCCGCAAACGCGCCGGCATGATCTGATTCCTTGATTGCGGCCCCACGCGCGGGCAACAACCGCTGGCGGCTTGACAGTCGGCGGCGTATCGGTTAATATCCGTTTGTGCCCGCGGGATGAAGTGTGGAGGATGTGCGGATGGGTATTCTTCTTTGTACCCCCGAGTTTTGTTTATTCCGGTTCAGCTTTTCCCCAAACCCTGGTTCGTTCGTCGCCGCCGTCGTCGCCGCGATCGTGGTTTTGAGCGCGTATGTCGTGCGCGCCGACGCCCAGCTCGTTATCAACGAGATCTACTACGACCACCCCGGCAGCGATACGGGCCATGAGTTTATCGAACTCATGAATGTGTCGGGCGCGAGTGTCGCGCTGTCCGGTGTGGCGATCGAATTCCACAACGGTACCGGCGAGGGGTGGGAAGTCCTCTGGTCCGGAGGCGCGGGTGACCTGCCCGGCGGGGCCCTGTTTGTCGTCGGTGGGGGGCTCGTCCGGCCGCTGCCCGGCGCCGTTTCCGGCTTCAGCCTCCAGAACGGTCCCGATGCCGTTCGTGTGACCGTCGGTGGCGAACCCTCCGATCTCGTCGCGTACGGCGGGTTAGACGACGGCGCCTACGCCGAGGGTGTCAGCGCGCCGGGAGTGGACGCGGGCCGGTCGCTGGCGAGGATCCCCGATGGGCACGACAGCGGCGAAAACGCGGCGGATCTCGCTTCGGCCGAGCCCAGCCCGGGCGCGTTCAACGTTGCCCGCCACGACGCCGCCGTGGGCGCCAGTGGCGCTACCAGGGGCGCGGCGGTACTCGGCACCGACGGCCGGGAACGCGTCACGCTGGTCGTCACGAACAATGGACAGCACGATATCGGCGCCGGACTCGTCGCCGTCGAACTTTGGGACTCGACGGTTGACGGCAGCTCGTTCCTCGAACGGAGCATAAACGACGCGGACATCGCCCCCGGCGGGGAATTCGAGCTCGCGGTTTCCGTGACTCTGTCACCCGGTTACCACTGGCTGGTGGCCGACGTCGACTATTCCGGTGACGAACGCGTCGCAAACGACCGTGTCGTGCTGCTCCGGCGGGTCGGAGGGCCGGAGCTGCTCGTGAGCGAGGTGCTTTGTTATCCCGCCGAGGGCTGCCCGCAGTTTGTCGAGCTGTTCAATGCCGGCGCTGACGTCGACATCTCCGGTTTCAAACTGCGCGACCGGTCGCATAAGCCCGCCGTCGTCACGACCCGGAGCTTCACGGTCCCGGCGCGCGGTTACGCCGTCATCACGCCCGACGCCGCCGCCCTCGTCGCCTGCTATCCCGGGGCTCGTGACGGGATTCTTGTCGAACACACCGGGACCTGGCCGACCCTCAACCGTACCGGTTCCGGCGGGGTGTCCGACTCAGTCATCCTCACCGATGCGCTGACGCTGCCCGTCGACGCCGTCGCCTACCCGCCGGTCGGATCGGACCACGAGGGGCGGAGCCTCGAGCGGGTCGACCTCTTTTTCGGCCGCGACACCCAGACGTGGGTGCTGTCGCGCGACCCGTCGGGGGCATCCCCCGGGCGTCCCAACGAACGATCGCTCTTCGCGCCGCCGGCGCCCGGCAGCGTCGAGGTTACGCCGCGTACGTTTTCGCCGTACGACGGCGAGACCTTGACCGTGGCCGTCGACTCGGATCCGGGCACCGCGGTGGCGGTGAGCGTGTATGACGTCGAGGGTCGGCGGGTAACCGCCCTCGGGTCCGCGACGGCATTCCCTGCGGTTTTCCTGTGGGACGGGCGCGGGGACGGGGGGCGCGGGATGATGCCGGGTCTCTACATTGTCGTGTGCGAGATATTCGCCTCCGACGGCAGGCGGGTGGCGTCTCGAAAGACGGTGGTGGGTTGTGGCCGGCGCGGCGAGTAGTCGCAGTCGCCGGTGGCGCGTCCTCGCTGTCCCGGTCGCCGCGCTGGCCGCCCTGGCGGTCCAGTTCATCGCCATCGACGCCGCCGCGCTCGGCGTGCTCCGCCACCCGTCCGCCGAACAGTCGGCCGCAGGCGTGCGCGGCATCTTGTTCGGCGAGCCGTTGCTCCATCCGGGGCTGCCCGTGGCGGCCGTCTTTGTCGAGGGATCGGAGCTCCTTCTCTATGGTGATTCGGGTCTCCGCGTCTCCGGTGTGAAAGCCGGGGTCCGGACCGGATTCGTGTCAGTCGTCATGGCGGCGGCCCGTTTGTCCGGCGGTGTCGGCCGTGAGCACCGCTTCGAGTTGACCCCCGCCGTCCACGCGGCCGGCCGCTGGGCGGCGTCCGTCGGCCTGGTGTACGAAACGGCCGGCATCGACGGCATGAAGACGGCCCGCCTGTTGAGTGTGACCGGCCGGTCCATCGTCCGGTTGTCCGACACCGTGTCGGTCGGCGGGGAGGTGGGGCGTTACCGCGTTCGTGGCGAGCCCGCCGCCGGCGCCGACATCGCGCTGGCATTCTTGTTCAAGCCCGTCGACCGGGCCATCGTCCGCGGCGTTCTCGAGGTGGGCCGGTGGAGCGGCGCCCGGCCGTCGTTCTCCACGACGCTCGAGGCGTCGGGATCGCTCAGATTGACATTCGGCTACGATACGGATGCCGAATCGCTCGCGGGAGCGCTTGCCGTCAGCATGGGCGGGCTCACCTGCGCCGCCGGCGCGCAATACCATCCCGTCCTCGGGACCCGGCAGGGCGTGACGTTGTCGTGGCAGCGGTGATGGCGGCGATCCGGGGATTTCCCGGCGCGTGCGTACTGGCGGTCGCGCTGTCGGTAGGGCCGGGGGCCGGTCGGGGCGAGGCGCAGGCCGGGACAGCGGAGAACCAGGCGGCGACCGACTCGCTCGACCTCTACGAGGAGATTCTGTCGAGCGGCGCCGCGGCGGACGAGGCCCACGCCGCCGCCATGGCGTCGGAACTGGCCGGTACGATCGGTGCCGTCCGTCCGTCCCGGCCGGGACGCTGGTTTCTCGGAATGGAGATAACGGCGGGGTACCGCGAGGCCGCCCGGGTGTCAACGGGCTGGGGAACGGGCGCCGCCGGACCGCTGGTCCGCATCTACGGGCGCCGGGACAGCGGCCGCTACGGAGGGTATGTCGACATCCGGCGCGCCGGACCCGTCGTCCGCCTGACGGCCGGGGGGATCCGTCCCACCTTCGGTGAAGGCCTCGCGCTCGGCGTGCGCTACGTTCCTTTCGCCTCGCCGCGAACCGGCGGGCGCATCGCGTCGGCGGCGCCCACGGCGTCGACGTGGGGGGGCAAACGCGGCGTTGCCGTGACGTTGAACGCCGCCTCGGGGCTGGCGACCTTTACGGCCTGGCGCGAACGGGACGGCGGGAGCGCCGCCTGGACGTCGTGGGGGTGGCGTTCTTCGGTGGGAGCCCTCGCGTTTGCCGCCGGGGCAAAAATCGCCGCCAGGGCCGGTGCCCCGCCGCAGCCGGCGGGCGTGTCGATACACGTCGAGCGCCCGTTGGCCGGCGGGGTGTTGTTCGCCGCCGAGACGGCCGTGATCCGCGGCCGACTCTTCGCCGTTGGACACGCCGTCATATCGGCCGGCGCGACGTGGAACGTCGCCGTATTCTGCGCGCCGACTCCGGGGGGTTACTCCGCAGGGGTTGTGGCGCCGGGGGACGAGTTGCGGCGGCAGACGGGCGGCGCGATCCACCGGACGGGTAAATGGCGCGGTATCACCACGCGGTTTTCGATCTACAGCGCTACGAGACGCGCCGCCGGAGAGGTTCTCGGGCGGCGGCGTGTAGACGGGTCGGCGCGCGGGCCGGCCGGCGTCGTGTCCGCCGGCTACTGGAGCCTCGCCGTTCGCCTGGCGGAGGACACGGAATCGGGGCCTTCCGGCACGCCGATCGACACCGGCCCCAGATCGCGCCGTACCCGGGAAGGCCAGTTACGAGGCGGCTGGACCGGCAACACCGGCCGCGCCCTGCGCCACAGCTATCGGGTGACGGCGCGTTTCGACCGGTCGGGCGTGACGCGGCTCGTCGGCACCGTATCGTGGACACTGGCCGCCGGTGGCCTCGAAGGGACTTGTCAGGTGAGCAATTACGCGATCGCCGCCGGGGAAACCGGGTATGTCATTCGCCCCGGTATACCGGGTGCGGGGACTGTCGCCGCAGTGACGGATAACGGGTCCGACATTTCGGCGCGTGTGCGCGCGGGCCTGGGGGCGCTCCGTCTGCAGGTCCACTGGAGCCGGCGCTGGGGAGACGCCGCCCGCTGGTACGTGAGCCTCGGGTCCCGCATGTGACCGTCCCCCCGGGGGGCGGCGCGCCGGGATCTTGGGCGGAAAAGCATTTTGACAAAGTGCGCTGACCTTGCTAAGCTATTTTTTTAAAAGACGATACGCGGAACGGTCGCCGCGCCGCCCGCCGACAGGTCCATAATTACCCAACTTATCCAGTAAAGCCCGATCAGAGAGCGAGTGTGAGGTCATGAACGAAGCGAAACTTGCCAGCAGGATGGCAAACCTGGGTACCGAAACGGCGTTCGAAGTGCTGGCCAAAGCCAAAGCGCTCGAAGCGCAGGGACACGAGATGATTCATCTCGAAATCGGCGAGCCCGATTTTGAAACCCCGCAGAACATCAAGGATGCCGGCATCAAGGCGATTCAGGATGGCTACACCCACTACAACCCGTCGGCGGGACTGATGGAGACGCGCGAAGCGTTTGCGCGCTACATTACCAGCGACCGCGGGGTAGAGGTCACGCCGGACCAGATCGTCGTCACGCCCGGGGCGAAGCCGATCATTTTTTTTACCGCGATGGCGCTGCTCGACCCGGGTGACGAGGTTATTTATCCCAATCCCGGATTTCCGATCTACGAAAGCATGATCAACTATCTCGGCGCCAAAGCCGTTCCGATGCCCCTCGAGGAGGCACACGGGTTTGCCGTCAAACCGGAGAAGCTCGACGAACTGGTGACGGACAAGACCAAGCTTGTAATCATCAACTCACCCCAGAACCCGACTGGTGGAGTCCTGCCCGACGCGGTACTCGACCGTCTCGCCGAGCTGGCTGTCGAGCGCGACTTCATAGTCCTCGCCGACGAGATTTACTCGAAGATCGTTTACGACGGCGCGTTTTCGTCGGTGTATACGAGGCCCGGCATGCCGGAGCGCACCGTGATCCTCGATGGCCATTCGAAGACGTACGCGATGACGGGCTGGCGGCTCGGCTACGGTGTGTTCCCGCCGTTTCTCGCCGAGAAGGTGGCGAAGCTGCAGACCAACTCGAACAGCTGCACCGCGACGTTTACGCAGATCGCCGGGATCGAGGCGCTGACGGGCCCCCAGGACGAACCCGAAAAGATGGTTGAGGAGTTTCGCGCGCGAAGGGACCTCATCGTCGACGGACTCAACGAACTGCCCGGTTTCAGGTGTCACAAGCCGGCGGGGGCGTTTTACGTGTTCCCCAACATCGAGGGAACGGGCAAGACGTCCAAGGAAATGGAAACGTTTCTGATGCACGAAGCCGGCGTCGCGGCGCTGGCGGGGACGTCGTTCGGCAAATACGGAGAGGGTTATATCCGTCTCTCCTACGCCAACTCGCAGGAAAACATCAAGAGGGCCCTGCAAAAAATAGCGGACGTGTTGTAAGCCGCGCAAGGCGAACGCTCGATGCATCACTGCATCACGTCGGGTGGATCCTGGAGCGGTCCACCCGGCGCGGCTTTTGAAGGGTGGCAAACCGGATGAAAAACCTGGACGTAATCGCTCTCGGCGGCAACGCGATATTGCCGTCGGACAAATCGGGTACGATTAATGAGCAGTTCGCGATCACGCGGTTGACGATGGCGCAGATCGCCCGCCTGGTCGCGCAGGGAAGAGACGTCGTGCTCACGCACGGGAACGGGCCGATTGTAGGCAACATCGTGCTGCGTAACGAGGCGGTACGGGACGAGATTCCTCCGATGCCGCTCGGAATCTGCGTGGCGGATTCCCAGGGTGGTATCGGGTACATGATCCAGCAGGTTCTGCGCAACGCGCTGCGGCAGGAAAGTATCGACCGGGATGTCGTGACGCTCATTACCCAGGTACGAATCAGCCCCGAAGATCCCGCGCTGGGCAATCCGACCAAGCCCATCGGCCCCTTCTACACCGCCGCCGAAGCCAAAAAACTGGAGGTGGAGGAGCGATGGGAGATGGTGGAGGACAGCAATCGCGGCTACCGGCGGGTGGTGCCCAGCCCGCGGCCCCTCGAGATCGTCGAGGAAAGAGTCGTGAGGAAGCTGGTCGACTCGGGGACGATTGTGGTAACCGTCGGCGGCGGCGGAGTACCGGTCATCCTGGACAATGACAAACTCGACGGTGTGGAAGCGGTGGTCGACAAAGACTTCGCCTCCGCCGTGCTCGCTAAAATGCTCGGTGCCGGCCGGATGATCATCGTGACCGACATCGACGCCGTTTACGAGAACTTCGGCAGTGACAACGCCAGACCGCTTCGCACGTTGACGGTGGACGAGGCGGAGGCGATGCTCCAGGCGGGTCAGCTGCCCGTGGGGAGCATGGGCTCCAAAATCGAGGCGGCGGTGGATTTCGTCCGCTCGACGGGAAACGACGCGTTCATTACGCGGCCGGAAGACATTCTCACCGCCGTGGCGGGGAACGCCGGGACCCGTATTACCGGGGGCTCCGGGCCATGAGAGTCGAACTCGCGTACGGACGGGAAAACGCCGCCGTGATGATCCCGGCGGGAGTATCCACCGAATACGTGACGCCGCGCGAGATCACCGGCATCGAAGACACGGATGCGGCGGTCGGTCGCGCGTTCTCGCAACCGGTCGAGGCGCCGCCGTTCGAGGAGTTTCTCGGCGCCGACGACGGTGACGTGCTGCTCGTCGTTTCCGACCTGACCCGGAGCGGCGGCACCAAGGAGATACTGCCCATCGTCGTCTCGTACCTGGAGACTTCGGGCGTGGCACGGAAACGGATCCGTTTTCTCGTTGCTCGTGGTACTCACCGCAAACTGACCCGCGAAGAGAAACAGTACTTCAAGTCGGATCAACTCAAGGGCGTTCGCGTCGAGGAGCACGACTGCGACGACTCCTCCTCGATGTCGGCGCTTTTGTTGACCAAACGGAGCACGCCGGTGCGTGTCAACCGGCTGCTCAAGAATTCCGGCCGTATATTGCTCGTCTCTCCCGTGTCGTTCCACTATTTCGCGGGTTTTGGCGGCGGACGAAAACTGGTCCTCCCCGGCAGCGCCGACCGGGCTGCGATTCTGGCGAACCACAGGTTGAGCCTGGTGGATGAGAAGCCTTCGTCGCTCCATCCCGCGTGCCGTCCGGGCAACCTCGATGGAAATCCGGTCAGCGATGACATGGAAGAAGCGCTCGCGGCATTGAAGAACGTGTACGCGCTGAACTTTTTCGGCGATACGACGGGCCGAACCGTGTACATCAATGCCGGCGATCCGGTACAGTCGCACGCCGATGCGTGCGAAGTGTACAGGGGTGTGCACCGCGTACCGGTGGAACACGCCTGCGACATCGCGATCGTCGCGTGCGGCGGCCATCCCTACGACATGAACCTCCTCCAGGCGCACAAGGCGCTCAAACACGGCACCGAAGCGGTCAAACCGGGAGGTGCGATCCTGTTCTACGCGCAGTGCGGTGAAGGGGTTGGTTCCGAGAGTCTCGAGCACGCGATCCGGTCGCCCCGCGGCAGATATTTTGATTTCGCGTACAGCGACTACGACCTCAACAACCAGACCGGCGTATCGCTGTTGACGCTCACAGACCGCTACCGCGTGACGATGGTGACTGAGCTCGATGACGAGATACTGACCGCGGCTGGTATCTCGCGCTGTACCAACGCCGAGGCGTGGCTGGCCGCGGCGCTCGACACGCACGGGGATGGACGTGTGGCGGTTGTGCCCTATGGGAGCCAGACGCTGCCGTATACGGCGAAGGAGTGATTTGACGTGAAAGTACTCGTTATTGGAAGCGGAGGCCGCGAGCACGCCCTGGCCTGGGCACTCCGGCGCTCGTCCCGGGTGACGGGATTGTACTGCGCCCCCGGTAACGGAGGCACCGATGCTATCGGCGAAAACGTCGATGTCGCGGCATCGGACATCGACGCGCTGGTGCGGTTCGCTCGGGACAACGCGATCGACCTCACGGTGGTGGGGCCGGAAGCTCCGCTCGTCGGTGGTATCACGGACAGGTTCGAGGAACAAGGCTTGAGGTGTTTCGGGCCGGGGCGCTCCGGGGCGCGGCTCGAAGGAAGCAAGGTATTCGCCAAGGAGTTCATGGCCCGGCACGGGATTCCCACCGCGGCGTTCCAGGTCTTCGACGACGCCGCACAAGCGAAGTCACACATTGCCGCGAGGGAAGCGCCGATGGTGATCAAAGCGGACGGGCTGGCGGCGGGTAAGGGAGTATACGTCGTCGATTCGCGCGACGCCGCCGTCGAGGCTGTCGATGAGATCATGGTGGACCGGAAATTCGGCGATGCGGGCGCCCGGGTGCTCATAGAGGATTGCCTCGACGGGGAAGAAGTGTCCGTGCACGTGATCTGCGCGGGCGAGCGGGGGTTCACACTGCCCAGCTCACAGGACCACAAGCGTGCGTTCGAGGGGGATAAGGGGCCGAATACCGGCGGTATGGGGGCTTACGCGCCCGTCCCCTGGTTTGGCGACAAGGAACGGCGACTGGTTTTCGAGACGATTATCAAGCCGACATTGAAGGGAATGGCGGCAGAGGGCGAACCTTACTCCGGTGTTTTGTACGCGGGGCTGATGTGGGCAGGTGACGGCCCGAAGGTGCTCGAGTTCAACGTTCGTTTCGGAGACCCGGAAACACAGGTGCTGCTGCCGCTGATCAAGAGCGATTTGTTTGACATTTTATACCGCGCGGCGGACGGAGAACTTCCGGAGAGTATGGAGTTGATGGACAGCGCCTCGGCGGCAACAATCGTAATGGCCGCGAGGGGGTATCCCGGCAGTTATGGCAAGGGATTCGAGATCTCCGGCGCCGACGAACTCGACTCCGGCAACGCCGTTGTATTTCACGCGGGCACGGCTCGCAGAGGCGACAAGCTCGTGACGTCGGGCGGCCGGGTTCTCGCCGTAACCGGATGGAACAAGGATCTTCGCGGGGCGCTGAAGGTGGCGTACGATGGAGTCGACAAGATAGACTTTGACGACGCCTATTGGCGGACCGACATAGGACACCGCGCATTGTAGAAGAGGGAAGGAAATCATGTCCATTGTTGTATCGATCGTACTGGGGAGCAAGAGCGACGAGGATCACGTCAAGCCGACGACCGCGCTGCTCGACGGATTTGGCGTCGAATGGGAGATGAAATTCCTTTCGGCGCACCGGCAGCCGGAGAAGTTGCACGAGTATATCCGCGAAGCCGAGAATAAGGGTGTGCGGCTATTCATTGCCGTCGCCGGGTTGAGCGCCGCTTTGCCGGGCGTGATCGGTTCGATCTCCCAATTGCCCGTCATCGGTGTGCCGGTGCCGGCCGGGGCGCTCCGTGGCATCGACGCGCTCTTGTCGATGGCGCAGATGCCGGGGGGGATTCCGGTGGCGACGGTCGGCGTCGGGTCGAACGGTTCGAAGAATGCCGCCGTACTCGCTGCCGAAATACTGGCGCTGTCCGACGAGTCTGTGGCCGATAAACTTCGCGCTTACAGGGAAGAAATGAAGAACGCTTGAGGTTCTTGTCTGGAGTCAAATGTCAGA
>CBDUWU010000053.1:0-17293 GCA_965371015.1 uncultured bacterium | reverse complement strand
CCACACCGGGATGATGATCATCGACAGATGTATCGATTTTCTTTGCAGTTCCCGCTTTATCGAGAACGCCCTGACGGGGGTGGATCCGTTGTCGTCGGTCATCTCGGGTCTCCGTGTTGGGGCCAGTGGCCAGTGTTCTGCCAGTCGGCGGTTTCGGGGCGTGGCGACCTGGGGGGGGCACCGGACACCGCCGATGTCAATTTTAGCTTCCCGGATTCAGACATAGTTGCAATCTGCACGTGGCAGATTCCGGTCCGCTGTCGCACCTGATTCATAACCTGATATGGGACTCGCGGGCAATATCCACTTCGTCGGGCTACGCCCACTTCGTCGGCTACGCCAGCTACGCCCACTTCGTCGGCTACGCCAGCTACGGCTGCGGGGCGAAATAGAGGGATCTGTAGATGTTCGCCGACTCGACGATACGATGGATATAGAGGCGTGTTTCACGGTAATCGATCCCGTCGACCGCTTCGATGACGTCGAGCGAGGCCCGGGACCCGCCGAACCAGCGCCGCGCGTTCGACGGGCCGGCGTTGTAGGCGGCGAGGGTGCGGTGGTAGTTACCTTTCGACCTTTCGAACAGGGATGAAGCGTACCAGATGCCGAACGCGAGGTTTACCTCGGGGTCGAGCAGGCTATCCTCGCCAAAGTCGGGCATCTCGAGCTCGCGCGCCACATATTGTCCGGTTTTGGGCATCAACTGCATCAAACCCAGCGCACCGACTCTCGATACCGCTTTGCGGTCGAACCGGCTTTCCTCACGGATGAGCGCATAAACGAGATGCGGCGGGAGGTCGTACCGGGCGGCGTTTTCGAGGATCTGCACCGGGTAAGGGAGCGGATACATGAGATACCCGAACTCACGGGCGTACCCCCGCCGCTTCTTCCAGTGTATCGAGTCCTTGACCCGCTGGTAGAGGCGGATGCTATGCCACGGCAGCCCGTAGCGGTCGTAAATGCGCCCCAGCTCGAGCAGCGTAGCCGGCGAATCGAGGCAGTGACGGCTCGCATTCTCCAGTTCGCTTTCCCCCCAGTCCCGGAAGCCCGTATCGAGAAACCACGTACCACGCTCGACGCAGGCGGCGACTTCCGGGCCGAACTCCACCGGCACTTCCGCCGGAACAAGCGCCTCACCGACGGTGCGCCGGGCCTCTTCCTTGAGGCGGCTGGCGGAGACGAGTAACTCGATGAGGCCGTCTTCCCCGTCGAGCGCCACCAATCCGGTGCTGCCCGTCGGTGGCCTCCTGAAGGAGTCCGCCACATCGGGAAAGAGATAAAACGAGAACGGGTCCAGCTCCTCTAACTGACCTAACAACCGCTGCTTATCCTGGTTTCTTCCCATCTTGCCGTAAGTGTGAGCCAGGTAGTAAATCGCCGTCTCGTCGGTGTATCGCGACCGCTTGAGCGTCCTCAACAGAATCGCGGCGCTGCGGTCATAATCGCGGCGCGCCGCATAGTCCTCCGCTCCGAGATAGGAGGCCATTCGTCCGTAATAGCTCGAGGGGTAGGACTTGCGCAGCTTGTAGAGCTTTTCCCGGGCCAGGCGCTCGTTGCCGGTTCGCTCGTAGAGCCGGGCGGCGACAAAAAGCGCCTCCGCCGCCTTGCCGTCGTTGGGATAAACCTCGGCGAAGTGCGAGTACACGTCGGCGGCCCGCCTGCGATCGCCGGATCGTCGATAGGAGCGCGCAAGGATCAGCGTCGATTCACGGCGGTAGGCGGGGTTCGTGAACCGCGGCTTTGACAACGCCACGGCGCGCTTGTACTCGCCGGTGTGGTAGTAGTATCGCGCCTTTACGATCGACCGTTCCTCCCTCTGGCGACCGGCGAGTGCGCGCTCGTCGAGCACCCGTAACATCGACCGGGCGACCCGGTAGCGGCCGTGGATCGTCATCACCCCCGCGTACGCGAGGAGTTCGTCGTTCTTCATCTGTTGCAGCGGAACACGATCCCGAAGGTCGACGACAATGCGGTTCGTTTCACTGAAGGACTTGTAGGACCGGGCGAGTTTGTACGCCGTATCGCGCGCGGCGTCCTCGTCATCCAATTGCAGATAAAGTTCATAGTCGAGTTCGAGCAACGGGGGCATGCCCGATGAACGGCGCACGCCGCGTTTGAGGGTCTCGACGACGGCCAGCGCGTCGATCGGCCGTCCCGACTGCGCGAGCGCGTCGACGAGCGCCAGCTCGAATTCCGGTGACAGCGAAGCGGGGACTTCGGCTCGCAGGACGATTTCACCGGCGGCGGCGGCTTGTGCCGGGCGATTCAGGCCGAGATTCGCACACAACCGGACGTAGTCGCGGTAGGCGGTAAATCCCGTACCGGTGATCGAATCGGTATGTTCCAGCAGCTCGAGTGAGCGCGAGTATCGACCGGCGAGCAAGTTGAGGTTGGCCCGGCGAAGATAAAAACGAAAGACCTCCGCGTCGTCCCCTACGGGCGCGTAGCCGGCGATGAGGCTGTCGGCGAGTTCGTAGTCACCCATTTCGGTGAGCAACCGTGCCTCGAATTCGACCAGTTCCGATGTCGAGGAGCCGCCCGAACCAGGCCAGGGTGTGAGGGCCCGCGCCCGCCTCGCCTCACCGTATCCCGCCAGGAGCCTCGCGGAGGCAAACCCCGACAGGGGGCCCGAGTCCGGAACGAGGGGGCCGTCGCCGGAGTCGGCTCTCGTAACGCCCGCCGGGCCCAACAGGTGGGCGGCGAGGAGAAGAGAAGCAAAAGTTCGTCTGAACATACTTTTAATTATAACCAGTTTCAGAATATATCGCCAGAAGCCGTCGGGGTATCGCCGCCTCCTGGAGATCGAGCTGGCGGCCCCCCCGGGGCCGGGACACGATAACTCTGTAGCAATTTTAATGCACGAAGGTCCGCCGTAATACATCGGACGGAGGAACCGGGGAATTCCCTACTCCCATTCGATCGTGCTGGGGGGCTTGGAGCTGATATCGTACGCCACCCGATTGATGCCGGGGACGGCGTTGATAATCCGGTTGGAGATTTCCTTGAGAAAGTCGCCGGGCAGGTCGACCCAGTCGGCCGTCATCCCGTCCGTGCTTGTCACCGCGCGTAGAACGACGGGATGACCGTACGTGCGGGCGTCACCCATTACCCCGACGCTGCGAACGGGAAGCAGCACCACGAGCGCCTGCCACACGTCGTCGTAGAGGTTCCACTGGTGCAGGCCGTCGATGAAGATCTTGTCGGCCTGCCGCAGGAGGTCGAGACGCTCCCGCGTAACCTCTCCGAGAATACGCACGCCGAGCCCGGGGCCCGGAAAGGGGTGTCGCTTGAGCTGCCTGGCGGGCAAACCGAGGGCGTAGCCGATCTCGCGCACTTCGTCCTTGAAGAGCAGTCCGAGCGGCTCGACGAGACCGAACTTCATGTCCTCCGGCAATCCCCCGACGTTATGGTGGGTCTTGATGGTATCCGACGGACCGCCCGTCGACGAGCTCTCGATCCGGTCGGGATAGAGCGTCCCCTGCCCGAGGAACTCGAACGGGCCGTTCTTGTCGCTGACCTCCTCGAAAATCTCGATAAACAGATTGCCGATCCGGCGGCGTTTTTCTTCGGGTTCTGTAACGCCCGCCAGGCGATCGAGAAAACGGTCGCTCGCGTCGACGAACTCGAGCGGCGCCGTGAGGTGCTCGCCGAGCAGCTCCACCACGTTTTCGGCTTCGCCGGCCCGCAATAGTCCGTTGTCGACAAAGACGCAGAAGAGCCGGTCGCCGATGGCGCGGTCGATGAGGCACGCGGCAACGGCGCTGTCGACGCCACCGCTCACGCCACAGATAACCCGGCCCTGACCTACGGACTTGCGGATTTCCGCGACCATCTGGTCGATAATGTCGCCGGCCGACCAGTTCGGTTCGCAACCGCAAATATCAAAGAGGAAGTTGCGCAGGATCTGCCCGCCGTGGGCGGTGTGGTGGACTTCCGGGTGGAACTGAACGCAGTACGCATTCCGGTCGGGCACGGCGAACGCGGCCACTTCGCTGTTTTCCGATACCGCCAGGACCTCGAGATTCTTCTCCTCGGCCGACACCTTGTCTCCGTGGCTCATCCACACCTGCTGCTCCGTCGGCGTGTCGCGGAAAAGCCCCTTGCCGGACCGCGTGGTGATACGCGCATACCCGTATTCGGCTTCGCCGGCTTCGACCACGTCGAAACCGGCCTCGAGCGCGATCAGCTGCATGCCGTAACAGATGCCCAGCACCGGAAGCCCCAGCGACCAGATGTCGAACGGCAGGCGCGGCGCCCCCTCTTCGCGCACACTCGAGGGCCCTCCGGACAAAATGATTCCCCGGGGTTCGAATTCGAGCACTTCCTCGCGCGTCGCCGTGCAGGCGAGGATCTGCGAAAACACGTCCCGGGCGCGGATTCGCCGCGCTATCAGCTGAGTGAACTGAGAGCCGTAGTCGAGAATGACAATTCCACCCGACGGCATCTGTTATCTCTCCGTTCCTTTGCTAGACGTGCCGGAAATGCCGGCGGCCGGTAAACAACATCGCCACGCCCGCTTCGTCCGCGGCGGCGATAACCTCCTCGTCCCGGACCGATCCGCCCGGTTCGATAACCGCCGTCACTCCGCTCTTCGCCAGTTCGGTCACGCCGTCGGCGAAGGGAAAGAACGCGTCCGAGGCGGCTGCCGAGCCGTTGATCGGAAGACCGGCGTCAAATGCCTTGCGCGTCGCGATCTGGACGGAGTCGACGCGGCTCATCTGCCCCGCGCCGAGACCGACGGTCCCATCCGAATCGGCGATAACGATTGCGTTCGACTTGACGTGTTTTACGACCTTCCACGCCATCTTGAGCGCCTTCATCTCGCCGTCCGAAGGGGCGCGCGTGGTGACCTGCTTGAGTTCGTCGAGCTCGGGCAGGCCTGTATCCGTTTCCTGGACGAGGGCGACGTTACCCGAAACGACGGCCATGATTCCGGGCTCGACCTCGTCCCAGTACTTGTCCGGAATCGTAACGATGCGCACGTTCTTTTTCTTCTTGAACGCCACCAACGCGTCGTCGTCGTACCCCCGCGCGAGGACGACTTCGAGGAACATCTGCGTGAGTTCTGCGGCCAGCTCACCAGTTACGGTACCGTTGACCGACACGATGCCGCCGAAGGCACTCGTCTTGTCGCACGCCAGCGCCCGCCGGAACGAGTCGAGGACGTTGTCGCACCACGCGGCGCCACACGGGTTGGTGTGCTTGATGATGGCGACGCACTCGCGGCCGAGCTCGCGCGCGAGCGCAAAAGCGCCGGTGATATCCTGGTAATTGTTGTACGAAAGCTCTTTGCCCTGGTGCTGAATCATCCCGGCCAGCGCCGAATCGTCGATCGTCCGGTAGAGCGCCGCTTTCTGGTGCGGATTCTCCCCGTAACGGACGTCGGTGACTTTTTCGAGGCCGATGGGCATACGCTGCGGGAGTTCGCCGGAGGGGACGATATTCTCGAATAACCGCAGGATCGCGGCGTCGTAGGTGGCGGTCAGGGCAAACGTGAGCGCCGCGAATTTTGCGCGCGTTTCGGGGGTGGTCCCACCGGCCCCGAGCGACGCTATTACTTCTGTGTACTGCGACGGATCCGTCACGATGGCGACGTGCTTGTGGTTCTTGGCGGCGGCCCGCAGCAGGGTGATGCCTCCGATGTCGATGTACTCTACGAGTTCCTCGGGCGAGAGCTCCCCCGAGCGGTACTTCTCTTCGAATGGATAGAGGTTGACGACGACGAAGTCGATCGGGTTCGTGCCGGACTCTTCGAGTGTCTTGACGTGGTCTTCGTTGCCCCGGTCGGCGAGGATGCCGCCGTGAATCCTGGGATGGAGTGTCTTGACGCGGCCGCCGAGAATCTCCGGGCTTCCGGTATAGGCGGCGATTTCTTCGGACTCGATCCCCTTTTCGGCAAGGTACTTCTGCGTACCCGACGAGGCGACGATATGGATGCCGGCCTCGACGAACGCGGCGGCTAGATCCTCGAGGCCGCTCTTGTCGGTGACGCTTATCAGCGCAGTTGATTGATTTGTGCTCACAGGTATTTCTCCAGATTGCGGTTGGGAAACAATCGATCGTAGGCCTCTTTATAGCGATCGAAACTCTTTGTTATGACTTCGTCGGTGAGATCGGGCGGCGGCGGACTGTGGTCCCATCCGATTTCGTCGAGGTAATTGCGGATATACTGTTTGTCGAAACTGTTCTGACTGCGGCCCGCTTCGTACTCGGCGGCCGGCCAGAATCGCGACGAATCGGGAGAAAGCATTTCGTCGATAATCGTGATCTCGCCATCGATCAGGCCAAACTCGAATTTGGTGTCCGCCAGGATGATCCCCTTGTCACGCGCGTACTCGAGTCCGCTCATATATATATCGATGCTGATGTCGCGGAGTCTTTCCGCGTATTCGAGCGGAATAATCTCGCACATCTTCTCGAACGAGATGTTTTCGTCGTGTCCGGTGTCGGCCTTGGTCGCCGGCGTGAAGATGGGTTCGGAAAGCTGCTGCGACTCCACCAGGCCTTCGGGCAACTCGATGCCGCAAACCATCCCGTCGCGCTGGTACTCTTTCCATCCCGACCCGGTGATGTAGCCCCTCACGACGCACTCGACGTCGAAGCGGTCGGCCTTGGTAACGAGCATGCTGCGCCCGGCGAGTTCGCAGTGGCTATTGAACGGCGCGGGAAACTCGGAGACGTCTTCCGTGATGAAATGTGTTTTCAAGGTGTTCTTGAAATGATCGTACCAGCCGAGCGTAACCTGGTTGAGGAGGATACCCTTGCCGGGAATGGGCTGAGGGAGTATCGAATCGTATGCGCTGATCCGGTCGCTTGTGACGATCAAAAGCTTGTCTTCGAGGTCGAAGATGTCCCGCACCTTTCCTGCGAAGTCCGGTTCGAGACCGATTTGTGTTGTACTCTTGAGTGCTGTAGTCACGGTTCCTCCAACAAATATGCGAGGGTGTTTATTGCCCGATCAGGACCCGGCGGCCGTCGACGCAAAATTTTCCAAGCGCGATGATCTTGATCGCCTCGGCGGCAATGCGGTGTTCTTCGTCGAGAATGCGGTGGGCCAGGCTGTCGAAATCGTCGTCGTCCTCGACGGGCACCGCCGCCTGCAGAATGATCGCGCCTCCGTCGACGGACTTGTCGACAAAGTGGACGGAGCAACCCGCGACCTTGACCCCGTATTCGAGCGCTTGGCGCGGCGCCTCGAGTCCTTTGAAGCTAGGGAGAAGCGACGGGTGAATATTCAGGATCCTGTTCGGAAAACGATCCAGGAGCGCGCCCTTGAGTATCCTCATGAAACCGGCGAGGAACACGAGGTCGACGCCGAATTCGTCGAGGATCTCCACGGTCCTCTCTTCCTCGCCCGGCGCCAGCCGGCCGCGCTTCTTCCCCGGCTGGACCGTCCGGTATTCGATACCAAATTCCCGGGCGGTCTCGATCGCCCCTGCCTCGGGGTTGTCCGTCACGAGCACGGCAATTTCCACCGGGTAATCATCCCGCGTGCAATGCTCGGCCACGGCCCGGAAGTTACTCCCACGGCCCGAGGCCAGGACAGCGAGTCTGGTCCGCTTTCCCGTCACGGCGTCATCTTCGTCCGTACATTATAGTATGATGTTGAATCACTGATTGAGAAAGATGCGGCTACTATAGCACCCGTCGCCCGAAAACTGCATCAAAAATCTTGAGCAGCACGGCGATGGCCGCGTAGTAGAGAAGCGCGTCGGGTTGTGGTACTTCGACGGGCGCCGGCATGTGCGCGGCAACCCTGAGCACAAGGGCTTCGAATGAGCTGGTAAATGCGCCGAGCGCTCCAAATGCCACGCCGGAGAGGCCGGGCACGGCCACGTCGGCGGCGAGCGCCACCCCGGTCAACGTCATGACAACCGCCACCGGTGGCAGGAAAACGACCGTGGTCAAGGGTGTCAACGGTGTCACTCCTCCAAAGTACCGGGTCTGGAGCGGGACCAGAAACAACTGGACGCACGTACCGACGACGACGGCCGATACGATCCCGTGGCCAAACCGGCGCACACGGCCGGCGCCCGCCGGCCGCCGTAATCTCGCCGCCCCCAGGAGTACTGCCAGCGTGGCCGTGAACGACAGTTGGAACGCGACCGAGTGGACGAGTCCCGGCCGCAACGACAACAGGACAAACAGCGCTACCCCGAGGGCCTTGAGGGGATTCGCCGGGCGCTGGAGCGTCCCCGCCACTATCAAAACAGCGGCCATGACGTAAGCCCTGTGCAGGGACACGACGTTCCCGACCACGCACACGTACGCCGTCAAGAGGAGCAGCAGCGCCCATCGGCTTCGCAGGCCCGCCAGACGATACAGGCCGAGAATCAGCACCACGATCATCCCCAGGTGCATCCCGCTCAGGGCGAGCAGGTGTGAGACTCCGAGCCGGGCGAACGCCGCCGCCAGACGCTTCGACACCCGGCCCCGGTCACCGATCGAAAGCGCCGCGGGCAGCGCCGCGCGGCTGCCGAGGCGGCGCGTCAGGCGGCAGCGTACCGAATCATGGATCCGCCACGCGACCCGGCCCGGCTCGTAACGCGACGCGCGCCGAATTGTTTCGACGCCGCCGGCGCGGGCACGGAGATACCCCGCGGCCCCGCGCGACTGCAGGTAATCGCGCCGGTCGGCCCGTCCCGTGGAGAGCTTCGCCGTGAGCGCGAGGCTGTCACCGTATCCGACGCCGAACGCGACCACCGACGCCAGGAGCAGGACGCGTTCGCCGTCGAGTGTGGTTTCGAAGGGAAACCGGACGGCCCCCGGGCGGTGTTCCGGAAAGCCCACCACCCTGCCGATGAGGCCGACGGGGCCGCCCCCCTTCGCCGCGCGCCGCGCGACGGCATGATCGTATTGAAATTGTTGCTGGGAAAGAAATCCGTGGGCGAAGCACGCAACCGACAGCAGCATTGCGGCTGCTGCGCGTCGGCGGCGCAACCCGGCGGGCAGAAATGAAAAAACCGCCAGCGAGGCGGGAATGACTGCCGCGGCCAACCACCATCCGGAGGTCCCCGCGCAGAGCGCAACCGAGTATATCCACACCACTGCCTGCCACCCGGCGGGGTCACAAGACGCCCCGCTCCGTCATTCTCCCCGGCCGACTTGCGAGTCTTCTTTCTTATACAGCACGACGCGGTTTTTGCCCAACTCTTTCGCGCGGTACATCGCCTGGTCCGCCTGGTCGAACAATTCGTCGGCGTTCGTCGCCGCCTCGGGGTAAACGGACACCCCGACGCTGACCGTGATCCGGCGCGACCGCCCCAGGTGGTCGGTAAATCCGGCGTATTCGGCAACGACGCGCCGGAGACGTTCGGCGGTGTGCACCGACTCGAACTCGGATGTGCCGGGAAGCAGAATGACGAATTCTTCCCCTCCGTAGCGGAAAGGAAGGTCGACCTTTCGCAGGTTGCCGCGGATCAGGTCGGCGATCGCCGTCAGCGCCTCGTCGCCTTTCTTGTGCCCGAGTTCGTCGTTGACCCTCTTGAAATCGTCGATATCGATGACGAGCATCGACACCTCGTTGCCCGAACGCATCGCGCGTTCGATCTCGACCGAGACCTGGCTGTCGTAAAAGTGGCGGTTATATATCTGCGTGAGGGCATCGATCGAAGTGATGGTCTCGATCTGCGCGCTGAATTCGACCGCCTGCCGGACCAGGTGAGTCGCCGCCTCGAGACGGCGCACCCGCGCCGAATCGTCCGTCACGGACGCGAAATACATCTTCAGGACCCCGCAGACTTTGCCCATGCTGAACAGGGGGGAGACCCCGAGATACGTCCACTCGTCGGGCTGGTCGGAAGTGGCGCTGTCGGCCGCGTCGCCACGCGCGGAGATGTTCAGCGCGCCGGTTTCGATGCATTCGCGGTAGAGCGCTTCGGCACGGAGATCGTCGTCCGTCACCGTCAAGAGCCACCGCGAGTCCACGATGCCCACGTTGGCAACGTCGTCGAGCAGGAGCACCCGGATGGAAGGTACCTCGAGCCAGCGTTCCACCGTGCGCAGCAGCGTTTCCAGGCGGTCGAGTACCGGCTCGGTGCGCCCCGAAACGGTAAAAACACTGGCGATTTCCGGGACATAGTCGAGGGTTTCGATGCGGACTTGAGCCGGCTCAGGGCGGGCGGACGGCTCCCCGGGAGAGAGGGTCGACGTAACGTCCCCCGATTCATGGTCTTTCACTGGAAGCAGCTCCGGGAGCGGTACGTCGGCTGCGCCGACGTGAAACGCCCACTCATCGGCGGGCAGAGACACGCTGACGCTGTAGCGCCCCCCACTGCGCTTGTAATCCGCTATGATATCGCCGTTTGTCCTGCGCAGACCGGTGCGCTCGAGGTAGTTGGTCTGACACAACTCCTCCAGCGCCAGAACGCTCTGGCGGCGCAGATCCTCCGGTTTTCCCGATACCAGCGCCAGCTCGACATCGCGGCGCATCTGGGGCGGCAGGCGGTGCTGGGGGATCAGGTTAAGAAGAAGGTATCTGTAGTCTCTCTCTTGGCTGCGCATCGGTGTACCTTCATCTGGCATTCCTATGCCGTTGTATGCGCCTAATTATACAATATTTACGAAGTTGCTTTCCAGTGGTTTCGTAAGACGGGGCGATGAATCGGCCGCAAGATCGTCCTCCGATTTGGCTTGCAATTTGCTGATTGTTTTAACAATATTCACAACACGTCACCAATGTATCGAACGCCATAAATATGTATATACTCAGACAGTTAGCCATAATTCTCGTCGTTCTGGCCGTGGGGTGCTCTTCTTCCAGAGAGGACAGACCACCGGTCACCGATCCGGATTTTCCTGACAAGCCGATCGACGATATCTACTCGGAACGGTTCGCGCTGGAAGGATTCCAGGACCGCCTCGAAGCTACCGTCAACCACTACGAGCACACGAATCGCTACCTGTTCTTCGCCACGCGCGATTCCCTCGTCGCCGACGTCAACGTGTATGTCCGCCACCACCCGCACGCGGAGTCGGATCCCGCGTTTGTGAGGATTCTGGACCGCCTGGCGGACCTCGACACCCTCTCTTTCGAGGTTCCCGACGGCGGATTCACCACCTACGAGGACAGCCTCGCGCTCTCCTTTGCCGACTGGCCCGAAATCGACATCGAACTCGACGATGGCGTCATGTTCGACAAGTACACATCCGTCTTCCCCGATCTCACCAACAAACGGATCGATTTCTGGATCAATTACTATACAGGGCGTGGCAAGAAACGGTTCGAATTTACCGTTTACCGGATGCAGCTCTACCGCCCCATCGTCGAGGATATTCTCGACGAGCTCGATCTGCCACCCGAGCTGGCCGTCGTCGCTTTGATCGAGAGCGGGTATTCGACGAAGGCCGTCTCGAGCGCCAGGGCGGTGGGACCGTGGCAGTTCATTTACGGGACCGGAAAGATGTACGGGCTGCGCACCAACTGGTGGTATGACGAGCGGCGCGACATCGTCGCGTCCACATACGCGGCCGGCAACTACCTCCGCGATCTGCACGCGATCTGGGGAGACTGGTTTCTCGCCCTCGCCGCCTACAACTGTGGCGAGTACCGCGTGGCCCGTGCGGTGGCGCGCTACCGGACAGAGAACTTCTGGCACCTCCGGCTGCCCAAACAGACCGAACGATACGTGCCGAAATTTCTCGCCGCTCTTTACTTGTTGCGTGACCCGGAGAAGTACGGGATCACGATCCCCGTGGTCGAGCCGATGGAATTCGACCAGGTGCGGATCACCGACGCGACGGATTTGACGACGATCGCCCGGTGCGCGGGAACAACGCTCAAGACTCTCCAGGACCTCAACCCCGCGTGTCTGCGCTGGACGACACCTCCGAAAACGGAAATCATGCTGAAGGTCCCCGCCGGCTCCGGGGTGGAATGCGCGGCCAATATCGCCAAAATTCCGCCCGAAGAGCGCGTCACCTGGACCCGGCACAAGGTCAAGCGCGGAGAAACGATGTCGGTCATCGCTCGCAAGTACGGCGTCTCCGTCAGCTCGATGAAGACGCTCAACAACATCCGAAACGCACACCGAATCCGGGAAGGTCAGTTGCTGATCGTGCCGTTGCAGGGACATCACGCCGTGGTGGCCAGCTCGAAACCGCAGTACAAAACAACCAACCGCACTATCAACAGGAAGACCCTCGAAAGCTACGCGCAGCGGACGGCACCGCCCAAGGGGCACAAGAAGGTCGTCTACAAGGTGCGGCAGGGCGACACGCTCGGCGAGATCGCCGAAGACTACAGGACGAGCGCGCGCCGGATACGCTCCTGGAACGACCTCTCGTACCGCCGCTACATTTATCCCGGACAGAAACTCGCCATATTCGTCCCCGAGTCGTTCGACGCGCCCGCTTCGTCGTCGACCGAGCGGCCCGACGAATCGAGCCACGTCAGGCAGACCCACGTCGTACGCAAGGGCGATACGTTCTACTCGATCAGCCAGTCGTACAACGTCCGCCTCGACGAACTCCTCACCTGGAACAACAAGTCGTCCCGTTCGATAATCCGCCCGGGCGACACGATTGAAATCTGGACCAAGAGATAAAGAGCTTCTCAGAAGTTGGCAAGTACCGAGACGCGATGCGTGGACTCGAAGTCATCGTGGTGCAGGTACGCGTAGTCAAAGCCGATGAACTTGATCAGCAGCCCGGCGCCCGCCGTCCAGTTGCCGGAGTCGACCCCGCCTCGAACCATCACCTTTTCCTGGAACCTCAGCTCGGCGCCGGCGTGGATGTCGGCGCTGATGTCGCCCACCCAGTACTGCGAAGCAAGCCCGCGGTTGTCGAAGAAAAAGTCTGAGTCGAGTGCGAGGAGCAGCGAGCCGCGCATCGCTTCCGAAACGATGGTGTAGGCGGCGCCCACCTTGACCGCCGGCCAGATGTACTCGGTGGTGCCGGTACTCCAGCTGAGGTACGTGCCCGTGGCGTCCTGGAGTTTGACGCCGACGTCGAGGTGGTCGGCGATCAGGCCGCGATAGAGGTAACCGAGGTCGATGCCGATACCGGCGCTCGAATTGCCGTCGACGGAGTCGGTGTAGATGATCTTGAGCGTGCCGCCGAGCCGGCCGAAGCCCGTCGCCAGGCCGAAAGCCCCCAGGAACGCGAAGCTGTTGTCGGACTCGCGAGGCAGGTTGTCGAGAACTTCGTCGGAGACGCGCTGCCCGTTGAGGGTGAGATAGTCGCCAGGATCGAGGCGGCCATTGCCATTGGCGTCGTACATGCCCAGGTGATTGGATATGACGATGTCGTCGGCGCCGAGGTGTTGCAGCGCGAAGCCGAAGCCCGCTTCCCTCTTCTCCGACAGCAGTCTCGTCGGCTGGACGTAAGATCCGAAGTTGTAGTTGAGCAGATCGCCGAAGCGCTCCGAGTGCATGAACAGGGCCTGGCGATTCGACCAGCCCGATATGCCGGCGGGGTTGTAGTACACCGTCGAGGCGTCATTGGCGACGGCGACGAACGCACCACCCATCGCCAGGGGACGGGCGCCTCCCCCGATGTCCATGAAGGCGCCGGCGTATTTGGTGGCCGATACGTGGGCCGGCCCGGACATCAACAGAAACAGCGCGATGAACGCGCACCAGAGTGCCAACGAATGACGCATCAATACCCCTTTGCGTTTATCTGTAAGAAATGGAAGCACTTACGTTAGCAAATCTGCCGATATTCTACTCACAAGGGGTGGTCAACAGGGGGCCGGTTGTCACGGGGTCCGACGGACCCCATCCAGAGAATTATAGCAAGCCCGACACCCGAATCAAAGCAATTTATAAGGCATTTAGATCAATCCGTACTCTTTGATCTTGCGGTACAACGTGCGTTCTGAGATGCCGAGGGCTTCGGCGGCTTTGCGCCGGTTGCCGGCGAAACGGTTGAGCGCTCCCCGGATGGCGGACCGCTCGATCTGCGCCAGCCCGAGATCGGCGTCGAGTTCTCCGGGCGGCTCCGGACGGACCTCCTTGAGCCCTTCCCAGGGAGCCGGTCCCGGGCCTTGCTGGAGCATCGCCATTATCTCGCGGACGTCGCGGTGGAGCGCCAGAATGGACGCATATATCATCTCGCGCTCCGCCTCGTCTTTGGAGCGGTTCAGCGCAACCGGCAGCATGGAGGGCGCTCCCTGGCCACCACCGTACTCGGGCGCTTCGGAGAGCTGCGCGATGACGGCCGGTTCCGTGATCCGTGGTCCCGGCGCCAGAACGACGAGCGTGTCGACGGTGTTCTTGAGCTCCCGGATGTTGCCCGGCCACGAATACTCGGCCATTCGGCGTCCCGCCGCCGCGTCGAGACCGCGTATCGATTTGTGGTGGCGGCGGTTCGAATCGGCGATGAAGTGCTGGATGAGTATGGGTATGTCGTCTTTGCGCGTTCTCAGCGGCGGCAGGAAGAGATTGACTCCTTTCAGCCGGTAATAGAGGTCCTGGCGAAACGATCCGTTCCGGACCGCCTCCCCTAGTCGGCGGTTGGTCGCCGCGACAATCCGGACATCGACGTGGATGTTGTCCACGCCGCCCACGCGGGTGAAATCTCCGGATTCGACGACGCGGAGGAGTTTGACCTGCATGCCGGGGCTCGTTTCGCCCACCTCGTCGAGAAAGATGGTACCGCGGTCGGCCCGTTCGAACATGCCCGCGCGCCTCGCGACGGCGCCGGTAAACGCGCCCTTTTCGTGGCCGAATAACTCGCTCTCGAGGATGCCCTCGGCGACCGCTCCGCAGTTGATCGCTTCTAAGGGGTGCTCGCGCCGACGGCTGGCGTTGTGGACGGCCCGCGCGATCACGTCCTTGCCCGTACCGCTCTCCCCTTCGATCAGAATGGGGACCTCGGTGGGACCGACCTGGAGGACCGCTTCGACGACTTCCTCCATCTCGAGCGAGCGCCCCACGAGGCCGCAGTCGTGTTTGAGTTCGACGAAGTGCATCCGGTGTCTCATCCCGGCTTCGAGGAGCGACGCGTCGAGGGGACGCGTGTGGTACTGGTCGACCCCCTCGCTGTGCTCGTGGACGAGGAGGTCGTCGGTCTTGGGGCCTCCGATGACGGTCACGTCGACCGCCGGCGCGGTACGCCGCACCTTGCGGACGATCGCCAGGTATCCGGTACCGGTCACGGCCTCGTCGAGGACGACGATCTGCGTGTGATAATTCAGCTCGTTGAACAGGGCGGACGTCTCGTCGACTGCCCGGACCCGCCATCGCGACGTTCCTTCGAGCGACTCGACAATCTGTCGCACTTCGGGATCGATAGACAGGACGATCATATGTAGCTTGTTGTTATTCAAGTAAGTTACCTCACTTGAATTCTAATCGCGGCCTGACAATTTGTCAATGGGGATCTGTCGGCGGCGAGCGGCCGGGCGACCGGGCGGCCAGGCATCTGGCCGCCCGGAGGGGCGGGGATCGGATCAAGGGAGATGCCGGATACGGGAAGCCTGCTGTTGCTTTCCGGGCACGTCATATTCGTTCAACTTGTTTCGGAGGGTCCTGACGCTGATGTCGAGCGTCTCCGCCGATCGGGTCCGGTTCTCGCTTTTGTCCTTGAGCCGGTTGAGAATCATCAGCTTTTCCATCTCGCGGATCGTCCCGAACCGGAACGCCCGTTCGATCAGTGAGAGCTGCTCCTCGCGTTCGTTTTCGAACCGGAAATGGTCGGCGTCGAGATTCGCTCCGGCGCGCAGAATCGCCGATCGCTCGATAACGTTCCGCAGCTGGCGGACGTTACCCTTCCAGTAGGCGTTGCAGAGCTTTTCGACCGCCGTTTCGGTCAGCGAGATCGGCTCGGCATTGAACTTCGCGGCGAAGACGTCGATGAAGTGGCTGATCAACAGCGGGATGTCCTCCCTGCGCTCCCGGAGTGGCGGAATTTCGAGCGGCACGACACTGAGACGGTAATAAAGGTCCTCACGAAATCGCTTCTGGCGGGTTTCCTCCTGGAGGTTCCGGTTCGTCGTAGCGATGATGCGAACGTTCACCTTGACCGTCGTCTTGCCGCCGACGCGTTCGAACCGCCCTTCCTGTATCACCCTGAGCAGCCTGGACTGTATCGCCGGCGACATCAACCCGATCTCGTCGAGCAGGATGGTACCGTTGTCGGCCAGCTCGAACCTGCCCGGTTCGATGATGCTCTCGCCGACTTGCGAAGCCCTCTCGTGTCCGAACAACTCGACATCGAGGAGCTTGTGGGGGATCGACGCACAGTTGACCTTGACGAACGATTCGCCGTTGCGGCCGCTCAGGCGTTGAACCTCATCGGCGACGACCTCTTTGCCCACGCCGCTCTCGCCGGTGATCAGTATCGTCGCACTCGTTCCAGCCACCAGGCCGATCTTTTCGCGAAGGTGCTGGATCCGGGCGGAGTTGCCGACGAGTTTCTTCGACTGATCCTGCTCCCCCAGAATGACCAGATCGTGCGAAGATTTCGCGAGGACCTCGAGCGCCTCGGATCCGCTGTTAACGCCCATGACGTCGTAGTCACAGCTCAGGGCGTTGATGATGAAGTCCTTCACCGCCGGGATGTCGTCTATGACCAGGAGTTTCTTTTTCAAATCAACCTCCTTGCTCCGTGAGGAGCAGGCCGACCGAGGTGCCCCGGCCGGCGGATGATACCAGTTCTGTTTCCATGTCCATTACCGCCGCGGCGGCCGTTACGTACGGCAGGCCGAGCCCGACGTGATTGTGCTTCGTCGAATAAAATGGCAGCCAGATGTCCTTCATCGCTTCGCCGTCGATGCCGCCGCCCGTATCGATGACCCGGACCGCGAAACGGCGGAGGCCGTCGTCTGTGACGGAGTGTTGTTCGACGATCAGGGTGATTTTGCCGGATTGTTCGATGCTATCGTACGCGTTGACGACGAGATGGATCAGCACCCGTTTCAGAAGTTCGCCGTGCTGCCTGAATGCGCCCCGCGTGTCGTTGACGATCTCGATAGGTATGCCCTTGACGTTGACAACGGCGAAATGGTCCATGACTTCGCTGATCACCAGGTGCCAGGAAAGTTCCTGCGCCCCCACTGTTCCCGCGATGCGGAACATGTCGAGGGCGTTGAGGTGATCTTCCATCTCCCGCACGCTGCGCATGATCTTGTCCGTCCAGCGCCGCGCGTTGGCCGATTCGGGCATATCGTCCTGGATCAGCGATGCGTAGCCTTTGATGGGTCCGAGATGAATTTTGCCGCTGTGGATCAGAACAGACAGCATACCTTCGAGCCCCTCGAACAACCCGAGGTCGACGGGAATGCCGTTGTCCCCGGCGGCGTCAGGCGGGTTCGCGGCGTCGGGCGCGTTCGGCGCGTCGAATGCGTCGC
>CBDUWU010000052.1:0-17417 GCA_965371015.1 uncultured bacterium | reverse complement strand
GTTGCTGGTGCCACTGTTGAGGAAGTGGACCCACGGCGTGCATTAACAACCGTCGTAACGTTATTCTCTGAAACAACGAGGGGCGCGGCAATTGCCGCGCCCCTTCGCGTTGGAGTCCGGTTTGTCCGGAACCGAAACGGGTCTAGTCCATATTGAACTCGCGCACCCACCCGTACTTGTCTTCGAGGTCGCCGGACTGCAGCCCGGTGAGGTAATCGTAGAGCTTCTTGCTGACGGGTCCGCAGATTTCGCCCGGCTCGAGGTACCTGATGACCTCGCCCTTCCACGAGATGCTCTCGATCGGAGCAATGATCGCCGCCGTGCCGCAGCAGCCGGCCTCGGCGAGCCCGGCCAGTTCGGCGACGTCGACGTCGCGTTCCTCGACGGTGATTCCCAGGTCGCGGGCTACCTGGCGCACGCTCATGTTGGTGATGCTGGGCAGAATCGTGGGTGAGCCCGGCGTGACGTATTTTCCGTCTTTGGTGATGCCGAAGAAGTTGGTTGCACCCGACTCATCGATGTATCTCTTCTCTCTGGCGTCGAGATAGAGGACCTCGTCGAATCCTTTCTTCTTGGCGGCAAAAGAGGCGCGCAGCCCGGAGGCATAATTACCCCCAACCTTGACATCGCCGACACCGTTGGGCGCCGCCCGGTCGATCTCTTCCTCTACTATGAGATTGACCGGCTGGAACCCGGTCTTGAAGTACGGTCCCACGGGGGTGACGAACACGATCCACTTGTACTCGGTCGACGGCTTGACGCCGACGGTGCCGCTCACGCCGATCAGCAGCGGGCGGACATAGAGGGCAGCGCCGCTGCCGTAGGGCGGGATCCAGCGCTTGTTGAGGCGCGCGACTTTTTCGACCGCCTCCACGAACTTGTCCTGCGGGAACGGTTCCATCATGATCTTGCGGGCCGTCCGTTCCATGCGCTTTGCGTTCTCGTCGGGGCGGAAGCAGAGGATACGTCCGTCTTTGGCCTCGAACACCTTGAGTCCCTCAAACGCCTCCTGGCCGTAGTGGAGGCACGTCGACGAAATGTGAAGCGAGATCTGGTCGTCTTCGACGACCTTTCCGTCGTCCCACTTCCCGTCCGCGAATGTGTATTCCAGGTGACAATCGGTCTTTATGAAATCAAAGGGGAGATTGCCCCAGTCCAGATTGACTCTATCCATAATACCTTTCATTTCGTTACCCATCCATCTCCTTTCGAGACGCCATTTGCCGCGTTATTCAGAACGGTTCCGGGATCCACTCTAACGCGAAAGTCGTTATTTGTCAACGATTTTCGGGATCGGCCGGCTTGTGTAACTCGCGTTGCGGCATTGATTTGCGGCGTGATTTCGCGGCCTTCGACGGGCCTCGATCACCGCTTGTCATGACCTCCCCCTCGTGATTATACTGCACCGTGGACGTATAAAATCAACGCAGCCAGCAGGAGGCCATCGGATGTTCAAAATCACTCGCAGAGAGTCGGTCAACGAAGACGTATTCCTGGTGGAAATCGAGATCCCCGCCGTTGCCGCGGAGGTGAAGCCCGGGCACCACATCGACATTCACGTCAATCCGGACGGCGCGTCGCTGACATTGCCGGTGGCGGGGTACGACCGCGACAAGGGAACCATCACGATCGTCCACAAGGCCCACGACCTGCCCAGCCTCCAGCTGTCGATGCTCCGGGAAGGCGACGAAATATTCCAGATCCGGGGTCCCCTCGGGCGTGCGTTCTCGTTCGAGAATACCTCCAAGGTGGTCCTCGTCGCCGAGGACCTCGGGGTCGCATCGCTGTACCCGCGGGCACAGGCGTACAAGGAGCGCGGGGCGTACACGATCGGAATTCTCGGCTTCGAGACCCGGGCCGACATCTACTGGGAAAACGAGTTCGCAGCCATCTGCGACGAGCTCTACGTGTGCACGAGCGACGGAAGTTACGGCGTCACCGGGCGCATCACAAATCCGCTGCGCGCCGTTTGCGACATGCACAAGGATCTCGAACGCATGGTGGCCATCGGCCAGCTCGCCAGGATGAAAAAGGTCGCCAAAGTGGCGGCCGACTACGACATTCCCGCGATCATGTCGTTCGACGCCATGCGCCAGCCGCTGGGGACACCCAGCGTGTTCGACGTCGACGAAACGTCGGAAGAAGTGTTCGCGTTCGCCAAGGCGCCCGGCATCGACGCCAACGACATCGATTTCGAAAAACTGACGGCGAAGCAGCGCGCGCTTCGCAAGGATTCGGGGAATACCGCGACCGGTACCTGATACCCGCCCCGGGCCGGACCAACAATGCCAAAGCAGAAACCAGATCAACCCGCCGATTCGGTGGGAAAGGCCGACGTGGCTTCGATGCTCGGGGAGTTGAGCGTCATGCTCGAGATCCTCGGCGCCAATCCCTTTCGCTGCCGGGCGTACTCCAACGCGGCGCGCGTGCTGGACAACCTGGCCGGTGACCTGGCCGAAATGGTCGAGACCGGCAAGCTGCTCGAGCTCAAAGGGATCGGCAAGGGCATTTTCGAGGATATCGCCAGCGCTCTCGAAACCGGAACGTTTCCCCTGTATGAGGATTCGCGCGACAGGATACCCGACGGCTTGATGGAAATGCTCCGTATTCCCGGCTTCGGCCCCAAAAAGGTCAAGGCCGTCTACGAGAAACTCGGCCTGGAATCAATAGGCGAACTCGAGGAGGCGGCCAGAGAGGACAAGCTCTCCGGACTTTCCGGTTTCGGCAAGAAGACGCAGGAAAAGATCCTCGTCGGCATCGACAACCTCCGCAAGTACCAGGACCGGTACCTGATCAGCACCGCCGAAAAACAGGCCGACGAGATATGCGAGGCGATCGCCGACCACCCGGACGTCAAACGTTACATGGTCGCCGGCAGTCTGAGGAGGCGCAAGGAGACGATCGGCGACATCGACATCCTCGTCACCGCCGAAAACAGCGACCGCATCATGGAAACCTTTACCACGCTTCCCCGGGTACGTTCGGTGATCGCGAAGGGGCCGACCAAGTCGAGCGTCGTCTACGGGCCCGGCATCAACGTCGACCTGAGGGTGGTCAAGGACGCCGAGTTCCCTTTTGCTTCGCATTATTTTACCGGGAGCAAGGAGCACAATACCGATGTGCGGGGGCGGGCGAAAAAACTCGGATACCGCCTCAACGAATACGGCCTGTTCAAGGGAGACGAGTCGGCGAAGTGCCGCGACGAAGCGGCGTTGTTTGCGAAGCTGGGACTGGAGTACATCCCGCCCGAAATGCGCGAGGCGACCGGCGAGGTCGAGGCGGCCGAGAACAATAACCTGCCCGCCCTCATCGAAGAGTCCGATATCAAGGGCGTGTTTCATTGTCACACCAACGCGAGCGACGGCAAATCTACGCTCGAGGAAATGGTCGACGCCGCCCGGGCGATGGGGTACAGGTTCTTCGGTCTCGGAGACCACAGCCAGGCGGCCGCTTACGCGCGCGGTCTCACTCCGGACCGCGTGGCCACGCAGCGGCGAGAAGTCGCCGCGCTCAACAAGAAGCTGAAGGGATTCGTCGTCTTTTTCGGAATCGAGTCGGACATCCTTACCGACGGCTCGCTCGACTACGAGGACGACGTACTCGAGGGCTTCGACTATGTCGTCTCTTCGGTTCACAGCAACTTCGGGCTCAGCGAGACGGCGCAGACCGAACGGATCGTCAAGGCCATCGAAAACCCGTACACCACCATGCTCGGTCACGCGACCGGCAGGCTCCTGCTCACCCGCGAGCCCTACAAAGTCGACATCGACGCCGTCATCGATGCGGCGGCCAGAAACAACGTGATCATCGAAATCAACGCCCATCCCCAGCGCCTCGACCTCGACTGGCGCTACGTTCGCTTCGCCCGCGACAAAGGAGTGATGTTCGCCATCAACCCCGACGCGCATCACACGTCCCATCTGAATTACACTCGCTTCGGCGTCGGCATCGCGCGCAAGGGGTGGCTGGGCAAAAAAGACGTGGTCAATACCATGACGGTGGCCGCGATCAGGAAAATATTCCAGCGACGGAGGAAATAGCCACGATGCCAGCGAAACCGGATGCAAGGAAGAGCAAAGGAAAGAAAGCCCCAGCGAAAACGGGCGCCGGCAGAAAATATGAGCCCGCAAAGCCGTCAGCGGCCACGAGAAAACGAGCGCGCCGGATACTCGACACCCTGAGACAAGAGTTTCCCGACGCGACGGTCGCGCTCGATTTTACAAACGCCCTCGAGTTGCTCGTGGCGACCATACTCGCCGCACAATGCACCGACCTGCGCGTCAACATCGTCACGAAGGACCTCTTTAAAAAGTATCGAACAGCGCAGGATTACATCGACGCCTCCGACGAAGAGTTGATCGAACTCATCCGCAGTACCGGCTTCTTCAACAACAAGTCGAAGAGCATCAAGAAGGCGTGCACATCGCTCGTCGATAACTTCAACGGCGAGGTCCCCGGGACAATGGAAGAACTACTCACACTCGCCGGGGTAGGGCGAAAGACCGCCAATTGCCTGCTGGGGAACGTATTCGGGGTGCCGGGAATCGTGGTGGACACCCATATGATCCGCCTGACGCGTCGCATGGGTTTTTCGGAACAGAAAGACCCCGTCAAGATCGAGTTCGACCTCATGGAAGTGATTCCCCGCGAAGACTGGACGCTGTCGTCACACCTCATCACTTCGCTTGGCCGCAGCTGGTGCAACGCACGCAAGCCCCGGTGCGACGAGTGCCCCGTGGCCGACGACTGTCCACAGATCCTTTGAGATATGCAAGGAGGCTGAACGGCGCGCAATTGCCAATCGACGCCGTCTTGAACCATGAGTCAGACCCCACCGACAGACCGTACTCGCGTCAGGAGACTGCCCGAGCGCGGCGCTTATGACCAGACGACCATCTACTCGATCCTTGACGAAGGGTTGATCTGCCACGTAGGCATCGTCGTCGACGGCCGTCCCGTCGTCATTCCCATGGCGTATGCCCGGGCGGGCGACAAACTCGTCATCCACGGCTTCGGCGGCAGCCGGTTGATGAACGCGCTCAAGAACGGCGCCGACGTATGCGTCGAAGTCACCCACCTCGACGCGCTCGTACTGGCGCGGTCGGCATTTCATCACTCGATGAATTATCGTTCGGTGATCGTGTTCGGCCGGGCCACTACGATCGAAGGCGACGACGCAAAGAACGCGGCGTTTCATGAATTCTTCGAGCACCTGATGCCGGGCCGATGGGACGATGTCCGCAAACCCAACGCAAAGGAACTCGCGCAGACAGCCGTGATCGAGTTGTCTCTCGCCGAAGCGTCGGCCAAGATCCGCACGGGCCCTCCGGGCGACGACGACGAGGACTACGGTCTGCCGATATGGGCGGGTCTGCTGCCGTTGACTGTAAGCGCGGGACCGCCGGAAGACGATCCAAAGCTGGGCAAAGGAATCGACCGGCCTGCTTATCTCGACGATCACCCGCGCAAGTGACTCACGCGCGCGTTCCGCAAATCCGGCTCACACGTTCCGCAAATCCGGCGCTCGCGTTCCGCAAATCCGGCTCACACGTTCCGCAAATCCGGCTCACACGTTCCGCAAACCCGGCGCGCGCGTTCCGCAAATCCGGCTCACACGGCTCCTGGAACGAACCGGTGTTCCCGGTGTCGATATCTCGTCAGTGACAAGTTTCTTACCGCCATAATGGCGGTAAATATTCTTGCACTTTTCGTAAGATCGAATTGCCGGTATGAAGCGCGAATGCCATCACCAGTGTAAGTCGTCGTGGAGGCGCGGCGTGCGAATAGCGCGACAATTAGCTGGCCGATGCGGCGGCGGCTCGCGCAGGCAACATCATCAATAAAAAGCCAGCCCGAGCTGCTCAAGAGCTCGGGCTGGCTTTCTTACAAGTGGGCAAAAGTAAAAATCAATCGCGGAGATATCGCATGACCATGAGGCTCGTCGACGCCAGGATCACCACCGTCACCGCCACGTACAATCCCGTCACCATCCACATGTCCGCGCCGCTGAACTGGAGCAGCGCTTCCCGGACCCAGGCCAGATCCAGCGAACTCGACGCCGGCATCTCGGCCTTGGCCTCGAACCACGAAGTGATCTGGTCCCGGTACACAAACAGCACAGCGCTGAAGATCCCGAGAAGCAGGGTGGAGATTGCCGGAAAGCTGAACGCCGCCATCATGACATCCCGGGCACGGCTCAACATCGAACGCTGGTAGACGGCGCGGAAGAACGGCGCTGCCGCCGGCACCTTTTCGCGGCGCGACTCGAGCATCACGTCGAGTTCGCGGTACGCTTCGAGCGATTCGCGGGCCTGGGGCGAGCGCTTCAACCACGCCTCCACACGGGCCGCCTGCTCTGCGGTCAGGTCACCCTCGAGATACGCGGGCAGTAATTCTTCGAATTCTTCGCTCGTCATAATATTATTATACCTGATTTTCCCGCGGGAGTTCACCGGTCACTCGTGGCCGACAGTCCCCTGAGCGTTAAAATCTTCTTCAACTGCACCTTGCCTCTATAGATATACGTTTTGACGGTCCCGATGGGAAGCCCCATGGCCTCGGCAATTTCTTCGTAAGATCTCTCACCCATGTAACGCAACTCCAGTGCCATTCTGTAATTCTCGTCCAGGTCCGCCATCGCCGTTTCCATCTGTTCGCCGAGCTCCGTCCGCCTGTAGGCGGCCTCGGGACTGGATGACTCGCCGGCTGGCAGAACGACCTCTTCTACCGGCGGGCCGTCGAGGCGCCGCTTCCGGGCCACGTTGATGGCCTCGTTGCGCGCAATCTGGTAAATCCATGTGGATAAACGAGATTCGCCGCGAAAACTGCCCAACCCCCGGTAGATCTTGATGTGTACGTTCTGGACGACGTCATCGACCTCGTCGCTGTTGCCCAGCACACTCCGAACGACGGCGTAAGCCGTCGAATGGTGGCGCTCGACAATCCGGCGAAACGCCTTCTGATTGCCCTGCAACGCTTTAGCAACGAGTTCATAATCAGTCTCTCCCGGCAATTTTACTCTCCTGTCTGGTGAGACCGCCTTGACGGATGATCGGTTTCAAGTTTATATCATTTTCAATAGAAACAGACCGTCAATAATGCGGCCCCGGCCAACAACAGTGGATATTCTTGAAACAAACCCGGCGGGCCTCATGTCATACCGGGTGAATCGAATGACAACAAACCCGTAGAGTCAGCAAGAGACCTGCGAAAGGGGACAATATGTTTGCGGATGTCGGAATCGAGCACATGGCCTTGATGATACCCATCACGGCGCTCCTCGGCACATTCGTGATCGTCATTGTGGCGATCATCGTTGAGGGCCGAAAAAAAGACCTCGCCCACAAGGAGCGCCTGATCTCTATTGAAAAGGGCTACCCACTGCCGGAACCCGAAGAAAAGAAAGAAAAGCCGGTCTATTCGATCCGGCGCGCCTGGGGACTGGTATGGGCGGGTCTGGGGCTGGCGCTGACAATCGCCCTCGCAGCCAACCCCGAGGCAGCGGAAGTCAACGCGTGGGGCTGGGGCTTGATCCCGATGTTCGTCGGCCTGGGACTCCTCATCGCCTCGCACCTGGACAAGAAGGAATGGGACAAGCGCCGCAGCGACGAGCGGCTCGAGGCCGCACCCAGGGGGCCGATAAAGCCCATCGGACCGCCGGCGCCCACCCCGCCACCGCCACCGCCACCGGAACCCCGCGAA
Source organism: uncultured bacterium (assembly GCA_965371015.1). Classification (GTDB taxonomy): domain Bacteria; phylum Krumholzibacteriota; class Krumholzibacteriia; order WVZY01; family JAKEHA01; genus CBDUWU01. The sequence continues at coordinate 9,716 of CBDUWU010000052.1, read as the reverse complement.
TAGCGGCGGCGCGATAAACAGTTCCCCCGGTACCGTCATGGTGTATACTCTCCTTCGGAACCCCACCATACGGATACCGGGGGAATACTGCATGTCGACGACGTACAAGACGGCGATCCTGGTATGGATCGTCTTTTTTGTTGCCGGCGGCTGCGCCGGGGGCACCGGCGGAACCGGCGGTAACGGCGGCAGCGTCGAGGACACCCCCGACTTCACCGTCGACGACATCGTCGAGGCCGAGTTTCTTTCCCTCTGTCTTTCCGAGTCCCTCTTCCCCCTGCCCGACGTCGCCGACGACATCATGACGGACCTCTATGAGATTCGCGCGGCCTACGGTTTCGGAGCGTTGATCCAGACCAGGGCCCGCGACCGCTGGACGGGCGAAATCGACATCCACTTCGACCCCAATGCCAGCCACGACTTTGCCGCCGGCGGCTATTTCTTCTGGGACGAACTCAACACGGAACTCGGGCCGTTACGCGTGGTGCCACTCGAGTTCGGCCGGGCCAGAATCCGGTTCACGCGCCTGTTCAACCCCTGCATCGCGGCCAGGCTGTACGAGGAACAACTCGGTATCGAGATGGCCTCACCAGTTTTCGACCCCTCCGACGGGCCCGACGTATTCGTTGGAATGAGCGACCTGCACGGCTACACATACCTCTTTCGCCACGCGCGCGACGGCTGCCAGAGCGGGTGCCGCTACGTCGAGTACTATTATTTCCGATTCTTCGACACGGGGCCGGTCATGATCGGACGCTGGAACACGGCGGACTCGAGCCCGCCGGCGTGGTGGGACGAGGCGGTAGACGAGTGGATCTCGTGCGGCTGCTATCCCCAGTTCCTGGAATCACCCCGCAGCCTCCAGAAGAGACGCGCCAGATAAGCCGCACACCCGAGCCTGGTGAATGGGCTTGCGAACACCCGGCTGGCGTTTATAATAGGCGGACCCAATACAGTCGATAAACCTTTCCCCGGAGGAAACGGGATGAAATTACGTTCAATCGCCGCCGGCCCTGCAATCGCAGCTCTGCTGGTTATACTGCTCGCGATACCGGCGCCGGCCGGTACGGAAATCACACTGCAGGACATCAGCAATACGTTCGAAAAAGTGTCGAAAAATGTCTCCCGGGCGGTGGTCCAGATCTATACCACCGGCTACGGCCCATCGCAGGGCGCCGACCTCGCGCCGATCACCGTTCAGCGCGGAACGGGTTCGGGCATCATCCTCGATTCCAGCGGATACATCATCACCAACGCGCACGTCATCGAGACGGCGCGCCACGTCAAGGTGATGATACCGGTCAGCCAGGAGGAGATGAACTCGAGGAAGTCGCTCGTCAAGGCCCAGGCCCGGGTCGTCGGCGGACAGGTGGTCGGCGTCGACCACGAAACCGACCTCGCCGTGATCAAGGTCCAGGAGAAGGACCTGCCTTACCTCGAGCTGGCCGACTCCGACGAAGTGAGCCAGGGACAGATCGTACTCGCGTTCGGCGCTCCTTTCGGAATGGAAAACACGATGACGATGGGCATTGTCAGCGCGGTCGCGCGCCAGCTGCAGCCCGATGCGCCGGTCGTCTACATCCAGACCGACGCGCCTATCAATCCGGGCAACAGCGGCGGTCCGCTGGTCAACGCCAAGGGCGAAGTCATCGGCATCAATACGATGATTATCACGCAGTCGGGGGGCAGCGAGGGCATCGGCTTTGCCGTGCCGTCGAACATCATGCGAAACGTTTTCCAGCAGCTCCGTTCGTTCGGCCAAGTCCGGCGCGGCACCATCGGCGTCCACGCGCAGACAATCGACCCGGTAATGGCCGACGGACTGGGACTGTCACGGGACTGGGGCGTCGTCATCGCCGACGTCTATCCGGGTGGCCCCGCCGAGAAAGCCGGGATGAAAGCAGGAGACATCGTTCTCACACTCGACGGCAAGCCGATGGAAAACGGCCGGCAGCTCGACGTAAATCTCTACAGGAAGGAAATCGGCAAGAAGGTCGTCATCGAGTACGATCGCGGCGGCAGCAAGTCATCGCTCCGGGTCGAAGTCGTGGAGCGGCCCGGCAACCGCAAGCGCCTCGCCGACCTCGTCCGGCCCGAGGACAACCTCATCGCCAAGTTCGGCATACTGGGCCTGAACATCACGCCCCAGATCGCAGCGATGCTTCCCGCCCTGCGAAAAAATGAAGGCGTCGTCGTGGCGGCTCGATCGGCCGCAACCCCCGGATGGCGGGACAGTTTCATCCCGGGGGACGTGATCTGCCAGATCAACGCACAACCGGTGAAGAACCTTGACGACCTGAAAGCAGTCGTCAACAAATTCCGCCCCGGAGACGCCGTTGTCGTCCAGGTCCAGCGGGGCGGCCAGATGCACTTTATCGCGTTCGAACTCGACTGAGCGCCCGGGGAAACACCCCGAACCAGGAATCATGATTTATCCGCTCTGGAAGAAACTTACCGGCACCAGCAGGTCGACATACCTGCTGGTGTCGTTGATCCTGTTGATTTATATCTATCCCGTCGCGGCTGACTGGAGGTTTGCCGCCTACGTACTCGGCATCCTCTTTGCCACGACGCCGCTGACCGGCGTCTACGCGATTGCCGACAACCGCAAGACCATGATCGCCGCCACGATTCTCGCCGTACCCGCTTTTGTCGCCATCATCTGGCACTTCTTCCTCGGCTACTCATTGGCAAACGACGAGTATTTCCTGATGTTTATCGTCATTTACTACGTATTCACCACGATCGCGATCATCCGCAATATTTTCCGCCGCAACCAGGTAGACGCCGACATCATCATCACCGCCATCAGCGCCTACCTCATGATCGGGTTGTGTTTCGCCGTATCGTTCATGCTCACGGAGACCATCGTCCCCGGCTCGCTGCTGGAGGGAACGGCGGACGGCATCGTCGGGTGGGCCGATATCTTCTACTTCAGTTTCGTGACGCTGACCACCCTCGGTTACGGCGACATCTCGCCTGCAACACCCCAGGCCCGATCACTCGCCACGCTCGAGGCGGTCTGCGGCGTGATGTACATGTCGATCCTCATCGCCCGCCTCGTCAGCGACTACCAGCTATCGAAGAGATCATAAAGTCGACATGCCGGTCGCTTGCATTTTTGGTAAGAGGCGTATATCCTATACACTCTTGACGCACCAAATCAGCCGAACCCGCACCACAGGAGCGAGACCATGTCCGATCGCAAGAAGCACCTCGATACCAAACTTATCCACGCCGGCGAACCCAGCCCCCGCATCGTAGGCGCCGTTACGATGCCGATATTTCAGTCGTCGACTTTCGAGTCCGCCGGTGGTGACAGCTACGACACTATGCGTTACATCCGCCTCAACAACACGCCCAACCACGACGTGCTCCACGACAAACTGGCCATGCTCGAGAACGCCGATTCGGCGCTGGTGACGGCGAGCGGCATGGCGGCCATTTCGACGGCGCTCATCACACTGCTCAAACCCGGCGGGCACCTCCTCGCGCAGAATGTCCTTTACGGGGGGACACTCGGACTCCTCGGCACGCAGTTTCCCGACCTGGGTTTGTCACACGATTTTATCGACGGCGCCGACCCCGCCTCGTGGGAGGCCCTGCTCAAACCCGAAACGAAAGCGATTTACGTCGAGACCATTTCCAACCCGCTCATGGGCGTTCCCGACCTCAAAGCGATCGCCGACTTCGCGAAGAAGCACAATATCATTTCGATGATCGACAACACCTTTGCCTCGCCCGTCAACTTCCGGCCCGCCGAATGGGGTTTCGACCTGTCGTTCCACAGCGGGACCAAGTATCTCGGCGGACACACCGATATCGTCGCCGGCGCCATCATCGGGCGCAAGGACCTCGTGCGCGAGATCTTCGTCAACCTCAAGTACTACGGCGGGTCACTCGACCCCCACGCCTGTTTTCTGCTTCACCGCGGACTCAAAACGCTCGGCGTCCGTGTGCGCCAGCAGAACGAAAACGCACTCGCGCTGGCGCGTTTTCTCGAAGAGCACCCCGCCATTGGCCCCGTCAACTATCCCGGTCTCGAATCGAGCCCCGAGCACGAACGGGCAAAGGAATTTCTCGACGGCTTCGGCGGGATGCTGAGCTTCGACCCGGTCGGCGGCGCCGACGCGGCGGTCAAGATCATGGACCGCGTCGAGATCCCGATCGTGGCGCCCAGCCTCGGCGGCGTCGAGAGCCTGCTCAGCCGGCCCGCCACAACGTCACACCTCGCCGTGCCCCCCAAGGAGCGCTCGGCACTCGGCATCAGCGACGGGCTGATCCGTATGTCCGTGGGGATCGAATCGATAGAAGACCTGATCGATGATTTTCGCCGGGCAATCGGGTAACAGAGGCGGAGAGTCAGGCAAGCAGCAGGTTCAGTCCGACGGCCAGTCGCTCCGGTCGCCTTCGGCGACGATCTCGTCGAGCCGCGCACGAGGCATTCTGTGGAAACGCGCCACAAAGTCCAAGTGGTCTTCGTGCATCTGCTCGAGCCGTCTGATCTGTCTGTCCCGCGACGACACGTCGAGTCCCTTCGCCTTGACCTTCGATCGTTGCTCCTTCGCGAACTCGATGTGGTAACGGGTACGAACCGCCGTTTTGTAGATCTCGCGCCGTTGCTCTTCCGTCAGCCCGGCCGTCCGGGGCTGCGTAGTGGAACCCGGTTCGACGAGGCTCGCCATCGACTTCACCGATTCCGACGGAACGCTTGTCGGTCGCCCCGACCTCAAACCCGGGTACTTCGACTGGAGCGCCGTCAACGCAATAACCAGGCATATAGCTGCGATTCCCCACACCCATCGCGGGATCGGAGCTTTGCTGGTGCTGCGAGCAATCATTGCGGATACTTCCTCGTTCGGGATCAGAGTGCCTTCGCGTTTCCTGTGATACCGCTGTTGTATTGTGCAGGATCTGTGCCTCGAACGCTGGCGACCCGTCACCATCCTCGCGTGAACAGAACTTGATCTGATCATCCTGCCCGAAACAGATCCACTTTCCATCCGGTGACACGCATGGTTCAAATCCCCCACCCGGCCGACTAAACGGCGCACGGACAGGATTCTGGATTCCTTCGTCATCGATGCTCGCGACGAGAATCTGGTTGGGTTCAGGATCCTGCCGGCGGGCAGCACGTTGAAGAAGTTGCCTCCCCAGACTGGACGAAGTTCGAACTCACCTCTATCCATTGAGTAACAACAACGTTTTTCCGTGAACCATTTGACCACTTGAGAGCATCTAACCGTTGGAAACGACTACTATCCAAGGGAGAGTTATGCATTCTACTATAAATAGAGCACTTACACACAGTGCCTGGCTATGCGTCGCGGGTTGCCTGACGTTTACCGCGAGCGCACAGGCTGGCAAAGACGCGAAGGAGCGTCGTGTTGCGAAGGTAATTCAAGGGCTGAGAACCGAACTACACACCGGAGACGGGACAGACGAGACCTTTACGTTGGCAGAGCGAATGGTGCTATACAATGTTCCCGGCTTGAGCATTTGCGTAGTCGACGATGGTAAAATCCATTGGAACAGAGGTTACGGTGTTGCCAACAAAACCACCGACGTGAGAATCACACCGTCAACCATGTTTCAGGCTGCTTCGATCAGCAAGCCGTTGGTTGCCGCCGCTGTGTTACTGGCGGCCCAGTCCGGTAAAATCGACCTCGATACAGATGTTAACCGGTATCTCGTCTCCTGGAAACTGCCCAACAACGAGTTCACGAAACGCAGCGCCGTAACAGTCGAATACCTGTTAAGTCACATGGGTGGAACAACTGTTTCAGGATTTATGGGATACAGCGTAGGGGAAGAAGTGCCCACCCTTCTCGAAGTGTTAGAGGGTGTTCAGCCGGCAAACACAGATCCCATTCGAGTCACTGAGGAACCGGGATCCCTGTGGCGTTATTCCGGAGGAGGATACTGCGTTCTGCAACAGATGATGGTAGACATCTACCAACGACCATTTCAGAAAATATTGTACGACCTCTTACTAGCTCCTCTCGATATGAGATCAAGCACTCTCCAGCAGCCGCTGGGCGCCGATATGGCTCGACTAGCCAGCCCTGGGCACGACGAAGCGGGGGACAAGGTCGAAGGCGGATGGCGAATTTATCCGGAACTTGCCGCAGCGGGACTATGGTCGACGTCAGCGGACCTCGCCCGATTCGGAATTGCTGTTCAGAAAGCGGCTGATGGAGCGCAAGGTGCTCTGCTGGATCCCTTCTTTGTAGATTTGCTGGTGACACCGCGATACGGGAGTTTTTCACTCGGTCTTCTCGTGCGCCAAACGGGTGGTTATAGCTGGTTTACCTTCAACGGCGGAAACGCTGGATATCGCTGCTTGATGTATTTTTATGTTGAAGCGGGTCAGGGAGCCGTCGTAATGACCAATTCCGACAACGGCTCGCTACTGGCTGCGGAGATTATCAATAGCATCGCGGTTGAATACAACTGGCCGGAGTTCCAACCAGAGGGCTGAAATCACACTTCCATCGTGGTCGTGTACCTCCCCGGATAGGACTCGAACCGCGGGACAATCAACGATTGGTGAATAGCGGCCGGAAGTGGCGGGGCGGCTGCCCGAGGAAGAAGTAGTAGTTGGACCGACCGCCCTCGGCGATGCCGTAGGCGAGGTAGAATGGACCGATGGGGGTGTCGACGCCCAGGAACGCGCTGCCGGCAAAGATACCGTTGTCCCAGCGGATCTCGCTCTCGTCCCTGAACACGTTCCCGAACTCGACCGTTACCCCCGCGTAACCCGGCACGATGCCCGACTTCCAAATCTGCCGGTAGAACACGCCTTTGAGCAGCGCCGCGTGCTGGCCGACGAGCTCGTTGAGCTCGTAACCCGAGAGCCGCGTAAAGCCGCCGAGCCCGAACAAGCTCTGAACCGGCGCGTCGCTGTCGCGCGTGGTTGAGAATCCGCCACCGAGCAGGGCGGTAAATCGACCACGCGTCAGCGGGACCGACCCGTCGATCTCCAGTTGTTCGTATTCCGTGTCCGACCCCAGCGCCTCCAGGCCGGCCGTGAGCCGTAACCTCAGGCTCCACCCCGTTCGCGGAAACGCCACATTGTCCAGCTCATCGACGAAGAACTGCCCGTAGGCCTCGCCGGTGTCGTAGTGCTTGTCGGGAATATCGGGGTCGCCGACCTGGACCTTGTACCTTCCCGCCGCCCGAATCAAGCCGAGACGTACCTGCCCCCACCTTCCCAGCTCACGGCCCGCATCGAATTCTCCACCGTACGCGCGCGCCCCCAGTGACGAGAGCACGCTCCCCGTCGAGTCGAACACATTGACCGCGTACTCGCCGATCGCAGCCCGCGCGTGGACGAACCAGCGCAGCTCGTGGTTGAGCGGTTGAAAAAACTCAGTATAGAAGAGTGGTTCCTGCCCGACTTGCAGCCCGCTGCGCCACTCGCCGTTCAAGCGGTTGACGGCCGTACGGATGTAGGCAACTCCCAGGTTGAAATTGGGACTCTCGTAGTCCTCGAAGATCGCAACGCCGAACTGGAGGTAGTTGGGCCCCCACGAGCGCTCGCGGACCGTCACCGTCAATACCGTGCGGCCCGACTCGGTGACGATGTCGTAGTAGGCCAGCTCGAACAACTCGAGTCCGTAGATCCGGCGCAGATCCTCTTCGAGTTGGTCGACGTCGAGCGGTTCGCCGGGTTCGATGTGAATGAGCGACTCGATCACGCGGTCCGACAAACGCGAATGGTTGACGATACGAATCTCGTCGATGACCGGCGACGCCGTGGAGCGATGCCGGCGCTGCTGGCGCTCTTCGTACTCCGCCGTTCCCAACGACAACGCGTCGAGGCGGCCGGCCACGGCCCTGGCGGCGGCGACACCGGCGGGCACCGCCTCGCCGGCCCGGTCGAAAGACGCCGTCGTGATGTCGCCCAGATCCGGCTGGATGAACACGTCTTTGTCGGTCAGCGTGGCGATCTGTGCGTCGGTGTTCCGGCCTGTCATCAGGTTGGTCATCTGTTGGGTGACGGCAATGACCGACTCGATCTGTTCCCGCGTGCTCATGGGAGTGCTGATGTCGACGGCGATGACGATGTCGGCACCCATCCGGCGCACGATTTCGATCGGCAGGTTCATGCTGATGCCACCGTCGACGAGCATCCTGCCCTCGACCTCCCGCGGCGCGAATACCACCGGGATCGACATGCTCGCGCGCATCGCCAGCGCCAGATCGCCGTGGTCGAGCACCACCACATCGCCAGTCTCGAGGTCGGCGGCTATCGCCCGGTAGGGGTTGGCCAGCTCGTCGAAATCGCGGATGGTGGAGACGGGGAGCGTGAATCTCTTGAAGATCAGGTCGACCTTCCACGCGTCGAGGACACCCGGCGGAAACTTGATCCCGAATCCCGAGATCCCCGGCTTGCTCTTGACCAGGAAATAGTCGTCGTCGCGTTTGCGGCGAAAGGAGCGGTCCTTTCTCGGAATATTGTCCAGGAGCACATCCGTCCAGTCGATCGTCGAGATCAGCGAGTCGAGCTCGGCCGCCGACATCCCCGTCGCGTACAGACCGCCGACGATCGCCCCCATGCTCGTGCCGGCAATGTAATCGATCGGGACCCGGTATTCTTCGAGCACGGCGAGCACGCCGACGTGCGCGGCGCCGCGCGCACCGCCGCCGCTAAGCGCCAGTCCGATCTTCGGCCGCTTCGAATTAGCATCTGTATTTTTTGCGGAGGAAGTACCCGCGGTCGCGGCACCCGGCGGCAGCGCCAGAGCAACGATGAAAGCCACCGCTGTCAGCCATCCGTTGGTCACCGTCATTCCGCCCTAGAAAATGAACCCGGCCAGGAACATCATGCCGTGGTTCTTGAAGTCATCCCCGGAGATCGTCTCGGTGTCACCGTTGACCTCGAAGTCACCCGTCAGTATCACGTTGGTAAATCCGCGCGTGTAGCGCGCGTCGAACGTGACGACCCCGTTCTTCGTCTTCACCGCGAATCCCGCTCCCAGGATCGCTCCCCAGTCGGTGACGTGGGTCATGCTCGAGAAATCGATGCCGGCGGAAAAGATGCCTATCGACGCCTTCAACTCGGAGCTCAGCGAATAGGCAAAGAACGGTCCGGCGAATATGAGCGGCCTGAAGCTGTGGTCCCTCCGGAACGTGTACATCGCAAGGAGAGGGATCTCGATATAGTTGACGTTGAGCGTAATATCGACGTCGACAACGCCCTCGTACAGATTGGCCTCCGCGCCTTTTTCCGCGTAGAGGAGCTCCGGCTGGAGGGAAAATCCGTTGTCCCACGCGTAAGGCATCACCACTCCCAGCACCAGGCCCGGCCTGAACGACTTGCCCTGATCCCACTCTACCGGCGTTTCCGTGATGCTGCTCACGGCAAAGCCGCCCTTGATGCCGAACGACACCCCTTCCGCACCGGCGACCGCGGCGGAAATCAGGAAACAGGCCATTGCGAGCAGCAGAGACTTCCGGATCATGACCGGCTCCTTTTTGTTCTAGAACTTGTATCCAACACCGATCGTGACGGAAAGGATCGACATGTCACCGATCCCGAACAAGCCGTTGTTGCAGATGATGCCCTCGACTCCCGGCGGTAAGATCGAAAAATCCAACTCGCCGAAATCCAGGTACTTCAAACTCGTTCCAAAGCTCCACGATTCGTCCACGTAGTAGTCGAACGCCAGGTTCAAGCCCAGTGCGACGTCCTTGCCGATGGAGAGGTCGGC
>CBDUWU010000051.1:0-17595 GCA_965371015.1 uncultured bacterium | reverse complement strand
GGTGGCGCATACCGGCCGGGTGCCGGACTCGGCGCGAATTCGGCGGGCCCGGTGGGTATCAACCCTGCGTAACCACCTGCTCGCAATTGTCACTTCGTACCTACTACGCGCGCTTCGGGGTGGGGGGGGGACGTCGGCCGCGGGTTTGACGAGCCAGCAGGACATCATCGAGATCCAGCAAGACCTCCTCAACCGCATCCGCGACATGATCCGGGATCAGTACCCGGACATCAACCGCGACTACCGCCCGCTCATCGACGAATACGTCTACCAGGTCATCCAGCAGGCGACGTACCGCCAGAAGCTGGCCAAGCTCAGCGGCTATATCGCCACATTTCGCCGCAACGTGGATCTGGCTCCGCAACTCAACACGGAACTCCAGCGCCTCAAGGCCGAAGTCGAACAGGACCGGGTGCTCTACGAGCAGTTCCTCCGGGCCAAAACGTCGACCTCGATCACAGAGGCTGCGCAGAGCACCGACCTCGCGACGAACATCGCAATCGTCGAGCCGGCCTCTTATCCGCTCGCTCCCGTCAAGCCCAACAAGATCAAGATACTCGCGCTGGCGGTAATGTTCGGGCTCACCCTCGGCCTTGGCGGGTTGTTGTTCAGTGAGTTCACGGATACCTCGTTCAAGACGGTCGACGACGTGGAAAACCGACTCGAACTGCGGGTTCTGGGGACGGTGCCCAAGATCGAGGAGATGGGAGGGGGCTGGCGCGGAAAGAACCGTACGAGACGGGTGGTCATCTGGGTAACGACGGCTATTGTACTCACGACGGTTTCGGTGTTCGCGTTCTATTTCTACGGAAAATCGACAAAAGAAACCATGACCACATTCCGTGTAAACTCGTCGCGACAGACGACGGGAGGGACCGATTAGATGCACGGCGAGTCGGACAAGACGATATACGGTTACTACGAGAGCGAATCGCCCATCGCGACGGAGTTGCGCCGTCTTTACCACAACGTCCGCACGCCGGTCGACGGCATCGCGCCCAAGTCGTTCATGATTACGAGTTCGAACCGGGGCGAAGGAAAGAGCACGATAGCGTCTAATCTCGCCTTGACGATCGCGCAGTTTCCCAAGAAGAAAGTACTGCTCATCGACGCCGACCTGCGGCGGCCGCGGACCCACGAGATTTTTGGGGTGGCTCGCGACGAAGGGCTGCGCGAATGCCTCGAGTCGTCAATCGACCCGATGACCGTGGTCAAGGAAACCGAATTGCCCAACCTTCAGGTAATCACGGCCGGTGAGCCGTCGAGAACTCCGGGTAAATTGTTCGAGTCGGAGGCGCTCTGTGAAGTCATGAAGAAGGTGGCGTTCTACTACGATGTCGTGCTGGTTGACAGCGCTCCGGTGCTCGCCGTGAGCGATACGCTGTTTCTGGTTTCCGAGATCGACCGGGTGATGCTGGTTGTGCTGGCCGGTGTCACTCCCCGTGAGGTTGTTATGCGGGCGAGAAATATCCTGCTGGATTCGAACGCGACAATTGGCGGTGTCGTCCTGAACAACGCGTCGTCGGCGTTGCCGTACTATTATGATTACAAGTACTACGGCTCCCAACGGAAAAAGAAATAGACAACCGGCCGCGCCCTCCGGAAAGCCTTCACAATACCGTTATACACTGAGAGACCCGAGTTATGCGGCCTTTGAGAGTGTTGATTTCGTCCGGTATCTTTCCCAACCGGATACTGGGAAACCGCGGGATCTACAACCTGAAGCAGGCCGAAGCGCTGCGCAGGGCGGGGTGCGAGGTAAAGGTGGTGGCGCCGGTGCCGTATTTCCCGCGATTCCTCAGGACTCGCGCGTACGCGTGGCAGGCCTCGGTGCCCAGAGAGGACGACGTGGCCGGGTTTCGGGTGGAATATCCGCGCTATTTCGTAACGCCGAAGGTGCTGCGGTCGTTTCACGGTTTTTTTCTGTTCCTGTCGGTAGTTTTTCGCTACCGGCGTATCGTGTCACAATTCCGGCCCGACGTGATTTACGGATTTTTCGCCTACCCGTACGGTTTTGCCAATGCGCTGATGGGACGGGTGTTCGGGGTCCCCGTCGTGACCTATTGTCGCGGCAGCGATATTCATAGTATCGCCCAGAACAAGTTACAGGGGCGCTTGATCGGCTGGTCGCTTCGTCTGGCCGACCGCGTATTCTCGGTCAGCGGCGCGCTCAAGCGCGACGTGACCGCGCTGGGTGTCGACCCCGACCACGTTTCGGTGATTTTCAACGGCATCGAACCGGACCGGTTCACTCCGATGAGCATCGAGGATGCCCGCGGGCGTGTCTCACTGGAGGCGGGCGGCCGCCTGGCGGTATGCGTCAGCCGGCTCAGCGCCGAGAAGGGGATCGACGTGCTCGTCGACGCGGCGGCCCGGGTACAAACCCCGGGCTTTCGTCTCGTGCTGGTGGGCGACGGGCCCCAGAGGGCGCTGCTGGAGGAACAGGCACGGCGCCTTGGTATCGAGGGCCGGGTAGTTTTCGCCGGAGACCAGCCCCACGACGAGGTGCCGGTATGGGTGGCTGCGGGGGACGTATTTGTCCTGGGGAGCCGCAAGGAGGGCTATCCGAACGCCGTAGTAGAGGCTCTGGCGTGCGGACGGCCCGTGGTGGCACCCCGTGTTGGCGGAGTGCCGGAAATCGTCACATCGGACGTCCTGGGGCTCCTGGTGGGCCCTGAGGATCCTCAAGCGCTTGCCGCGGCTGTCGATGAAGCGATGGGGCGGGACTGGGACAGCGCCGCGATCGAGGCCGCGGGCAAAGCCCGGGACTGGGATGCCGTGGCACGAGACGTGCTCTTTGAATTCGATTTGTTACTGAAACGGCCGTCACCCTGGCCGGGGTCGGGCCGTACGAGGGAGGTATCTTGAAACTGAAAGTTGCCATCGTCGGGTGCGGCAAGATTGCCGACGCCCACGTCGAAGAGGTCGAGAAGATCGATACTGCCGAGGTGACGGCGGTGTGCGACCTCGAGCGCCTCATGGCCGAGCAACTCGCCGTGCGCTACGGGGTGCCGGGCTATTTCGACGACTACGCCGCGATGCTCGCCGAGGCGAAGCCCGACGTGGTTCACATTACGACGCCTCCGCAGTCACACCTGCCGTTGTCGAAGCAGGCCATCGACGCCGGCGCGCACGTGTATATCGAGAAGCCCTTCACCGTCGACCACGCCGAAGCAGTCGAGCTCGTCGAATACGCCCACCGGGCTGGACGAAAGGTCGTCGTCGGTCATTCCTACGAATTCGATCCGCTCTCCGACGCACTCCGCAAACTCGTCGACGATGGAGTTCTGGGGGAAGCGGTGCACGTCGAGAGCATGATGGGATACAACCTCTCCGGACCGTACGGAGCCGCGCTGCTCGGCGACAGCAACCACTGGATTCACCGCCTGCCGGGGAAACTGTTTCAGAACAACATCAACCACCTGATGCACAAGATCGCGTGGTTTCTGCCGGACGACAAACCCGTGATCAGCGCCGTCGGCGCCCGGCGTCGCGATGTAACATTTGGCGATTTGCGCGACGACATGCTCGACGAGATGCGGGTTATTATGGTGGGGCGAAAGACGACGGCATACGCGACGTTTTCGTCGCACGCGCAACCCCTGAAACACTGCGCCCGGGTCTACGGCACCGAGAATACGATTACCCTCGACTACGCGGTGCGCACGCTTACGATCGATCAGGGCGAGAAACTACCCAGCGCCATCGGCCGCCTGTTGCCCACGTTCGCGCAGAGCAGGCAGTACATGCGTGCCGGTTTCAAGAACGTTTTCCGCTTCATGAAAGCGGACTATCAGTTTTTTGCCGGGATGAAGGCGCTGTTCGAACGATTCTACGACAGTATCATCGAGGACACGGATCCCCCGATTGCTTATGACGACATTCTCCGCGTGACCGCCTGGATGGATGAGATATATGCGCAACTCGGCCAGGACGGACGAGGAGGTGGAGAACGATGAAGGCACTGGTCACGGGAGCGAATGGTTTTCTCGGCCGTGCGCTGGTGGGGCGTCTGCTTGCCCGCGGCGTGCGCGATATTCGCTGCTTTATCCGCCTCGACGAATACCGCTCGAAGTTCGATGGACTGAAGCAGGCGTGGCCCGATGCCAGACTCGATTTCTTCACAGGGAACCTGCTTTCGCGCGACGCGATAGCGGCCGCCCTCGAGGACGTCGATGTCGTCTATCATCTGGCCGCCTCGCTCAAGGGGTCGCCGGCCGACATGTTTCTCAACACCGTGGTCGCTTCGAAAAACCTCCTCGACGCGCTTGTCGACGCGGGGCCCGTCAAAACCGTAATGGTCAGTTCCATGGGAGTATACGGTACCGCGGACCTGCCGTCGGGACAGGTGATCGACGAAAACACGCCGCTGGAACCGCATCCGGGCCAGCGAGATGTCTACTCGCACGCGAAATGGCGTCAGGAAACTCTTTTTCGGGAGTACCGCGAACGGCACGATTTCCAGCTCGTTGTCCTGCGGCCGGGTGTCATTTACGGGCCGGGCGGGTCTCCGATGTCGGCTCGAGTGGGGCTGAATCTCTTCGGGCTGTTCCTTCATCTGGGGGGCAGCAGCGTGATACCGCTGACGTACGTCGACAACTGCGCCGACGCGATCGCGGTGGCCTCGCTCCGTGACGACACGGGGGACGCGACGTACAACGTGGTCGACGACGATCTGCCGACGTCTCGACAGTACCTGCGCCGGTACCGTCGCGAGGTCGAGCGCCTCAAGTTCGTCAAGGTGCCGTACGCCTGCATGCGCGAAATGTCGAAGGCGGTTGCGTGGTACAACAGAAAATCGCAGGGGCAGCTGCCCGCGGTATTCACCCCATACAAGACGGCGGGTTTGTGGAAGGGGATGTACTTCTCCAACGCGCGTCTCAAAGGCATCGGCTGGGTGCCGGCGGTTTCGACCGACGAGGGCATCTCGCGGGTGTTCGCATTTTTGCGCGAATCCGGCGGTGGGCTGGGACACTGAACCCGCCGCCGCGACGGGACGGTAAAAACGATGGCAAAACAGACCGGCAGGAGTGACGGCCGTATCGGAGTGACCCACGTGGTCGAGAACCTCGAGATCGGCGGCCTGGAAAAAGTCGTCCTCAGTCTGGCGCACTACCTCGATCCCCAACGGTACCGGTCGGCGATCGTCTGCCTGGGCTACGGAGGCGAATTGTTGACGGAGGTGGAGAAGTCGGGTGTCGAGGTTCACGTGCTGGACAAGTCGCAGGGATTCGACCCGCGGCTGGTATGGCGAATGGCGCGGTTGTTCAGACGGCTGGGTACGGACGTCGTCCACTGCCACAACCTGGGCCCGCTCGTGTACGGAGCCCTCTCGAGCAAACCGGGCGGCGCGTCCGGCGTCGTATACACGGCGCATGGCATGAAAACGTCGGCAAAGACGAAGCCGGCGATGTTCGAGAAGCTGGGTTTGATCGATGACTTCGTGACGGTGTCGGACGACGCCCAACGCATTGCGATTCAGACGGCCGGTGTTCGGGCCGACCGCGTGTTTACCGTAATTAACGGCGTGGACGTCGACCTGTTCGACCGGGCGGCGCGTGTGGACGGTTCCGTTATCGCACAGAGGCGCGAATCGATCGGTGTACGGGCCGATGCAAAGTTGTTTGGCATCGTCGCTCGTCTTTCGCCGGCCAAGGACCACGCGACGTTGTTGCTCGCTTTCGCGCCGGTCGCCGTCGAGTTCAAAGATGCGCGGCTGGTGCTGGTCGGGGACGGGGAACTGCGCGAAGACCTCGAGTCGCGCGCTGCCGATCTGGGGCTGACGGACCAGACCGTGTTCCTGGGCAGCAGGCACGACGTACCGGAACTGCTCTCGGTTCTGGACTGTTTCGTTCTTTCGTCGTACACCGAGGGTCTGGCCGTTACGCTGCTCGAGGCGATGGCGTCGGGGCTGCCTGTGGTGGCGACGGACGTGGGGGGGAACGCGGAGGTGGTGAAGGACGGCCACACGGGCGTGATTGTCCCGTCGCGAGACGCGGACAGTCTGTCGCGAGCGATGCGCTGGGTGCTGGAACACGGCGACGAGGCCCGGGGGATGGGCCGACGTGGCCGCGACCGGGTGGCGGAGTTGTTCAGCATCGAGGCGATGGTGCACAACTATCGCGAGCGCTACGACCGCATCACCGGCCGCTGATGTTCATGCAGCAGGCAGGCCCACTGCACCCTGGTCGGCGCGAGGTGTCGTCGCAATGATTTTGAAGAAAAAGGGTTGAGATGCTCAAGGACCAGCAGATTGTGTACATCGGCAACGACTGGTTTGCCGACAACCGCACCAGCAGCCACCAGATTGCGCGGCTCTTGAAGCAGCACAACCGCATGCTCTACGTCGAAGCCGCCGGCCAGCGCGCGCCCAAGGCGTCGAAGCGTGACTTCAGCAAGATCATCGCCAAGCTCAAAAAGGCGTTTGCCAACCCCGAACGGCTCGACGACCGCATGCACGTCTTCTCGCCCGTGATACTGCCCTTTCATCAGTTTGCCCTCGCGCGCTGGCTCAACAAACACATCCTGGCGTGGTCCATCAAGCGGGCGTGCCGAAAGGTCGGCTTCGACGATCCCTTGCTCTGGATCATCCTGCCCCACTATTCGTCGCTCGTCGATTCCATCCGGCGCAAGGGAACCGTCTACTACGTGGTCGACGAGTACGCGTCCATGCCCGACGTCGATGCCGGCCGCATCCGTGAAATGGAGCGCCACATTCTCGATCATGCCGACGTCGTGTTCACCATCTCCGAGGAACTGACCGAGACCAAAGGGGCCATCAACCCCAATACCTATTTCAGCCCCCACGGCGTCGATACCGCCCATTTCAACAGGGCATACCACGATGACCTGCCCATGCCCGCCGACATGGAGCGTATTCCAGGTCCGGTTGTCGGCTTCTTCGGGCTGATCGAAGACTGGCTCGACCTCGAACTCATCGAGCACCTCGCCGCCAGCCGCGCTGAGTACTCAGTTGTACTCATCGGCAGGGTAGCGTGCGACGTTTCGCGCCTGAAAAAATACAAAAATGTATTCTTTCTCGGGCAAAAAAAATATGAAGACATTCCCGCCTATCTTAAATACTTTGACGTTTGCCTGATTCCTTTTAAATTGAATGAAGTTATAATTAACTCGAACCCGCTGAAGCTGAAAGAGTATCTGGCCGGCGGGAAGCCAGTTGTATCCGTCGGTATCGGGTCGGTCCGCACGTACGGAGACCTCGTCTATATCGGCGACACACCCGATGAGTTTCTCGGGGGAGTGGACAGGGCGCTGGAAGAAGACTCGCCCGAGCGCGCCGCCGGGCGCGTCAAGGCGATGGAATCAGAGTCCTGGCCCGCCAAGGTCGAAGTTATCTGCGAGCGCGTCAGCAAACACATCCAGGGGGTGCGTAATGAGTAGCACGGTTTATCTGAGATCGGTCAAAGAGACACCCGTCTCCGACGTGGTGAATGAAATATTCGAGGCCGTGGATTACCGGGCCCTCATTCCCGAAGGCTGCAAGGTCGTCATCAAGGTCAACCTGAGCACGCCTTTCGAGGAGAACGCGGCCGCTTCCAATACGTCGCCCGAGATCCTCGACGCCGTGTGCCGGATCGTTCGCGAGCGCACACCCGACGTCGTCGTGGGCGAGTCCAACGGTATGCGCTACGACACCGAGGATGCATTCGAGGTGTCGGGTTATTATCCCATTCTCGAAAAGCACGGCGTGCGCGCCATGAATTTTTCCAAGGACGAATGGGTGGACGCCGGCGAAGATCTGATCGCCGGCTGGGGGCTGCCGAAGACGCTAGTGGAAGCCGACGTGTTCATTACGCTACCCGTGCTGAAGACGCACGCCACGACCGTTTTTACCGGATCGCTCAAGAACCAGTTCGGGTGCTACCCCCAGCACAACCGCATACTGCTCCACCCGAAGCTCGACAAGGCACTCGTCCTGATCAACAAGATCCTCGAGCCGAAGCTGGCCGTGATGGACGGCATCATTGCCATGGAGGGTCGGGGGCCCATCAACGGCGAGCCCCGGCGGTTCGACACCATCCTCGCCAGCACCGACCCCGTCGCGCTCGACGCGACGGCGATGCGGGTGATAGGGATCGATCCCCACACGTCCCGCCACGTCCGCTGGGCGGCGGAGGGTGGCCTGGGAGAGATCGACGAAGCGAATATCTCCATCGACGGTGAATTTGACGCGTTCAGAACCGATTTCAAGCCGGCCGAGCAGGACCTGCCGATCAAGGCTCTGGGCGTGATCAGCCGGTCGAAGTTCCTGACCGAGAAATTGATTCTCAACCCCGAGTCGTTCTACCCCCTGAGGTCGGCGGCCATGAAATTCAGGGAAGTCCGCGACTTCTTTCTGGGTAAACGTACGTCTTGACGGACCGGCACTGCGTGGCGTCCAATACGGAAGGCGCGCGGGCACTATGCAAGCAGATCCGGGAATGGCGGCCCCGGGCCCGGCCCCGCAGTGGGGCGGGGAGTTGCAGCCGCCGCAGCAGTTTACGACCCCACAGCAGTTGCTTTTGATCGCGAGGTATGAATTTTGCAGCCTGATGGCAGGCTAAATCCTTTTCAATCAAGAGGTAACAGAGTCCGGTTCGGGACGCAACCCGGTACGAAAAGAATCGTTCCGGAACATTCGACCCCGACTGGTCAGCGCCAAGGAGTGTGCGGGTGATGATTACACAGCTTCGTTTCAACACATCGGGTTTGATATGGGTGGCGGCGATCGCGCTTCTCCTGACCGCGGGAACGACTTTCGCGGCCGATTACTACGTTTCGACATCAGGCAACGACGGAAACTCCGGGTCCAGCTCGTCCCCGTGGCGGACCTTGCAGAAAGCGGCCGGATCGGCGGGGCCGGGGGACGTCGTCCACGTCCTCGACGGCAGCTACGCCGGTATGAACATCACCGGTGACGGCAACTCGTCGTCGCCGATCACTTTCCAGGCCGACGGGTCCAATGTCAGGCTCACCAGCCGCAATTCCGTCACCGATGACATCGTCAATATAGAGGGTGCCGACTACATCATCATCGACGGCTTCCTTGTCGAGGATGCGCCGCGGATCGGAATCCGCATTGTCAACGCGCGCGGCGTCGTGATCAGGAACAACGAGGTCATGCGTAGCGGCCATACCGGTATCCTCACCGGGTGGACTCCCGAAATCGAGATTATCAATAATATCAGCTGGGGCGCCAGCGCCCAGCACGGGATCTACGTGAGCAACAGCAATGACCCCAACGACAACGTCATCGTCCGGGGCAACGAGTGCTACGGCAACGGACAGAATGGCGTCCAGCTCAACGGCGACTGCTGGGAGGGCGGAGACGGCATCATCTCCGGTGCCATCCTCGAAAACAACATCATCCACGACAACAACTGGAAGGGCTTTTCGCTCATTTCAGTCCGCAATTCGATAATCCAGAATAACATCATCTACGACAACGGCGTCACCGCCGGGGCGGGCGGCATCCATCTCGCCGACCAGCCCAACTGTACGCACGAGAGCATAAATAATATCGTGGTCAACAACACCGTCATCGAGCCGCGTATCGCCGGCATGCGCATGACGGACGATTCGTCGCCGAACGTGTTTTTCAACAACGTCGTCGTCGCCAACGGCACCGACTACACGATCGTCGACGAAGTCGGCGGCAACCTGGTCGACGGCCCGTCCAACCTGCTCTACGCCAACACGTCGAATCTATTTGCCAATCCCGGCGCGGCCGATTACCGCCTCACGTCCAGCTCTCCCGCCGTCGACGCCGGCATCGCATCGTACCAGGGCGCGCAGGCGCCCAACGTCGACCGCGAAGGCAAGTCGCGCCCCGTGGGCGCGTCCTGGGACTCGGGCGCGTACGAATACGGCACGGCGGTACCCGACAATACCGACCCGCAGGTCAATATCACGTCTCCGACGCAGAACCAGACGGTTTCCGGACTCGTCACGATGAGCGCCAACTCGAGCGATAATATCGGGGTCGTGGGCGTGCAGTTCCGGGTCGACGGCGCCTCGGTAGGGCCGGAGATCTCACAGTCGCCCTGGCAGACCTCGCTGGCGACGACCTCGCTGAGCAACGGGCTTCACTCCATAACGGCCGTGGCGCGAGACGCAGCGGGCAATACGGCGACGTCGCTGGCGGTCACGATTGACGTGAACAACCCCGCTCCGACGACGGGCATTCTCACGGAGCACCCGAGATTGGGTTTCAATCCGACGCGGCTCGCCGAGCTGCGCGCCGCCGCGTGCCGGGACGAATTCGGCAACGTGATTCCGGGGTGCACGCCGACGCCGCAGTGGACGACGCTCAGGGACTATGTGGAGAAATGTTACACGAGTCCGTCCAGCTGCTACATCGTGCAGCCGTGGTCCTTTGCCCTCTATTATATGATGACGGGCGACACCGGGTACGCCAACCGGG
Source organism: uncultured bacterium (assembly GCA_965371015.1). Lineage (GTDB taxonomy): Bacteria > Krumholzibacteriota > Krumholzibacteriia > WVZY01 > JAKEHA01 > CBDUWU01. Next base: position 7,172 of record CBDUWU010000051.1, on the reverse strand, counting down.
CGATCAGCCTGGTCGAGTCCGAAATCAACGACGGTTACGACTCGGAACGGAACAACTTCTACCTCCACGCCGACGACAAGATCCAGGACGCGGCGTTTGTCTTCGACTGGCTGTACGATCTGCTCACGACGCAGCAGCGCGCGAACATCATCGACTACATGAACCGTATCGTCCAGGAGATATACGTCGAGGACCCTCTACACAACGCGTTCTTCAACAGTTCGCGCTGGGCGACCAACGACCCGGGCAACAACTACTTCTACGCGCAGATGCTCTGCGCGGTATTCACGGCGCTGGCGACTTACGGTGAAAACGACTTTACCGTGCCGCTCAACGGCAACGACCTGCCGCTCGCACTCTACTTCGACACGGAGAACCGCATCTACGGCGACATGCTCGAGTTTGTCTACGCCAAGCTCGAGGTCGAGGCGCAGGGCGAGTGGATCTCTTACCGCGGCGCCGGCGGCGGCTGGCACGAGGGAACCCAGTACGGCACCGCGGCCAAGAATCAGATATTTGACATCTACCTCTATCTCCGCGCGGCCGGCGCGAAGGATTACTACGCCTCGACGAGTTTTCCGCGCTCGGCGGCGAGGTTCTTTCTTTACCTCAACCAACCCGACAACGACGTGCGCTACAACGGCGGTGACGCCGGGCGCGACAAGGATGTGCCGATCAGCCCGTACCAGCGCCAGACGGCGATACAGCTGGCCCTGGGGCTGGCCGGGACGGTCGAGAGCGAGTTCTTGCAGTACTTCGCCAACAATGTCAAGCCCGACATGGGCACCGGCTGGCAGCACATGTATCCGCTGGATTTTCTCCTCACCAACCTCAACCTTCCGGAGCGGAACTGGAACAACGAGCCGCTGGCGTATTGCACCGGTACCGGCGGTGGGGGGCTGGGCTGGATGAACAGCCGTTCGGGCTGGGACAGCGACGCGGTGTCGGTGACGTTTATTTCCGCCGACCGCGTGCAGAACCACCAGCACAAGGACCAGAATTCGTTCGTCATCTTCAAGGGTTACGGTATCTCGGGGTGGCAGGCGATCGACGCCAACTTCTGCGACGGGTCGAATGGGCTGCTGAAGAACGGATACCTGCACAATACGCTCCTCGTCAACGGGGAGGACCAGCGCTACGGCGACGGGACCGGCGAGATCGTGCGGCACGAGCTCACGCCGGAGTACAGCTACGTCGTGGGTGACGCGAGCGACGCGTACTGGACCGACCCGGGCGGTTACTCGCACGGCGATGAGAAATATCTCGACGTCTTCGATCGCGAACTCGTGCACATCCGTCCGGATTATGTCATCGTGTACGACCGCGTGTCGGCCAGTTTCAAATTCCAGAACGTGACGATCAGTTACCTGATGAACACGCAGTCTTCGCCGTCGATCAGCGGAAATACGGTTACGGCGACGAGTGGCGGCAACAAGATGGTCCAGCAGACACTGCTGCCGGCGTCTGACTTCACCATCAGCGATTACTCCAGTCAGGCCTGCCGCCGTATCGAACTCCGGAGAAACTCGCCCACGCCCAATACGCAGTTTCTCAACGTGATCTGGACGGGACCGTCGTCGGGTACCATGCCGGCGACGAGTCTGGTCAACAGCACCACCGGCAACATGGTGGGCGCCCAGATCCACGAGAGTGATAATAACGTCGTCCTCATGTTTTCGACCGACGGAAATCCGCAGAAAAACGTGATCTACGAGCTGAGCTCGACCGAAGACACCCGGAACTACCTCTATGGCCTTATGCCGGAAACGGAATACGACGTCGAAGTCGTCAACGCCCCCGGCGGGCAGACCATCGTTGTCACGCGCGGTGAAGGCCGCCTCACCACCAGTCAGGGAACGCTGGTGTTCGACGCAAAGTACGAGCTTTCACCGGACGTGATGGCGGCAAAGTAGACGCACGCCCGGCATTCCGGGAGTAGTCCAGTCAGACGGAAACGAGGCGTCTGGATCGCCAGCTGAGGCGATCCGGCGCCTCTCTCATTTTGACGCCTGGCGCCGATTTCGATTTCATCAGTCGCGCGACGCTGATATCCTTGCTCGAAGAGCGGCTGCCGGCGGATTAACCAAACACACTCCACGGGAAAAAACTATGCGGACGAACACGGGATCCCCTGTACCGGTCATTATGTACCACAGCGTCGGTGCGGTAATGCCGGACTGGGAGTGGTCGATTCTTACTGTCCCCTGGACGACGTTCGAGGACCACCTCGTCTGGCTCAAGCGCAGCGGCTACCGCTCGGCCGATCTGAACCAACTCCACGACCACGTCTCGGGCGTACGGCCGCTCGACTCGAAGAGCGTCGTTCTGACCTTCGACGACGGCTACCTCGACAACTGGACATACGTGTATCCGCTGCTCAAGCAGTACGGCTTTACCGGCGTGGTGTGCGTCTCTCCGGAGTTCGTCGATCCGCGAGACACGGTGCGTCCGACTCTCGGGGACGTTCGCGCGGGACACGCGGCACAGGGCGACCTTGAGGTTCGCGGGTTCATGTCGTGGCCCGAGATGCGGCGGGCAGTGGCGGAAGGGGTTCTCTCCATCCAGTCGCACGCGATGACGCACACCTGGTACCCGACGGGGCCGGAAGTGGTCGACTTTCACCACCCCGGAGACGGGCACTACTGGCTCGACTGGAATGCCGACCCGTCTGCCAAGCCGTTTTATCTGCGCGACCCGTTTTCGAGCCGGGTGCCCTGGGGCACGCCGGTTTACCGGCACGCCAAGTCGCTCGAAGCGACGCGGTATTTTCCGGAACCGGCGGAGGCCGAAGGTCTCGCCGCCCTGGTGGCGGAACGGGGGGCGGAAGGGTTCTTTGGCGAACCCGGCTGGCGCGGAGTTCTCGAGGCCGAACTGGCGGCTATCCGCAAGAAACGCGGGACGGAGGGACGCCTGGAAACCCCGGAAGAGACCAGCGCGCGGCTGAGCTACGAACTGGTCGACTCCAAACGAGTGCTCGAGGATGGGCTCGGGGTGACCGTCGACCAGATCTTCTGGCCCGGGGGAGGGTACAGCGACGAGGCTCTGGAAATGGCGCTGGCCCTCTACAAATCGGTAACGTGGTCCAAGAAAGACCGCTGGCGGCTCAAGAACATTCCCGGCGAGGATCCGGCGAAGGTGAGCCGCCGGGGTGTACCATTTATCGAGAACAGTACTTATCGGATCCACACGGGGGGCAGGTACCTGTCGTGGTTTCTCGACGAGTACCGCGGCGTCCCCCTGGCAAGAAAGAAACGGCAGGTATTCAAATTGCTCTGTATGGCCGGCGCCCGGATGGGGATGTGGCCATCGCGCAGCGAAGAGCGCATTCCGTTGGAGGTTTCCGCCGCCCCTTCGAACCGGGGCAAAAAGGAATCCAGCCCGACCTGATATTGTACATTACTAATGACTTGTAACCATATATCGTAAAGTAAGATAAGCTTGTCTGGTAAGAACCTTCTCGTCGTCACCTATCACTTTCCGCCGATTGCGACCGCCGGTGTCTACCGGATCGTTGGTCTCATCAAGTATCTCCATGCGATGGGATGGCGCGTGACGGTGCTCACGGTCGACCGCTCTCTGTACGAGCCGGCGGACGAGAGCACGCTCACGCTGGTGCCGGAGGGCGTCGAGGTCATCAGGACTCCGGCCCCCGAACCCGCCAGGAAAATCCAGTCCCTCGTTCGCCGCCGAAAGACGACCGCCGGCGCCGGCGGTGAATCCGGCAATCACGGAGGAGAGGAACGTCCTGGAGGTGATGCGGCCACTTCGGTGCGATCGCGATTGGTCAAAATCGCCAAAGCGCCGCTGCGCTGGATCTATCAGGTATTCTGTTTTCCAGACATGCAGATGGGATGGGTTCCGATGGTCGCGTGGCACACGGCCCGCTTTGTCGCCTCGCATCCCGATACGGTGGTTTTCAGTTCGACACCGCCCCACTCGACGCAATTCGGTGTGCGCCTCGCGCGGGTCTTTCGGCGTTTCCGCTGGATAGCCGACTTTCGTGACCCGTGGACGGCGCCGGTAAGAACTCCAAAAGGCCGATTCGACATGTGGCTCCAGAGGGCAATGGAACGTTCGGTCCTGGGAAGCTGCGACCACGTGATCGCGAACACCCCCGGGAACGGGGAGGCGCTGCTGGCCGCTTTCGCCGGGCTCGGCGAAGCGAGCGTCAGCGTCGTGACGAATGCGTTCGACGACGGAGTTCCGGTGGCGCCGGCCGGGGACGCGGGACCGGTGCTCGACTGCGACATTGCCTACTTCGGGGAGCTCTATCCGGATATGCTCGACGTCTACCTGGAAGCGGCGGCGGAGCTGATCCGGCGTGGGAAAAGCGTTCCGAGGCTCCACGTGTTCGGCATGGTCGACGACAACGACGTCGCCAGGGTGCATGAGGCTGGTCTCGGGGACCGGATCGTTTTTCAGGGAACTGTACCCTACGCGCGCAGCATATCGCTCATGCGCGCCTCACGCTCGCTGCTCCTGTTGCTTCCCGACATGCCCCGCTGGGCCACTTGCGTGCCCAGCAAGCTGTACGCGTATCTGTTCGCCGGCCCGCCGATACTGGCGATCACACCCGCGGGCGACGCGGCGCGTATCGTCACGGATACGGGCAGGGGAGTGGCAGTGTTGCCCGACAACGCCGGCGTGGTGGCGGACGCCATCGACCGTTTCATCGCCGGACTGGATCGGCGCGAATCCAGCAATCCTGACGAAACCGTCCGGCTGGATCCATATCGTATGGAGACGATAGCCGGCCGGATCGACGGAATACTCGGAGGGGGCGGGGATCGGCGATGACCAAAAATCGACTGATTATAGCCGCGATCATACTCCTGACCACCGTGCTGGCCGTCGCGTTCTCTCTGCTGCTGACGCAGTCGGAGATGTTCGCCCTGGCCGCCTACAGCGTCGTGCTCGGGCTGACAATGATCTTCATCGAGCCGTACATCGGCCTGCTCAACTACCTGGTCTTTCTGTATCTGAGGCCGCAGGAGTTCATACCGGGGTTCGTCGGGATGCCGATCATGCTCATGATCGGCGGTGCGACGGCGGGCCTGACGCTGGTACACATGGCCGTGCGCCGCAGCTCGCTGGGGTTGCGGCACATGCCCCAGCACTATTTCGTTCTCCTTTTTTTCGCTGCCATCGCGCTCTCGCACCTGTCGTACGGCAACTTGAACGGCGCGCTGGATGCGGTCAACTACCTGCTGCCGGTTATCATCCTCTACTTTCTCGTTGCCGCGCTGGTGGACAGTGAGAAGAAGGTGAAAGCGACCCTTTTTCTGCTGCTGTTGATGACGCTCTTTCTGGCGGGACAGGGAATCTACCAGTACATCACCGGGGTCGGTATAGCCGGCCAGGAACTCTTCCAGAACCGCATCGTCTCGATCGGGATTTTCAGCGACCCCAACGATCTGGCCCTGGCAATGCTGCTGATTCTGCCTTTTCCCGTTCTGCTGTTCTTCGACGCGAGTAATGTTCTGTCGAAATTCGTTTATGCGCTCTGTATCCTGGCGCTGGCGGTGACGGTGTTTCTTACCGAATCGCGCGGCGGTATTCTCAGCTTCGGTTTCCTGATGCTCCTGGTGGTGGCTATGCGGTACGGGGTCTGGCGGGGCGTGATCATGGGAGTGGTGATGGCCGTAATCATAATCGCGCTGGGGCCGTCGCGGATGGGCGAGATATCGACCGGGGAGGCCTCGGCGCACGCGCGCGTCGCATCGTGGACGGTGGCGTTCGACCTTTTTCAGTGGAATCCGGTGTTCGGGGTCGGACAGGGCATGTTCACGTCGTATCACCCCAAAACGGCGCACAATTCGGTACTCCTGGCGGTGGCGGAACTCGGCTTCGTCGGGCTGTTCGCGTGGATGGTGCTGTTCTATAGTTCGATAAAGAACCTCCACGACGTCAACCGTGAAGCGATGGAAGCGGGCAACCGGCGGCTGGCGCTCTACGCCGATTCGGTCAAGCTCGGGTTGATTGCCTTTTTCACCGGTTCGTTGTTTCTGTCGCGAACGTACAGCCCGCTTCTCTTCATCCTGTTCGGCCTGGCGGGAGTCATCACAACCGTGTTCCTGCGCCAAAGCGGCGAAAAATACGCGTTGTTCGGCAAAAAGGACTGGAGGAACGGTCTCATGTTCACGATCGGCACCCTGTTCGTGTTGAAAGCATTCCTCGTCTGGGCGTGGTAAACGGTGATATACGCGATTCTGATCATTGTTGCTCTCTCTGTCGCCGCCGCCGCGCTGGCCGTGGGCCGCGTGGCCCGAAAGAAAAATATTCCCATCATCGTAGCCGGCAATATCAAGCGTCAGCCTCCGGACTTCCAGGGCACCCGTCATGTATTTTTCTGTTTCGTCGACCACTTCGAGCCCCTGTGGCACGGCGCCGACAACAAGACGGGGATCGAACGGGTCACGGCGTGGCACAAAGGATATCCCGCGCTCGTCGATCAATACCGGGACAACGGTGGGTGCGTACCGCAACACGTGTTCTTTTACCCGCAGGAGGAGTACGTACCGGAGTGTATCGACATGATCGCCGACCTCGCGCGCCGCGGTTACGGTGACGTCGACATTCATCTTCACCACGACAACGACACGGCGGAGGGACTTCGGGAAAAGATCGAATGGTTCCGGGACAAGCTCCACAACGACCACGGACTGCTGCGCGTGGATCCCGACACGGGGCGTCCGACGTACGGGTTCATCCACGGTAACTGGGCGCTCGACGACTCGGATCCCCGGGGACGCCACTGCGGCGTTCGCGACGAGATCTCGATCCTGCAGGAAACAGGTTGTTACGCCGACTTCACGTATCCGTCGGCGCCGCACCCGACGCAGCCCCCCGTGATCAATCGGATCTACTACGCGACCGGACAGCCCGGACGCGCGGCGTCGCACCATCGCGGTGTCGACGCCCGCTTCGGAACCGAGACGCGGGGCGGCCTGCTCCTGATCAACGGCCCCCTGGCGCTAAACTGGAACCGGCGCAAGGCGGGGGTGCTGCCCGCGGTGGAGAACGGGGACATCACCGGGATCAACCCGGGCACACCGGACCGGGTCGACCTGTGGATGAAGACCGCCGTCCAGGTGTCCGGGTGGCCGAGCTGGATCTTCGTCAAGGTGCACACGCACGGCACCCAGGAGAAGAACTCGCGCCTGCTGCTCTCT
>CBDUWU010000050.1:0-17711 GCA_965371015.1 uncultured bacterium | reverse complement strand
AACTTATGAGTTCGAACTCGGCCGGCGCCAGCGCCGGCTTCCGACGGCCCTGTTACGGTACGGATATTGCAAAATTGGGTTGAATCCTGCGCCCGATATCCGGGCTGATAAAGAAATTCATGTCCGAATCTGACTCCGACAAGGCGGTACCACGAGCTATGAAATCTCTTAATTCGTACAATAACAACAAGTTGAAGGTTTTCGCCATCCTCGTCCTTCTTGCCGTGGCCGTCGCCACGGTGGCGCAGGCGCAGAACGCCGCCTGGGACTCCCGGTTCGACGCCAACGGCTTCAGCGGCCAGGTTTGGGCCATCGCCATCGCCCCCAACGGCCATGTTTTCGCCGGCGGCGAATTCACGACGACGAAGGACGGCCTGACTCAGGTCAGCCGCGTGGCCGAGTGGGATGGATACACGTGGTCTGCCCTCGGAACCGGCGGTAACAACGGCGTCAGCGACCGGGTTCGCACCATCGCCGTCGACAGCAATAACAAGGTCTACGTCGGCGGCATCTTCACGACCGCCGGCGGCAGTATCGCGGGACGTATCGCCAGATGGGACGGCAGCAACTGGACCGACCTCGACGGCGGCATGGCGAACGACGTATTCGCCATCGCCATCGACGGCGACGACAACGTATACGCGGGCGGCTCCTTCACCGTCGTGGGAGACGGGGCCGGTGGAACAACGACGGCGCTCCGCATCGCGATGTGGGACGGAAACAACTGGAACGCCATGGCCGGCGGAATGAGTGACGTCGTCAACGCCATCGACGTCGCCCCCAACGGCGACGTCATCGCCGGCGGCATCTTCACCGTGGCGGGGGGAACGACGGCGCTGCGCATCGCGAGGTGGACCGGATCCTCGTGGTCGGCGCTTGGCGGCGGGCTCAGCGACGTCGTCAATGCGGTGGCCGTCGCGGCGAACGGAGACGTGTTCGCCGGCGGCGTCTTCACCACCGCCGGCGGCAATATCGCCGGAAGAGTCGCACTATGGAACGGCAGTACCTGGTCGGACCTCGACGGCGGCATGAGCGACGTCGTCAACGCTCTGTCGGTCAACGGCGGCAACCTCTATGCGGGGGGCATCTTCACGGTCGCCGGAGGAACCTCGATCCTGCGTATCGCCAAGTGGAACGGCATCGCCTGGTCCGGCCTCGGCGACGGCGTGACCGACGTGGTACGGGCGGTCCGCTCGCGGGGCAACGACGTATGGGCGGGCGGCGCCTTCAACCAGGCGGGCGTCATTCCATCGTTTCAATTCGGACGCTACAACCCCGACATCGTCCCCGTTTTCATCCAGGGATTCATGGCGCGCGGTTTCGAAGATCGGGTCGAACTCGCGTGGCAGGTATGGGCCGACGAAGAGGTATCGGGCTACCGCATCTACCGCCGCCAGAGCGGCGACGCCGAGTTCGTCCTCCTCGGTAAGGGACAGCTCCTCCCGGCGAGCGCCACCTCGCATTCGGACACGGGCGTACGGCCCGGCGCGACCTACGAGTACCGTCTCGCCGCCGTCACGCCGGACGGCGCCGAAACGCTGAGCCGGACGATTGCGGCCCAAGTGCCCGCATCCGGGTTCGTGCTCGACCAGAATTTCCCCAACCCGTTCAATCCCATCACGACGATCCGGTTCTCCGGTCCGTCCGGGGTCGCCGTCCGCATCGATATCTACGACGCGTCCGGCAGGTCCGTCACTTCCCTCTTCGAGGGTGTTTCGGCGGGCGGAGTGATCGAGGTCCAGTGGAACGGACGGAGCGCCGACGGCACGCCCGCGGGATCCGGGATCTACTTCTGCCGCCTCACGGCGGGCAAACAGACGATCACGCGCAAAATGCTGCTCTTGAAATGACCGGGCAGCCTGACCCGCCGACCGCACCGATGCGTAAAAACAAAAAAAGGCGCGGGGCCGATAAGCCCCGCGCTTTTTTTGTTCGACTGTGGCCAATCTTACATCTCGGGCCACAACCACGCAAACACGCCGGCAACGAGGAGGCCGTAGACCAGCCCGTCGACGACCTGCTTGAAGGTAAGTGAACACGAATCGCCCTTCCAGATGAAGTTGGAAATGTGGGCGACCGAGTAGGCGATAAATGCCGTAGTACCGGCCACCCGGAATATGGTCAGGTACTCGGCGCCCGCCACGACGGTCCGGCTGGCCATGTAGGCCACCAGCACCCCGACGAACAGGCTGTATAGGAACCACTGCGCCAGGTGCTTGGGCATGTTGGGCACAGCGTTCGGCATAACGGTCAGAAACGCCACCGGCCCTTTGTTATATTTTTCGAGCATCTCCGGCGTATTCATGTGTTTGGCGTTGTCCGGGCACGGGAATACGTAATTACCCGGCGGCACCTTGATCTCGCGCATCACCTCGAGAATCTTTTCCTCGCCCGGCACCTTTTTGTAGTCCTTCTTGTGGAAAGGCAGCACCATGTGCAGAATCGAACTGGCGATGAAGACAATTACTCCTGACAGCAGGATGGGCAGCCACAGGGCCGTCAGTGAAACCATCTCGACCTCCTGGGTTTGGGACTGGAGTCAACCGGATTGGCGAAGTCCCCGGGAGTGTACTACACCGGCACCGGGCCGTCGCTCACTTCCTCGAGGCCATGATCCGGACCGGTTCTTTTGGACCGGCCCGTCCGAAAGGACGGGTCTGGAACGGCGGGTCCGCTGCGGCTCCGTTTGACACCGTCCGCGTGCGGCGCTAGACTGCACCCAATTGTGTTACACCGTGATCACCGCCCCGTCTGCCAGGGGGTCTCGCCGTGAACCACCGCGCTCTTCGTACCGTTGCCGTCGCGCTCGCCGTCCTCGTTCCCCAAACAGGTTTTGCGGCGGAGCCGTTGGAGAAAATCAACACGCTTCGAATCGACGCCATGGCGTTTCCCCGCGGCGTCCGCTCGCTCGGAATGGGCATGACGGGCACGGGCGACGCTTTCGATCCGGCCAACGTCTGGTACAACCCCGCCGTTCTGGCCTACAGTCCCGGTATCGGCATTACGGGCGGAACCAACAATTGGACGTCCGGCTTCGACATCAGCGACATCGGGCTGTCGGCGGCATACCGCATTCCCTCCGGAGACAACGCCGCCTGGAACGTGGGGGCGGGTGTGCGCCACACGACGATGGACTTCGAGGGCGCCAACGACGACGAGCCCACCGGGATCGGCACGTTTCCCCCGCTCGATGGCTTCACCGACTGGTACCTCGCGTCGACGGTCGCCGGCGGGTACTCGCCGGGCAATTTCGACTTCGCCGCCGGTTTTACGGTGAAGTACCTGGAAGCCGGTCAGATTCCCACCGTCGAGTTCAACACTTGGGCGTGGGACGTGGGCCTCTTGGGACGCTACACGTACCACCGCCAGGACGGGCTCAACGTGATCACGACCGCCGGTGTGAGCGGGCTCAGCCTGGGTGGGAGCGATGCGGAGCCGATGGTGATCCAGTCCGTCGAACAATTCCGCGCCGGGATGGGAATTCGCGTCGAAGCGTCCGGCCTCCAGGAGTCGGGCGAATCCCTCGGTCACTTCGACCCCATCATGGCGATCGGGATCAACGGCGAGGTGGTCGACTACCGTAACACCGACCGCAAGACGGGCAGCAGCGTCGGCCTCGAGATGTCGCTCATCAACGTACTGAGCGTCCGGTTCGGCTACGCGGACAGCCAGTACGCGTTCGACTACGGCCAGACATTCGGCGGCGGCCTGGGCTACGGCTGGGGCCGCACTTATGTCCGCCTCGACCTCGCCATGGCGTTCGAGACCAACCTCAGCAAGAACATCAGTTCTTTCGGTTTTCTCGTCGATATTGACATATAATCCGGCAAGAAATCGGCGGACCGGTTGTCCAACAAGACAGGTTGAACCATTCACAGCCTGACGGGGTTCGCGAAAACGCCAAACGAGGATACGAGTTGCCGGAAAACACCGACGCGACCACGTTCGAACGCGCCTACGAGGAGTATGGAGGCAAGATCCTCAACCTCGCCTGGCGCATGACCGGTAACGAGGACGCCGCCCGCGACCTCACCCAGGATATTTTCATCAAGGTCTACGAAAAACTCGACACGTTCGAAGAGCGTTCGAAAATCTATACGTGGATCTACAGGATCGCGGTCAACCACATCTACAACCACCTCAAGAAGGAGCGCCGGCGCAGCTGGGTAGACCTGCTCGACAAAACCGTTGGCGAGGCCCTCAGCGATGCCGACGCCGACCCCGCGATCTCGGCGGCGTCCGAACCTTCCGCCGACCGGCGCCTCGAAGTGGCCGAGCGGGCCGGCGTCGTCTGGCGGGCCATCACGTCGCTGCCCCCCAAGTACCGCATTCCGATCGTCTTACACCATTATGAAGAAATGAGTTATAAGGAAGTCGCAGAGGCGGCCGGGCTGAGCCTGAGCGCGGTGGAGGCCCGAATCCACCGCGGCCGCAAGAAACTGATCAAACTCCTGGAGCCGTGGATCGACCGTGTCTGAGAAAGGGTGCAAGAAACAGCCCGCCGGGTTGTCAAAAGTAACAGAAGCAACCATTAATCATCAACCCGGAGGTACTATCATGAAGACAAAGACATTATTGACCATCGCGCTGGCGGCCCTGTTGACCGGTGGATTCGCCACTGGCGACGCGGTAACGGAGGCAAGCGCCCAGTCGACGGCCCAGGTCGAGACTCCCGCCGAGCCCGCCCCCCCCGCCGCACCCGCATTCACATGTCCGGATTGCGGCTACCAGTGCCCGATGCCGCAGGGCCGCCGCGGCGAACGCGGGATGCGCGCGCCGAAGTCGCATCACGGCTACGGAAAAGCGTCCCGCATGCACGCCCCGCCCAGCGCCCGAGGCCCGAGAGGCGGCCGATTCGGCCACGGCGGTTTCGGCATGAGCGACCGGGTCCCCGCCGACCAGATGCTGAGGAGCGCGTCCGGGCTCGAACTCACCGACGAACAGGTCGCCCAGCTGGAAGTTCTGTCTTATAATGCGAAGTCGAAGCTGATCGACCTCAACTCCAGCCTGGAAAAGGCCCGTCTGGAAATGAAGAGAGAGATGAAGTCGGGCAACGACGACCTGTCGGCGATGAAGAAGAACCTCGAGTCGATGTCGCAAATCAAGGTCGACATCCAGGAACTGAAGCTCGAGAACTGGATCGAAACCAGGAAAGTCCTCACCGAGGAGCAGAAAGCCCAGGTCAAGGACCGGCACCCGCGATTCGGATCGAACATCTGACACGATAACAGAGGAAGAACCATGAAGGACCGCCACGTCATAAACCGATTCCAGAACTGGAGCGATGGCCGCCTCGACGAACAGGCGCGTCTCGAAATCCAGCGCCACCTCGGCGATTGCGACGACTGCCGGCGGTACTTCGAAGGAATGACGAAGCTGATGGAAGGGGCCGCGCCCGAAGCCCTCCCCCGACTGGTACCCGACCCCTTCCTCCCGGCCCGTATCCACGCCGCCACCGAGGCGTCTCGAAACGGCGGCAAGGCAGCGCGTCCGGCATTCGGCCGCCTGGCCGGCTCGATGATGGGCGCCGCGGCGATCGTCGCCGCGGTGGCCGGGGTACTGATCGGCGGTGGACTCTCGTCGCGGGCGACCGCCGGCGAAGAGACCCGCGCACTCGTGAACGGGTACTACGAAGCTTTTTCGCCGTCCGACATCGACGGTGAATGGGAAGCCCTGCTCGCCGGGAACAGCGGGGAAGAGTCATGAAAATAAAGATACTGATCGGCGTCCTCGTGTTCCTGATCGTGCTCAATCTGGCCACCATCGGGAGCTTTCTCTTCATGCGCTGGCGGGCCGACGACGAGGGCGGTTCGCGGGTTTCCCGGGCCCCCAGGGTCTCCAGAATCGAACGGGGTCACGGGCTTCCGAACGCCCCCGCTCATCCCTTCCGTCCGTCGGGCGAGGAACGCAGGCAGCTCTTCGCCCTGCTCGATGGTTTCAGATCAGACACCGAAGAGTTGAGGCTGGAAATGTTCGCCCTGGAGGAGACGGTGTTCGAGCTCATGCGCCGTGACGAAGTACCGCGCGCCGAAGTCGATTCCCTCCTCGAAGAGATCTCTGGCGTGCGAACGGAAATCGGACGGATGGCGGTGGACAAGCTGATCGAATCCAAGGAGCACCTGTCGCCGGAACAACAGCAGCGGTTCTTCGAGTCGATCCTCAAGACGAGGTCCGGCAGGGAGGGCGGCAGAAGGTGGCAACAGGAAAGACGGCCGGGAGAAGGGCCCGGACAACGTCGCCGCCAGCAAGACAAGGGCGACCGGATCTGACAACCGCCTCGCAGACTCTATTTCGGCTGCCCGCCGGCAACGGTGGGCCGTTGCTTTGACGTCGCCATCGGGCTCACCAGCGGAACGGCCCTCGGGGGCCTTCTTAACACCGATTCGAACACTCTTATGTATTCCCGGGCCACCGCCGGCCAGACCATGCCGCGTGTGTACTGGTACACGCGCCGACGCATCTGGTCGGTCGCGGTTTTGTCCGTCAGCAGATCGATCACGTTCCTGGACAGCGCGGGTACCGAACGCGCCGGCACCAGCCGCCCGCGCCCGTCGGCGAGGAGCTCTCTGGCGTGCAGAAACGGCGTCGCCACCACGGCTTTGCCCGCACCCGCCGCATAAGACAGCGCGCCGCTCGTCATCTGCCCGAGGGACAGGTACGGCGCGACAAAAATGTCGGTTTCGTACAGATAGCCGATCAGGTCCGAAAGGTCGGCAAAACAGTCGATAAACTTGACGTTGTCTTCGAGCCCGTGCTGCCGGACTCTGGCCATGAGACTGCGGCGGTAGACCTCCCCCTCCTGCTTGACTACGTGCGGATGTGTCGCACCCATGATCACGTAAGTGGCGTCGGGCCACTCACGCACCACACCCGCCATGGCGTCGACCATGTACTCGAGCCCCTTGGGCCGGCTCAACAGACCGAACGTGAGCAGCACCGGCCCGCGCAAACCGAGCTTCTTCTTCTCGATCGGCGGATTGCGAAACGGCATGTCGTGTATTCCGTGCCGGACACAAGCAATCTGGTCATAGCGGGCGCCGTAGAGCGCCTGGAGGAAATCGATCGCCCGCGGATTCATCACAATGAGCCTGTCGGCGCGCGAGACGATCTCGGTCAGGACTTCGCGCTGCGCGGGCTCCGGGTCGATGGGCACAGTGTGACACGTCACCACCAGCGGTCGCCGCAGCCGGCGGATGAGGTGCAGGACGTTTTCGCCCCACGGCAAACCGAAGATTCCGAATTCATGTTGTAGATTGACTACCGAACAATATTCGTTCAAATACTCGGCGGCGAGCGTATAGTCGCCCGGATCATCGACGTCGATCTGGAAACCGACGCAGTCGGGATAGTCGTACCCGCCGGGCTGGTCGTTCATCGCGGCAATAACGTGGCTTTGATCTCCATCAGACTGGTCGGCGATCGCCTCCACCAGATCATATGTAAATGTCGCAATGCCGCACTGGCGGGGCAGACAGCAGCCGACGAACCCGACGCCCGGTTTTTGCGGACGTCCTGTGCCGGATCGTGCCATTTGAGCACCCCCTGGATTTTAAAAACGGGTCTAAATCGCTGAGGTGTAAAAATCAGTGATGTAGAAATAATTACAGAACAACTTACGGATCGAGGTCGTTTGCGTGTGTTGTGCAATTCCGTAAGTTTAATCATAAGTTTACACTTACTCCGTTGTCAAGAAGTGCTTTGTATTCCGAAGAAGATACGGCGGATCAGCGGCGGTTTGACATCGGTGCGCGGCACCTGTACAATCCCGATTCGAGGGGGGACATGACCGCGTAACCACCGACCATTACACGAACAAACCGGACACCGGCGCTTTGCGCCGGTTGGAAAGCATGGAAGAAGGCGCAGAACATACCCGACGCCTCGCCGAAGAACTCGAGGTTCTGCACAAAAAAGTGTCGAAACTGGAGTCGAGGCTCGCCGAGGCCGAAGACCGCCGCCAATCGGCCGCCACTGGCGACGTCGAACGCGACCGCCGGCGTCTGATCGATATCCTGGAGTCAACGACCGACTTTGTGTCGACGTCGACACCGGACGGGACGATTCTCTACCTCAACCGGGCGGGCCGCAGACTGTCCGGCCTGCCGGATGATACCGACGTAACGCGCCTCCATATCCGTTCGTTCCATCCCCCGGAAGCGGCAAAATTCATCTACGAAGTCGGGCTGCCCAGGACCGTCTCGGAAGGCTCTTTTTCCCACGAGACCAGGCTGCTGCGCACCGACGGCACCGAGATTTCCGTCTCGCAGGTGATCCTCTCGCACAAACTCCCGACCGGCGGAGTGGAGTATTTCTCCACGATTATCCGGGATATCAGCGAGCGCTTTCGCGTGGAGAGCGCCCTCGCCCAGTCCGAGGAGAAATTCCGGAGCGTCGTCCAGGCCTCTCCGATGGGTATTCACATGTACGAACTGAAGCCCGGCGGCGACCTCGTGTTCACGGGCGCCAACCCCGCGGCGGACACGATCCTCGGCGTGGACAACTCGCAGTTCGTCGGCCTGACCATCGAGGAAGCGTTTCCGCCGATGCGGGGCACCGAACTGGTCGACCGGTACCGCGAAGCCGCATCCGGGGGAACGCCATGGCGGGCATCGCAGGTCAACTACGAGGACGACCAGATCGCCGGAGCCTACGAGGTGCATGTGTTCCAGACATCACCGGGCCGGATCGCCGCCCTGTTCCTCGACATCACCGACCGCCTCAGGGCCGAGGCGTCGGTGCGCGAAAGCGAGCAGCGCCACCGGGCGCTGTTCGAGTCGATGGCCCAGGGGGTCGTGTACCAGGACACCGACGGACGGATCACGGAGGCCAATCCCGCGGCGGAGCGAATCCTGGGGTTGACCGTCGACCAGATGACGGGCCGCACCTCGGCGGACGCGCGCTGGAAAGCAGTTCGTGAGAACGGATCGAAACTCCCCGGTTCCGAGCACCCCGCCATGGTCAGCCTGCGTACCGGCAAGCCCGCAAACGCGCTGATGGGAGTCGACAACCCGACAGAAGGCGGTCGTCGCTGGATCGACGTGTGGTCCACTCCCCAGTTCCGCGAGGGTGAACCGGAGCCCTTCAGGGTGTTCTCGACGTTCACCGACATCACCGAGCGCCTGTCCGCCCGGCGGCGGCGCGAAGAGCTGGAACAGCAGCTGCGACAGTCCCAAAAAATGGACGCCATCGGCCAGCTCGCCGGCGGAATCGCCCACGACTTCAACAACCTGCTGACAACGATTTCCGGGTATTCGGAGCTGGTGTGGGAAGACATCGGCGAAGACAGCCAGCTCAGATCGGACGTCGGTGAGATACGCAAGGCGGCGGAACGGGCGGCGGCACTCACGCAGCAACTGCTCGCTTTCAGCCGCAAGCAGATCATTTCGCCCCGTGTACTCGACATCAACAAGCGCATCGATGACGCGCACAATATGCTCGAGAGACTCCTGGGCGAGACCATCGAGCTGAAATTGTCGATCGGCGCCGACCCGTGCCGGGTCGAGGCCGACCCGGGCCAGATCGACCAGGTACTGATCAACCTCGCCGTCAACGCGCGCGACGCGATGCCCGAAGGCGGCGTTCTCGAGTTGTCCGCCGGGCACGCCACTCTCGATGAACAGTTCTGCCGCACCGTCCCTGACGTCGAACCGGGCGAATTCGTCGCCATCACCGTGCGCGATACGGGTCACGGCATGAGCCAGGACATCCTCGGCCGCATCTTCGAGCCGTTTTTCACGACCAAGGAGGCCGGCAGGGGAACCGGGCTCGGTCTTTCCACGGTCTATGGCATCGTCAAACAGAACCGCGGCGCCGTCAAAATCAGTTCGCGCCCCGGCGAGGGCACGACGGCTACGATATACCTGCCCGTGGCCGTGGCGGGGGCGCGGGAATACGTGGATACCCGGCACCCGGAAAAACTCCGCGGGGACGAAACCATCCTGCTCGTCGAAGACGAGGACACGGTCAAGTCCCTCACCAAAAAGCTGTTGACCAGCCGCGGCTACAACGTCATCGCCGCCGACGACACGAAACACGCGATCCAGATTTGCGAGGACCAGGACCGCCACATCGACCTGCTGTTGACCGACGTCGTAATGCCGCAAATGGACGGACGCGAGTTGTACGATCAACTCGAGAGAATCCGGCCCCGGCTCAAGGTGCTCTACATGTCGGGGTACGCCGTCGACGTCATCACCCGGCACGGGGTGCTGGACAGAGACATTACTTTCATAGCCAAACCATTTTCGTTATCGACACTCGCATCCAGGATACGCGAAGTGCTGGAAAGAGAGGACGGATCATGAGTTCGAGGACCTGGGAGGGAAACTACAATTCCAGGTTGATGTCGGCAACCGACGCGCTCGCGAAGATACGAAACGGGCAGACGATTTTTATCGGATCCGGCGCCGGCGAACCGCTCCTCCTCACGGATACCCTGGCCGAGATGGCGCCCCGTTTTTGCGACATCGAAGTCATCCACCTGGCGACGGCGCGAGAGAAGCCGGGACTTGCCGACCCGGCACTCTCGAACAGTTTCCGATATAACAGCTTTTACGTGGGACGCCACGCTTCCAACACCGCGGCCGACGACCCCACCGACTACACGCCGATGGACGTGAGCGAGTTGCCGTCGGCGATGGCGACAGGCACCATCCTCATCGACGTCGCCCTTGTGCAGGTGTCTCCCCCCGACGAGCTCGGCTTCTGCAGCCTCGGCGTGAGCGTCGACGCAACGCGCGCGGCGGTGGAGAACGCCAACGTCGTGATCGCCCAGGTGAACAAGAACATGCCCGTCACCGTCGGCGACTCACTCGTCCCGATCGACGACCTCAATTACCTCGTCGAAAGCGATACACCCCTGGCCGAGGTGCCGCCTCCCCATCTCGACCCTGTCGCACTCACCATCGGCCGCCACGTTGCGGGGTTGATCTCCGACGGGATGACGCTCCACTTCGACAGTGGTCCCATCAGCGCGGCCACGATGCGATATCTCGACACGCGCAAAGACCTCGGCATCCACACCGACATTCTCACCGACGACATACTGCGGCTGATCGAGTCGGGGGCCGTGACCAACCGCCGCAAAAAGATCTATCACGGCAAGACCGTCGCCACGATGGCCATGGGAACGAGCCGGCTCTACCGGGCCCTCCAGGGCAACCCCCACATCGAGCTGCTACCCATCGACGAGGTCAACGACCCGTCGATCATCATGCAGATCGAGGACATGGTCTCGGTCCACGCCGTCGGCGAAATCGAACTCACCGGCATGGCCCGCGCGGACACGGAACATATGTCTGTTAAGCGGAGCCTGCCGAGCAGCACCAACTATATCCAGGGGACGAGGTGTTCCACGAACGGGTTCACCATCATGGCGCTCCCGTCCACGACTCCCGACGGCAAACGCTCCCGGATTGTGAGCGTGAGCATCGGGCGAGGCGTCGCTTTCCACCGCGCCTCGGTCGAATACGTCGTGACCGAATACGGCATCGTCAACCTGTACGGATTGTGCGTGCGCGAAAGAACCATCGCGCTCATCTCGATCTCCCACCCGAAGTTCCGGCGCCAGCTCCTCGCCGACGCGAAGAAACTCGGGTACGTCGGCCGCGACCAGAAGATCCCGCCCGAGTCGGGGTGCGTCTATCCGAGCCACTACGAGTTTTCCCACACGTTCAAGGACGGCCTCGAAGTGCTGTTCCGTCCAGTGCAACCGAGCGACGCCCGGCGCTTGCAGAGGCTGTTCTACAAGCTCCAGCCCGACACGATCCGCCTCCGGTTTCACGGCACGATCAAGGCGCTCACCAACGAGATGGCCCAGGAAGCGGCGACGATCGACTACAGCCGCGACATGGCCATCGTCGGTCTCGTCGGGCCCCGCACTAACCCGGAGATCATCAGCGAAGGCCGCTATACCTACAACCCCGGCAAGAACATGGGCGAATTCGACATCGTCGTTCGCGAAG
Source organism: uncultured bacterium (assembly GCA_965371015.1). Taxonomy (GTDB): domain Bacteria; phylum Krumholzibacteriota; class Krumholzibacteriia; order WVZY01; family JAKEHA01; genus CBDUWU01. Next base: position 5,748 of record CBDUWU010000050.1, on the reverse strand, counting down.
ATTGCCGCGGCCGCGGCATCGGCACCTTCCTGGCCGACTACCTCAACAAAATCGCGTACTCCCGCGGACTGGCCGGCGTGTACGCAGACGTGATCCCCGAAAATGCCGCCACACTCGCGCTGTTCAAGAAGGCCTGGCCGACGGCGACGATGCGTTACGAACTCGGCAACACGGTGGTCACCGTCATGTTCCCGGACAGCCAGGTCAAACACCCCAAGGACAGCGTCATCGTCTATTCGGGCCGTTACGCGGATTACAAGTACGGCGACGACCACCCGTTCGACCCCGGACGCGCCAGAGTCGTGCTCAACCTGATCAATCAGCAGGGGTATCTCGACCAACCGTGGATGCGGGTCGAGGAACCGAAAATGATCACCAAAGAACGGCTCATCGAGTCGCACAACCCCGATTATGTCGACGCGCTGGAAGAAGCCAACTCGGGCGAGTGGCAGGACCGCTACTCGCAGTTCAACCTCGGCGTGGACGACTGCCCCGTCTTCGCCGGCATGTTCGACTACACGCTGCTCTATACTTCCGCCACCCTGACCGGTGTCGACCTGATCACGGGGGAAAACGCCAACGTGGTTTTCAACCCGCTCGGCGGCTTCCACCACTCCAGCCGCGACCACGCGGAAGGATTCTGCTACATCAACGATGTCATCGCCGCCATCGACCTGCTCCTCGCGCGCGACTTCCGCGTCGCTTACGTCGACATCGACGCCCACCACGGCAACGGCGTGCAGGACGCGTATTACCGCGACGACCGCGTTCTCTGCGTATCGCTCCACCAGTCGGGCAAGTCGTTGTACCCGTGGAGTGGATTCGAGAACGAAATCGGTGAAGGCATCGGCAAGGGATTCAACGTGAACGTCCCGCTCCCCGAACAGACCGATGACGACGCGTACGAAAAGATATTCGACCGGGTGGTCGTTCCAGCCGTGGAAGCGTTTGCACCGTCGGTAGTCGTCTCCGTCATCGGGGCCGACACGCACAGGTCCGACCCGCTGGCAGGCCTCTGCCTGACCAATAACGGAATGGAAGCGGTCGTCACCCGCATCCAGAAATTCAGCCGGCACCTGTTACTACTCGGAGGCGGCGGCTACGATCTCAAGGCGACCACACAGGCGTGGTGCCGGATGTGGGCGGCGGCCAACCGTATCGACTCGATGCCGGATTTCATGCTCGGTATGGGCGGGACTTTTCTCGGCGGCGAGGACATCTCGGGGGCGGACATCATCGACATGTCCTACCACGTCACCGGCGACAAGAAAGCCGACATCATGGCCGAGCTCGAGCGGATCGCATCGTTCCACGAAGCAACCACGATCCCCGCGATGTTACAGGCGCTCGGAGCCAAAAACCCCGCCGAAAGCGCTTAGCTAGGGCCACCGCAGTGTCATATTATAATGCGGCCCATGCCCAAAGGGTAGCAGCCCCGCGCTTTTCCCCGGCAATATTCGCCGCGTTATCCTCCGCCTTCACCGGCAGACGATGGCAACGTGTATTCCGTCGACTCGCGTGAGTACGACCAGGCGTTCCTCTTCGCCTTTTGTGCGCAGATCGCGGGCGAGCCGTTCGGCGTCGAGCGGAGAACCCCGCTTCTTGACCGTGACCCGACCGATTCCGCGCTCGCGCAGATACGCCCGGAGCCGCCTCTGATTGAACGGCATCCAGTCCTCGATTTCGAGCGCGCGCGCGAACGGTGTGTCGACGTGTGTGGCGGAGGTGAGAAAAGCGATCGATGCGTCGAGCTGGCGGGCGTCGAGTTCGTCGCCAAGTTGCCGGACGAGCCCCGCCCGGATGACGGCCGGGTCGGGTTCGTAAAGCCACGCCTCGGGTTCACCCAACCGGGCCGGCCGCGACCACGCGCCGTCTTCTACGTCGGGCACACCGCACATGGTGTGGGTCCCCGGGAGCACCGTGGCGCGTCTCGGGCCACCGTCTCGGCGCAGGGGCCCGAACCAGAGCACCGCCTCGCGAAGCTCGCCACCGAGAGAGATGAATTCGATTTCGGCGTCGTACTCCGCCAGCTCCTCCATGCGAACACCCGGCGCGATCTTCACCCCGAGCGCCGGCCAATGCGATAACCACCCGCGGATCACATCGAGAGGCGGCTTGTAGTCGCGAACCGACCGTACGCGTCTCTCGCCGCTCCGGCGTCCGGGGTCGAAGAACAGCGCAACCTCCGCGCCGGGGTCGAACGGCAACGGGAGTTCGAGGTCGGCGGCGGCAAATCCCGTCCACTCCCCGACACCGGCCATATCCGCGTTGGCCGCGGCCATCGACAGACGCAACGGGTCGCGGTCGATGCCGAGCGTCATCACCGCCCCGGGTCTCGCCGCCAACGCGAGCGTGTCGCCTCCCACCGAGCACCCCAGGTCAACGACAGTGTCGCAGTTCGCGTAACGGACCGCCCGCCACCCGGAGACCGGCGCCGACGACGCCTGCTCGAGCGCTTCCCTGGTGAAGTAGAGTTTCGCGGCCAGGTCGCCGAATTTGGTCACAGCCTTGAGACGAAGGATGGCTGTCTCGAGGGCCGCCCGCGCCGTTTCGGCCGGATGGCGGCGGGACAACGCGGTGAAGTGACGGAGAAAATCACTTTCCTTCGGCTCCAGGGCAACGGCTTCGGTGAGCGCCCTTTGTCCCGAGGTAGTAAACAGCGATTTGAATGCCGGCAGTTCCATGTGCGTGGAGATCCTTAACGGCGAAGGAGAGACACGGCGACAAACGCTACCGCCGACACCGCCGCGGCGAACACTTCCGTCGGAACACCGCCGATCTGAAATCCCGTCGCGATGCCGGCGAGTGCCACCGCAGAACCCGCGAAGATAGCCGCCAGCGCACCCGATCGCGTGGCACCCTTCCACAACACCCCGCCGAGCACGGGCACCAGAACCCCGGCCGTATACATCGTGTACGAATAGATCAGCGTCTTTACGATTCCCGGCAGATTGAGACCGATCAGCAGCGCGGCCGCACCGACGCCCACCGTGACCCAGCGCGACGCGGCCAGCAGCCGGCGCTCGTCGATGGCCGCGTCCGGCCGGCAGACACCGAGCCAGATGTCTTTCACGACGTGAGACGTGGCCGACGTGAGGAGGGAGTCGGCTGTCGACATGATGGCCGCGAGGATGGCGGCGAGGATTACACCGCCGACGATCGGGTTCATCAATTCCCTCAGAACCCAGGGCAGCGCGTCGCCCGCGTCCATCGGCTCCGGTGCGAGCGCTCGCGCACCCATCCCCACGACAGCGGGCAGGACACTCACCAGTACCAGGAAAACGCCCCCGACGAGTGCCGCGTTGCGCGCCGTACGCGCGTCGCGCGTGGCGAACAGCCGCTGGTAAAAGTCCTGGCCGATCAGCGTATACATCACCGTGGGGACGAGGAGCCAGAGGACGAACGTCGCGCCCTGGCCGAACGGATCGAGATAACCCGCGCCAACGTCACGGGCGACGAGGAGGGCCTCGAACCCGCCGGCGGCGTCGGCGCGCGAGGTTACGACGACGGCGGCGATCAATACGCCGGCAGCGGCGATGGCGAGCTGGACCATGTCGGAAATGGTCGCCGCCCACAATCCGCCCAGTGCCGTGTAGGCGACGAAAACGGCGACGGCAATCACCGGCGCCGCGGCGGCGTCGATGCCCAGGATTCCGAACGCCTTGCCCGCCGCGTTTACTTGCGCAGCCAGGATGCCGATCAGCGCCGCCAGCGAGAGGACCGCACCGAGCAGCCGGACAGCCTTGCCGCCGTAACGCGTTTCCAGGTAGTCGGGCACCGTAAAGAGGGCCAGTTCCCGGAACTTGCGCGCCGTGAAAAATCCCAGGGCAAGCAACCCGACACCCGTCGATACGCCGTACCATATCCCCGCCATGCCGTACTTGTAGCCGTATTCCGCGCCGCCGAGGACGGCGCCACCGCCAAAATGCGTGGCGGCGAGTGCCCCGGCGCCCATGACGAGACCCAGGCGCCGGCCGGCGAGGAGAAAGTCGGTCATGCCGTCGATGCGGGTGCGGCTGCACCATACCCCCACTCCCAGCATGAAGGCGAGATACACGGCGACGATCGAGATCAGCACGAATGGCTCTTTTCGGGCGGGTGAAGGGGTGACGGGGGGAGTATAGCAAAGCGGGGCGGCACCCGTCGCCCCGCTTTTCGAGTCAGGCGGCGGTGCTGTCGTAGTGCGTGGGAGTTGAATAATCGGGGAGTTGCTGGTGTAATAACGGTGTTCAGCAAACTCGAGAAGGAGAACCAATGCACGGATTGAACTTCACCTGCGTCAAGTGCGGCAACTCGACCTACGAAACCAGCGAGTTCCGGGCCACGGGCGGCTTTTTGACCAAGATCTTCGATATCCAGTCGAAGAAATTCACGACCGTCACCTGCACGCAGTGCAAATACACCGAGATCTACAAGACCGACAGCAGCATGCTCGGTAACGTCTTCGACTTTTTCACGGATTGACGGGCTTCCCGCCCTATACCCTTCGGGCATGGGCCCCATTATATGACACTGCGGAGGCCCTACACCCTTCGGGCATGGGCCGCATTACATGACACTGCGGAGGCCCTACTTCAGGAGCAGGCTCTTGATCGTCCGGGAGTCACCGGCGCTTTCGATCCGGATGAAATACACGCCGGTGGTCGCGGCGCGCCCACTATTGTCGCGCCCTCGCCACGTGACGGTGTGGTCCCCCGCGTTGCGCCACCCATTGACGAGATTTCGAACCAGCCGTCCTCGTACGTCATAGACACGCACGTCGACGTGTCCCGCTGCCGGGATGCGGTACGAAACAGACGTCAAGGGATTGAACGGATTGGGATAGTTCTGTCGGAGCACCAGTTCGTGTTCCGGAACTGCCGTGTCGCGCACACCCGTCACGATGACCTGGTGCCAGCGGCCGACGTTATCGGCGTTGTAGTCGCCTGACATGGTGAAGGACCCGCCGACGTAGGTGCCGTTCGGAGTGAGCGCAATCGCCATCACGGAACCGTCGGTGCCGGTCCCGAAACCCGACCACACACCCCCGTCCCAACTGGCGAAGCGGTTGACGAGCACTCCCCCCGCGGCGGTAAACGACCCGCCGATCAACATCTGATTGGCCGCCGGCTCGATGGTGAGCACGGCGCCGTTGGCGCCGCTCCCGAGCGCCGACCACGCGAATCCATCCCAGCGCGCAATCCGGCCGACAGGGTTCCCGTCCGCGGTCGTAAAAACGCCGCCCGCGTAGAGGTCGCCTTCGTAAAAAGCAAGCGCGTAGACGATGTTGTTGAAACCGGTTCCGAGGGCGTACCACTGCGCCCCGTCCCAGCGGGCGATACGGTTGACCGTCGTGCCACCCGCCGTGGTGAAGTTACCCCCCGCATACACATCGGCGCCGTCGACGGCGACCGCTTCGGCCCACAGGTTGAGGCCGGTACCCAACGGATGCCACTGTGCTCCGTCCCACATCGCGATGTGGGCGGCCGGCGCCCCGCCGGCGTTATCGAACTTGCCGGCCGCGTAGACCATCGCCCCCGATACTGTGAGGTCGTTGACCTGGTTGTCGACACCCGAGCCGAGCGGATGCCAGTCGGCGCCGTCGAATCTGGCCACGTTGGAGACACTCAATGAACCTGCCGCTGAAATCGCCCCGCCGACGTACAAATCGGCGCCGTCGAGTTCCAGGTCATAGATCTGGCCGAGGACACCACCGCCGACGTCCTCCCACGTGACGCCATCGCGGAGCCGGGCCAGGCGGCTGACGTC
>CBDUWU010000049.1:0-17841 GCA_965371015.1 uncultured bacterium | reverse complement strand
GGAAGACGGGAAGTTGATGCCGACCACGCTCGGCCGCCAGGTGTGGATCACGCTGGAACAGTTCTTCCCGAAGCTGTTCGACACCTCCTTCACGGCGCTCATGGAACAGGAGCTCGACAAGGTGGAGAGCGGCGACTACAAATGGCAGCGCGTGGTGAAGGACTTCTACAAGCCGTTCAAGGAATCGCTCGATCACATCGACGACAAGAAAGAAGGACTGAAGAAAAAGCTCCAGGAAGAGGTCGACGTCACGTGCGACAAGTGCGGCAGCCAGCTGATCAAAAAGTGGGGACGCAACGGCCAGTTCCTCGCGTGTCCGGCCTACCCCGAGTGCCGCTTTTCGCGCCCGCTCGAGGAAGAGGCGCAGTCGATCCACCTGGAAGGGAAGTGTCCGAAGTGCGAATCGCGCCTGGTGCTCAAGACGGGCCGCTACGGCCGCTTCGCCGCCTGTGAGCGGTATCCCGACTGCAAACACACCGAGTCTTACCAGATCGGACTGGATTGCCCCAAGGAAGGGTGCAAGGGCCGGGTCGTGGAAAAGGTCACGCGCAGGGCGAAGGTATTCTACGGGTGCAGCGAGTATCCGGATTGCGACTGGGCGAGTTGGGACAAACCGATCGCCTCGCCGTGCCCGATGTGCGGTCACGCGTACGTGGTCCAGAAAACGTCGAAGACTCGCGGCGACTATCTGAAGTGCCCGAACTGCAAAGAAGAAGTCGTCGAGCCCTGACCCCCTCTCGTTCAATCCGACTCTCACCGTCAGTCTGCCCTTTGCACCGTGGGAGGCAGTGCGCCTGGGCGTGCTGCCGGCCCGGGAACCCCCCGTCGGCCTGCCCGCAAGCACGGGCGGTGAGGCGATGGATTTGATGTGGAAAAAAGAGAAGAGATAACCATCGTAGGGGGCGGGCTCGCCGGGAGTGAGGCGGCGTGGCAGCTGGCCGAGCGCGGGCACCGCGTGCGCCTCTTAGAGATGCGTCCCGACGTGCCCACGGGAGCCCACCAGGGCGGGCAGCTCGGCGAGGTCGTGTGCTCCAACTCTTTCAAGTCGACGCTCGTCGACAACGCCTCGGGTCTGCTGAAGGCGGAAATGGACGTGCTGGGCTGCAAGCTCCTCGGCGTGGCGCGTTCGGTGTCGGTCCCGGCCGGTCACGCGCTCGCCATCGACCGCGAGCTCTTTGCCGACGAAGTCACCCGCGTGCTCGACTCACACCCCAACGTCACCGTCGAACGCAAGTGCGTCACAAGCCTCGACATGCCCGCGCCCGCCGTCATCGCGACGGGGCCACTCACCGGGACCGAGCTTTCCGCCGCACTCCGGGAACACTGCTCGAGCGACCACCTCTACTTCTACGACGCTATCGCGCCGTCGCTCGACGGCGAAACCATCGACCCCGAAGCGGGCTGGTGGGCGAGCCGTTACGACAAGGGTGACGCCGACTACTTCAATATTCCCTTCGAGAGGGACGCCTACCACGAACTCCTCGAGGCCATACGAGGTGCGGAATACGTCGAAACCCACGCGTTCGAAGAAGAGAAGTATTTCGAAGCATGCCTGCCCGTCGAAGTTCTCGCCGCGCGCGGGGACGACACGCTCCGCTACGGCCCGCTCAAGCCGCGGGGGCTGCGCGACCCGCGCACCGGACGGGAGCCGTGGGCGGTGCTCCAGTTCCGCCAGGAGAGCCGGTCGGGCAGCCTGCTCGGGATGGTCGGATTTCAGACGCGGATGAAATGGGGTCACCAGAAGCAGATGATCCGCTCGATCCCTGGATTCGGAAATGTCGACATCCTCCGTTACGGTACCATCCACCGGAACATCTTTCTCGACATACCGTCCGTTTGCGACCGCTACCTCGCCGACCGGAAGCTGACCGGGTTGTATTACGCCGGCCAGATCTGCGGTGTCGAAGGCTACGTCGAGTCGATCGCAAGCGCGATCGTCGTCGCGCTCTCGATCCACGCACGCTCGCTGGGTGTCGAGATGCCCGCCCTGCCCGGCGAGACGATGCTGGGGGCCCTGATGAACTACGTCCATACACCCAACGCCAACTTCCAGCCCATGAACGCCAATATGGGGATAATGCCGGCGCCGGCCGTCGGGGCGCGCGGGCGAAAAAACCGCCGGCAGGAGCGAAAGCGTCTCATTTCGGAGGCTTCCGCCGCCGCCATGACGACCTGGCGGGAGGCCAACTCCGCGCTGTTCTAGATTTTCCTTTAGCGAAAGCGCCTTTTTTCAGTATATTCAGCCCGCCGGGGGCCCGACGGACGGGTGCCCCGTCACAGGCCATTATGGAAATCGACAGCGCCATCGAGAAATTCCGGGACCACCTGGTGCACGAACGCGATCTCTCACCGCGCACCGTGGCCGCGTACGCCGCCGACCTGGCGCAGCTTTCCGCCCACATTCACGAGCGGCGGGGCGAGCAGGTCCCGCTGCGCGGGGTCGAAATCGGCGACATCCGGTCGTGGCTGGGCGATCAGGCGCGAAAAGGGCTCAGCGGCCGTTCGATGATGCGACGGATTTCGTCGACGCGGATGTTCTTCAGGTATGCGGCCAAGCGGCATCTCGTCGAGGAAGATCCCACGCTCTATCTCGCCCAGCAGATCCAGCGCAAGAGTATCCCGACGATCGTGAGCGAAGAGCGCATCTGCCGGATGATGGACCTGCCCGATACCGATACCCGCAAGGGGCTCCGCGATCGGGCGGTTCTCGAGTTTCTCTACGGTACCGGCGTTCGACTCGGTGAGATGATCGCACTCGACGTTGGCGATTTCGGTCCGTTCAACGAAACGATCCGTGTGGTGGGCAAGGGGGACAAGGAACGAGCCGTGCCCTTCGGCGGAAAAGCGCGCGAAGCGCTCTTCGCGTACTGGCGTGGACGTTTCGGAATCAAGCACGAGGCCGGCGAGCGCCGGCTCTCCAACCTGCGCGAAGAACCGGCGTTTTCCGCCGGCGGCCGGCACCGGATCAGCCGTCGAACCGTTCAGCGCATCGCCGAAAGTTACATCAAGCGCGTCGCGTCGATAACGGCGACGTCTCCGCACACGCTGCGGCACGCGTTCGCCACGCACCTGCTCGACAACGGCGCCGATCTTCGCGCCGTGCAGGAGTTACTCGGACACGAGAGTCTGTCGACGACGCAAATTTATACGCACGTGTCGGTCGAACGTCTGAAAAAGGTGTATAAAAAAGCACATCCACGCTCTTAGCGTGCTCTTGAGCGCGGTCAGGAGGAAAGTTGAAAATTACGGGAACGACCATCATCGGGGTGAGGGTGGGGGGCAAAGCCGCCATCGCCGGTGACGGCCAGGTGACCATGGGCGAGACGGTCATCAAACACAATGCGAACAAGATCCGCACACTCGCCGACGGCCGCGTTCTGGCGGGTTTCGCCGGCAGCACGGCCGACGCGTTCACGCTGTTCGAGAAATTCGAGGAGAAACTGGAGAAGTACAGCCGCAACCTGCCGCGCGCCGCCGTCGAACTGGCCAAAGACTGGCGCAGCGACCGGGTGCTGCGCCGCCTCGAGGCCCTTCTCATCGTGATAGACAAAGAAGCAGCATTTGTCATCTCGGGAACGGGCGACGTCGTCGAGCCGGAAGACGACATCCTGACCATCGGCTCCGGCGGCCCCTACGCGCTCGCCGCCGCGCGCGCGTTTGTGCAGGCCGGTATTACCGATCCCGTCAAAATCGCGACGGAGTCGATTCGCATCGCCGGCAAAATATGCCTCTATACTAATACGAATATCTCCGTCAAAACACTGGGTGGATAGGGAAGAGAGGAAAACCGCATGTACGAATACACACCGGGCCAGATAGTGGCTGAGCTCGACCGCTACATAGTCCGTCAGGACAACGCCAAAAAATCGGTGGCCATCGCGCTGCGCAACCGGTGGCGCCGCCGCCGGGCGCCCGACGAATTGCGCGACGAAATCGTCCCGAACAACATCATAATGATCGGCCCGACCGGCGTGGGTAAAACCGAGATTGCCCGGCGCCTCGCCCGTCTCGTCGACGCGCCCTTCGTCAAGGTCGAGGCGTCGAACTACACTGAGGTCGGTTATATGGGGCGCGACGTGGAGAGTATCATCCGCGACCTCATGGAGCTCTCGGTCGGGATGGTCACGCAGGAGGAGAAGGAAAAGGTGCGCGTGAAAGCCGAGGCGCTGGTGGAGTCACGCCTCGTCGACCTCCTCATGCCGGGTCCGCCGCCGACGGGCGGCACACCCGATCCCGAAGCGGCCGAACGGCGCGACCGCACACGCGAAAAACTCCGGGCCAAGCTCAAGAGCGGCGCCCTGGAAGAACGCCAGGTGACGGTCAAGACCGCGGTGACATCGTCTCCGCTCATCGAGATCTTTTCCCGGACGGGGATGGAAGATTTTAACATTCAGATGCCCGGTGCGCCGGGCGGGGCCAACCCGTTCATGTCGAAGTCCCGGAAAGAGCGGGATCTGACCGTTCGCGAGGCTCGGGCGGTGCTCCAGGAAGAAGAAGCAGAAAGACTCCTCGACCGCGAAAAGATAATCGAGGACGCACGCGAGAGGGCCGAATCGTCCGGCATCGTGTTCATCGACGAGATCGACAAGATTGCTATGAAATCGACACACTCGAGCGGTCCGGATGTGTCGCGCGAGGGAGTCCAGCGGGACCTGCTGCCCATCGTCGAGGGCGCCGCGGTCAACACGAGGCACGGTGTCGTGCACACCGACCACATCCTCTTTATCGCGGCGGGTGCGTTCAACGTGTCCAAGCCGTCGGATCTGATCCCCGAATTCCAGGGGCGCTTTCCCATCCGCGTCGAACTCTCGTCGCTGGGACAGGAGGACTTCGAACGGATCCTGCGAGAGCCGGACTCATCGCTGATCAAGCAGTACACGGCCCTGCTCGCCTCGGAAGGCTGTCAACTCGAGTTCGACGATGGGGCGATACGCGAAATCGCGCGGGTTGCGTTTACGGCCAACGAGCGCTCCGAGAACATCGGCGCACGCCGGCTGCAGACGGTGATGGCGACGCTGCTCGAGGACGTGATGTTCGAACTGCCGGAATCGGGCCGGAACAAGGCGCTCTTTACCGCCGAAGATGTCATCCGGATACTCGATTCGATCCTCGCCGACGAGGATCTGACGCGTTACATCTTGTAGCGGTTCGCGGGACGGCGAGATCAACCATGAGGGAATCCCGACCCATGCGGGTGGCAATCTGGTCCATCGTGACGGCGGCGCTGGTACTGGCCTGCGCCGTCGAGGCTCCGCCGCCCGGCGGCCCGGTCGACGATATCATGCCCGCGGTGTCGGGCACGACCCCGACGGGCGATTCGGCGGGTGTAGATCCGGGGTCGGCGATCTCCATCACATTCAGCGAAGACATGACGCACGCCGGAGTCGAGAGGCTCGTGACCCTTTCTCCCCCGATCGAGATCGGGCGGGTCTGGTGGAAGGACCGGACCGTCTTCATCCAGCCGCTCGAGCCGCTCCACCCCGACACAACCTACATGGTCAAGCTGCGGCCGGGATTCCGCGACAACCACAAGGTGGCGAGCAAGGAGGATTACGTGTGGGCGTTCGCCACGTCCGCTGCGATCGACTCCGGCAGCATTTCGGGCACGATTCATTTTCGCCGCGAGCCGACCAAGAAAGGCGTTGTCGGGTGCTTCGTGCTGCCCGTCGATTCGGGCTTTGTCCCGGAAGCCGCCTTGCCCGACCGCGAGACCGTCACCGACGAGAGTGGTAATTACACGCTGCGCTATCTGCCCAACGAGGGCAATCGATTCATTGTCTGGGCGTTCCAGGACGCCAACGGCAACGGCTTATATCAGGCGGGCGACGAATACGCCGCACTCGCCACCGACACCCTGGTGCTGACGCCGAACGCGCCCTTCGCCGCGGGCGTCGATATATTCGTCGTCGATCCCACCGAGTCGGCCACGCTCGCCGGTGTCGTCGTCAACCGGACCGGCATCGACACGATCGGCGTATCGGTCGGCCTCTACGCCGACACGGTGGAGACACCGCTGTACCTGGTTTCCTGCGATACCACCGGGGCGTACTCGTTCGGCAGCGTCAAGATGGGGAGCTACATCCTGCGCGCGTTCATCGACGTCGCTGCCGACAGTCTCTGCGGCTGGTACACATGTTTCGACGATACCACCCAGCTCTGCGCCGAACCGTGCGCGCTACTCCCGGATACGCTCACGATAGAACCCGGCGACGAACTCGAACTCGATCCCATCGTTCTCGAACCGGTTGATCGGAGGAAGGAAGCGCCGTGAAGCTCGAGTTTACAAAAATGAACGGGGCGGCGAACGATTTCGTGATGATCGACGGTATCAACACCCGCGTATCGCTCTCGGACGGACAGGTGCGTTTCGCCTGCGACCGTCGGCGCGGCGTGGGCGCGGACGGACTCATCGTGCTGCGGCCGTCTTCCGAGGACGACTGCGACTTTCACATGGAGTATCACAACAGCGACGGCTATCCCGCGGAGATGTGCGGCAACGGCTCGCGTTGCGCCGCCCGCTTCGGCGTCGGTCTGGGGCTGGGAAGGCCCGACGGGGAAGCCGTCCGCGTTCGATTTGCTACCGACTCGGGCCCCGTCGACGCCCGGGTCGTCGGCGACCGCGTTCGGGCCGGGCTGATGGACGCCCGGGAAATGCGCCGGGAGATCCCCGTGCGGGTTGCGCAAGACGTGAAAATAGTACATTTTATGGTTGTCGGCACGCGTCATGCAGTCGTCTTCGTCGACGAAGCGCGCGAGTTAAGTGGAAGTGATATAAACCACTTAGGGCGTATCGTCCGAAATGACCCGGAATTCGGCCCGGCGGGCGTCAACGTCAATTTTGCCTCACTGGGCGAGTCCGGCAGGATCCACCTGCGCACGTACGAAAAAGGGGTGGAGGAAGAGACCTACGCCTGCGGCACCGGTTCGGTGGCCGCGGCGGTGCTCCTCGCCCACGACGGCCGGCTGGAGAGCCCGGTGAATGTTCTCCAGCACAGCGGAGACGAGTTGACCGTTTCGTTCCGGCTGGCGCCCGGCGGCGCCACGGACGTGACCCTGGAGGGACCGGTAGCCACGAATTTCGCCGGAGCGCTCGAGTTGTAACGAAAAGTCCAGATGATCCAACGCAGGCACCGCGGTACCCCCCTGACGACCGGGTCAGCCTCCCGTATCCGGGCGGCATTCCGGGTGGGCGTTCTGGTGTCCGCGATCGTCGCGATCCTGCCTTCCACTCTCCACGCCCAATACCTCTACGGCAAGAACAAGGTCACTTACGACAAGCGGGACTGGAAGGTGCTGAAGACCGAGCACGTCGACATCTACCACTATCCCGACGAAGAAAATCTCGTTCGTTACATTGCGCCGCTGATCGAGAAAACGTTTCTCGAATTCGAGGACCGGTTCGACCTTGACTTTGAAAAACGCCTGCCGTTCGTTTTTTACAAGACACACTACGCGTTCCAGGAAACGAACATTCTGCCCCAGATCATCTCCGAGTATACCGGCGGGTTCACCGACCTGATGAAGGGCCGCATCGCCGTGCCATTCACGGGGTCGTACGGCAATTTCCGCCACGTGGCGCGCCACGAAATGGTACACGCCTTCATGCTGGAAAAACTACGCATCGTAATGAAGGCGGCGGGGAAATTCTCGTACGCGCCGCCACCGCTGTGGTTCATCGAGGGTATGGCCGAATATTTCGCCAACTCGCCGCAGAACACCAAGAGCCACATGTTCGTTCGCGACGCGCTCGTCCACGACCGCCTCCTGCCGCTCCCGGAGCTCTGGCGCGTCCAGGGGTCGTTCATGATGTACAAGGAAGGCGAGGCGGCGATCAATTACATCGCCAAAAATTTCGGAGAGGAAGCGATCATCCAGATTCTGGAAGACTGGTGGCGGGCGGGCAAGTTTACCCTGGTTCTGCAGAAAACGCTCGGCATGGGGCTGCCCGAGCTGAGCGAGGGATTCATCAAGCACGTCAAGCGCCGGTACTATCCCGCGATCCTCCACAGCCAGTTCGTAAGTGATATCGGCGAGCAACTCACGCCCGACGGGACCTTCCACAGCCGCCCGGCGATCTCCCGCGGGAGTGACGGCGAGGATCACCTCTATTCTCTCTGCGCCCACGACTGGGTCATCAACGTGTGCGAGATCGAACGCCCCGGCGTAAGCGGGTTCAAGCGGCGGATTATCGTCGAGGGGTCGAGGTCGTCGGATGTCGAATCGATCCCCGCGTTCCGCAGCCAGCTCGAAGCGATCGGCGACACGCTGCTGTTCGTCGCCAAGAGCAAGAGCCGAGACGTGATTTATATGTGGGACCGGGTCCGGCGCAAGAAGGTCGGTCAGTTCCGCTTTGACGGGTTGACCCTGCTATCGTCCCCGACGCTCTCCGGCGATCGCACGCGGCTCGTATTCAGCGCGATCAACAAGATGGGCGCGATGGACCTGTACATGCACAGTCTCGACACCGGCGACCTCGAGCAGTTGACGGAAAATTCGTTCAGCGAGGACGAGCCCGATTTTCACCCGACGCGCAACGAGATCCTCTTCAAGTCGGACAAGGGCGCCCGCGGCCGCTACGACCATACCGGCATATTCAAGATGGACATCGACACGAGGGAGGTCACCGCGATGACGGCGGGTTGGTATTCCGACTCCAACCCCGATTGGGCGCCCGACGGCGACTCGTTTCTCTTCACCTCCGACCGCGACGGCGCCTTCAACATCTATCACCACCGCGGCGATTCCATCGTGCGCCAGACCAACGTGCTCGGCGGTGTGACGTCGGCGTCCTTTACGCCCGACGGACGGGGCTTCATCGCGGAGGCATACTCCAACCAGCAGTTCCTCATCTACAAGTTCCCGCTCAAGAACGGGTACGGCACGCCGGCCCTCGTCGCACGAGACGATTCGGTCACCGTCGGGTGGCGGCACGTCGACCAGACCGACTACCAGTACGAGACGAGCGACTATCACATGAAGCTGGGCATCGACTTCGTGGCCGCCGGCGTTTCGTTCAGTCCCGAGTTCGGCGACGTCGGCAACGGGGCACAGATGGTGCTGACCGACATGCTCGGCAACCACCGCTTCTTCGTCGTGGCGGGCAACACGTCGGAAGGATTTGACAACTTCTGGCGCCGGATCAACGCAGCCGTTACCTATGTCAATCTCAGCCGGCGTATCCACTACTCCATCGGCGCGTTTCACCTCAACAACACCCGCCGGGACCCGGTCGCTTTCGGCGTGGCCGAACGGCGGTGGGGGGGGGCATTCGGACTGAGCCTGCCGCTCGATCGATTCCGGCGCGTGGAAACATCCTTCGTCGTCCAGAGATTCGAACGCGGGTTTGCATTCGACCAGACGGCCGTCCTCAGCGAGAGCCTGCTCGGAACCGTGTTTCTCACCTACGTCTCCGACAAGACGCTGTGGACCATCGGCGGCCCGCTGACGGGGTGGCGCTGGTACGTGCGTGGCGGACGCACCCACGATTTCCTCGACCGTGGATTTTCGAGCACGAGCACCCACGTCGACATCCGGAAATACTTCAAGATCTCCCAGCGTATCGTGTTCGCCAACCGGTTCCACTACAACAGCGTCTGGGGCGGCACCGAGCAGCTCTTCTATCTCGGCGGACCGTGGGACCTGCGCGGGTACAATTTTCGCGAGTTCGTCGGAAGGACGACCTACCTCCTCAGCACCGAGATTCGATTTCCGCTGATCGACCGATTCGCCCTCGCATTCCCGTTTGGCTCGATGGAAATCCCCATGTTCCGGGGCGCGATATTCATGGACGTGGGCAAGGTCACGCGATTCATCGTCGACTCGGAACTGCTGGGGTCGTTCGGCGCCGGCGCCGAGATCAACCTGGGATATGCCCCGGTGGTGCGAGTCAACTGGACACGGCAGACCGATTTCCGCTATATTTCACCTCGAACCCGCTGGGAGCTGTTCATCGGCTACAATTTCTAGCAGGCCGGCCTTCCTGGTTCATTACCGACAAAAATAGAACGGAGTCATTTGATGAGGTGGTCCAAGTACTATCTGCCCACATTCAAGGAGTCGCCGAGTGACGCGGAAATCGCGAGCCATCGGCTCATGCTTCGGTCCGGGCTGATCAAGCAGCTGACCGCGGGAGTGTATTCGTTTCTGCCCGCCGGGTTCAGGGTATTGAAAAAGGTCGAAAAAATCGTCCGCGAGGAGATGGACCGGGCCGGGTGCCAGGAAGTGATGATGCCGATTCTTCACCCCGGCGAGCTCTACGAGGAAACGGGGCGGCTGTCCAACTTCGGCCCCCTGCTGTTCAAGCTCAAAGATCGCCGCGAGAGGTTTTTCGCCCTGGGCCCGACACACGAAGAGGTCGTCACCGACATCGCGCGCGCCAATCTCAAGAGCTACCGCCAGCTGCCGCAGACTCTCTACCAGATTCAGGTGAAATTCCGCGACGAGTTCCGGCCCCGGTTCGGCCTGATGCGGGCGCGCGAATTCATAATGAAAGACGCGTACAGCTTCCACGCGAGCCAGGAGTCGCTCCACGAAACGTACGAGGTGATGGCCGGCGTCTACACCCGGATACTCGATCGCTGCGGACTGGAAAGCGTACGCGTCGAGGCCGAATCGGGCGCCATCGGCGGTGACGTCAACCACGAGTTCATCGTGGTGTCGGAGGAGGGGGAGAGTGCGATCTTCCGTTGCGAGTGCGGCTACGCGGCCAACGACGAACGGGCCGAGAGTCTCGGCTCCGAACTGGCCGAAGTGGAACCGGTCCAGGATACCCCGGAACAGGTGTCGACACCGGGTAAAACCACCATCGAAGCGGTCACCGGGTTTCTCGGCGTGGCGCCCGCGCGACTCGTCAAGACGCTGCTATATAAATCAGGAGATACGGTCGTGGCGGCGCTGATCCCGGGAGAGCGGCAACTCAACGAGATCAAGCTGGCCAAAGCGCTCGGCGATCCGGGAGCCGAGCTCCTCGGCGACGACGAGGTCAAACGTGTGACGGGTGCCGACGTCGGGTATGCGGGCCCGGTGGGGCTGCCGGCCGACGTGCGCATCATCGCCGACCCCTTGCTCGAGCAGTACCAGGGCATGATCGTGGGGGCCAACGAGACGGATACCCATCTGCGCGGCGTCAAGCTGGGCCGCGACTTCACACCGCACAACACCGCGCCGCTGGCCGAGGCAAGGGCCGGCGACCTGTGCAAAGCGTGCGGCAAGGGCCGTCTCTACATCCAGCACGGATCCGAACTCGGACACATCTTCAAGCTGGATACCAAGTACAGCACGAGTATGAACGCCACCTACCTCGACACCAACGGGAAGGAGAACCCTTTCGTCATGGGGTGCTACGGCTTCGGCGTCTCTCGCGCCGTCGCGGCGGCGGTCGAACAGCACCACGACGACAAGGGGATCGTCTGGCCGCGTTCGATTACGCCGTTTCACGTCATCGTGCTTCCGGTGAGTACGGCCAATTTCGACGCCAACCCGCCGGCGGAGGAGCTGTACGAACGCCTCACGGATGAAGGATTCGAAGTCCTGCTCGACGACCGGGACATACGGCCCGGACCCAAATTCATGGACTCCGAACTGCTCGGCGTCCCGATGCGAATCACGCTCGGCGAGCGTAACCTAAAGAACGGGAACGCCGAGGTCTACTATCGCCAGGACGACCGCAAGGATCTCGTGCCTGTGGACGAAGTGGCGGGTCTGGTCAGGGCGTTTTACGAGGAGTAGGCGGTATTAAGCAGCCAAAGCGAAAAGCCCCGGGTTTGCCGGGGCTTTTTTCTTGTTTTCGGAATTCTTGCGGCCTGCGGATCAGGGAGCCAGACGCGACTTGAGCCTGGCCGCCCGATTCTGGGGAATGAACCTCTTGCGTGCGGCGCGGTCCAGAATGGACTGGATATGCGCGTACGCGGCCGGGCGATCCTCCGCGGACAGCTCCCGGTATTTACGCAAATCACGGCGCAAAGCGCTTTTGGCGGCCCTGTTCCGCAACTGGGCTTTAGGCTCGTCTTGACGCGCTTCTTGGCCGATTTATGTTGTGGCATTACGTGTTCCTCCTCAATAATGGTCGCTCTACCATAATGCCCGAACCCGTTCCCGTCAAGTAAAAGTGAAAGAAAACGCTCTCGATACAGCACTTGACGCCTTTCTCGACCACTTGATGGTCGAGAGGGGTCTCGCCGCCAACACGATCCTCGCCTATGGCAGGGATCTCCGTGGATACGTGGGGACCCTCGAAGGCCTCGACATCGCGCGAACGGACGGTATTGAGGATGAAGCGCTCGAGTACCACCTCGCCCGGCTCTCGCGAGCCGGACTGCGGGCCTCTTCGCGTTCGAGGACGGTCTCCGCGATACGGCAGTTCCACCGTTTCCTGCGACGGGAGGGGCTCCTGAGGGCCGACGTTGCCGCGGAAATCACCTCACCGAAAAAGGGAAAACGCATCCCAAAGGTATTGACAATAAATCAGATAGAAGCGCTGCTGGATCAACCCGACCTCGACACCGCCCTGGGGCTGCGCGACCGGGCCATGTTAGAACTGGCGTACGCCTCGGGGCTCCGCGTGAGCGAACTGTGCGGTCTGCCCGAAGAAGGCCTGATCGACGGCGAGCGTCTCGTGCTCGTCCGCGGCAAGGGGGGAAAGCAGCGTGTCGTGCCCTACGGCCGTCATGCGGAGCGGGCGCTCAACCGATACCTCGCCGCCGGCCGACCGCAGCTGGTTCGGAATCCCGGAACCACCGGGGTTTTTCTCAACCACCACGGGCGGCCGATCTCCCGGGTCGGCTTCTACAAGAAATTGAAGCAGTACGCCGTTTCGGCGGAGATTCCCGCGGGAATCAGCCCGCACATCCTGCGCCATTCGTTCGCCACCCACCTGCTCCAGGGCGGCGCCGAACTTCGATACGTGCAGGAGTTGCTCGGGCATTCGGATATCTCGACGACGCAGATCTACACGAACGTCGACACTCGCCACATCATCGAGGTGCACCGGGCGTTTCATCCGCGCGGCGGCGATTGAGGCCGCGGACGCGTCGATGCGCGCCATGACCGTCCTTGACACCCCGGATGTCACCGCATAGAATCGGCCTGATTCACACCGGCAGCACCGGAATCTGGCGTACGCTAGGCAAAAAACGGCATCGAAGGGCGACATGGACACAGCAAAAAGAATCATCCTGAGCGGCAACCGCCCCACGGGAAAACTACACCTCGGCAACTTTACGGGCGCCCTCGAGAACTGGGTCGCCCTGCAGGAAGAATACCAGTGTTATTTCATGGTGGCCGACTGGCACGTGCTGACGACGGACAACCAGCACACCGCCGCCATTCCGGACAACACCCGCGACATGGTGCTCGACTGGGTGAGCGCCGGGCTCGACCCGGCCCGCTCGACGATCTTCGTACAATCCCACATCAAGGAACACGCCGAGCTTTACCTGCTCTTCGCCATGCTTATCACGCAGGCGCGGCTCGAACGGAACCCGACGCTCAAGGAACAGATCCGTGACCTGGACATCGACTCGCAGGAGGGCATCAGTTATGGACACCTGGGTTACCCGGTGTTGCAGGCGGCCGACATCCTGATATACCGGGCACAAATCGTTCCGGTGGGGGAGGATCAACTGCCCCACATCGAGATCACCCGTGAGATCGCCCGCAAGTTCAACCGTCTTTACGGCGACGTCTTTGCCGTGCCCGAGGGCAAGCTGACGAAGTTTGCGCGCTTTCCGGGGCTCGACGGCAAGCGCATGAGCAAATCGATGGGCAATACGATCGAAATCGCCGATTCGCCCGACGATATCCAGAAGAAGATCCGCACCGCGTTCACGGACCCCCAGCGCAAACGGCGTGACGATCCGGGTCGGCCGGACGTATGTTTGATCTATACTTACTGGAAGAAATTCGCCCCTGAACAGACCGGGGAGATTTTTGAGGGCTGCACCAAGGCGACGTTGGGATGCGTCGATTGCAAGAAGCGCGCGGGCGAAGCGATCGCCGATTTTCTCGCACCGCTACGCGAAAAACGCGCCGGACTCGAAGCAATACCGGACGCCGTCGAAGAGATCGTCGCCGAGGGTGACGAGAAAGCCCGTGCCAGAGCCGTTGAAACCATGGAACTCGTCCGGGAGAAGATGCACATTGGCTGACGCCCGACCCGAAGGATACAAAACAGAGCTCGAGGGTGTACGCGCACCGCTCGGTGTCATTCTTTACCTGATACGCCGCGACAACCTCGACATCTACGACATCCCGATCGCTCGCATCACGCGCGAGTACCTCGAGTACCTCGATCTCATGGAGAAGATGGAGATCGAGGTGGCCGGCGAGTTTTTTGTGCTCGCCGCGACGCTGATGCGCATCAAGGCGCAGTTGCTGCTGCGCAAGGACGAAGACACCGATGAAGATCCCCGTACCGACCTGGTGCGCAGCCTGATCGAGTACAAGAAAATGGTCGAAGCGGCGAGGACGTTCAAGGAGCTCGAAGACGAGCGCCGGAACATATTCACGCGCCCGGTACCCGACCTGGAAAAGTCGTATCGCGAAGAGCCGGTGATCGACCTGAGCCTCTATCATCTGATGAAGGCATTTCAGGAGATCGTCTACCAGTTCGATCCGGTGACCGTCCGCGAAATCGAGTTGGAAGAGTATACGATCGAGGAAAAGATCAACGCGGTCCTCCAGGCCCTTCGGGAGAATCACCAGGTGGAGTTCAAAGACCTCTTCACGGGCAGCTCGAGCCGGATGGAATTGATCGTTACTCTGATGGCGATGCTCGAGTTGATCAAGCACGCGCAGGTCAAGGTGGCGCAGGAAACGGCATTCGGTTCTATATGGATCTATCGCGCGGCCAATTTCGGCCGCCCCATGGGAAGCGCGGAGGACTGGGACGCGAAGCCCTCCGAACCGCACGAACCCACCCTGCCCGGCGCGGCGACTTCTCCGGCACCGCAACCCGGAGCTGTCGGCGTGCCCGCGCTGGTTCCGGAACCGAAAGCGGCCGAATCGTCACAACAAGACGACACCGACCAATCCGAAGCCAAACCTGAACCCATGGTGGATGACAATGGATAACGGCAATATCGACAACATCGTTCTCGCTCTGCTGTTTTCTGCGGACGAACCGCTGTCCGTGCGGAAAGTGTCTTCGATTCTCGGCGACACACCCGGAACCGAAATAAGGGAAGCGATTGACCGGTGGCGCAAGCGTTTCGACGACGAAGCGTGGAGTGTCGTGCTGGAAAAGGTCGGCGGTGGCTACCAGCTCTCCAGCCGACCCGAGTACGCGCCCTATATCGCGCGTCTCTATTCCGGCCGCAGAAAACTGAGACTGTCCAAAGCGGCGCTGGAAGCGCTCGCCATCATCTCCTACCGCCAGCCGATTACGCGCGCCGACATCGAAAACGTCCGCGGCGTCGCCTGCGGAGGCGTCGTTTCGAACCTCCTCGAGCGATCGCTGATCCGGATCACGGGCAAAGCCAAAGTGCTCGGCGCACCATTTCTCTACGGTACAACCCAGGAGTTTCTCGAGTATCTCGGGCTGAATTCGCTCAAGGATCTGCCGAGCCTCGAGGAACTCGAAGCGCTGCTCGAACGCGAAGAGCAGGCGGCGGCGGGAGCGGCCGAACCCGCCGATGAGGCGGCGGTTGAAGGGAAGGATGATTCGGCGCCCGCGATCGAAACGAGCGACGAAAACGCGGAGGCGGCGGCGGAAGCGGCGGAAGCGGCGGAAGCGGCGGAAGCCGAAGCAGAGAGAATCGAAGAACAACTCACGGAAGCATTGACGGCTGCTTCGGCCGCCCGGCTGGGCCCGAAGGTCGAGGAGCCTTACCATCGCCCCCTCGGCGACGAAACCCCCATCTGGACGGAGGAGCCGCCCGATTCGAAGCCCGTGCCGGGCGAAACGGCCCCGGCGACCGAACCCGCCCGGGAAGAGGATCCCGGAAATGAACACGAAAAATAACCCTGAATCGATCCGTCTGAACCGTTTTCTCGCTCAGTTGGGGGTCGCGTCCCGCCGTTCCTGCGACGATTTGATCGAGGCCGGCAAGGTCCGTGTCGGAGGCAAGCGCGTCACGCGGCCCGGGATCAAGATTATTCCCGGCGTCGACACGGTCGCCGTCGACGGCTTCAAGCTCGACAAGCCCGCCAACCCGATGGTGCTGCTGTTCCACAAACCGACGGGCGTCGTCTCCACGGTATCCGACCCGCAGGGACGCCCAACTGTGATCGACTTCTGCAAGCGTTACGCCCGGCGCAAGCGTCTGTTTCCGGTGGGTCGTCTCGACGTGAACACGACGGGTGCGCTGCTCCTCACCAACGACGGATTGCTGTGCTACCGTCTCACGCATCCCCGCTTCCGGATACCCAAGACCTACCGTGTACAGGTCCGCGGGGGATTTACGGAGCTCAAACTCCAGAAGCTGCGAAAAATGACGGGCGTCAAGGAGCCGGCCAGGCGGAGCGGACCTCCGGTCAGGGAGAAGTTCACCACGGCCGCCGTGGAGCTGATCAAGCAAATGGAAAAGGTCACGATTCTCAAGATCACGCTGGTGGAGGGACGAAACCGGCAGGTGAGGAGGATGTGCGATGCGGTCGGTCTGAGGGTCGTCAAGCTCAAGCGGCTCAGTTTCGGGCCGCTGTCGGTTCGGAGCGTCCCCCTGGGGGCGGTGAGGCCGTTGACGAAGAAAGAGATAGAGAGTCTCAACGCCATGACCGAAAAAGGAGAATAACCAGATGAAAATTGAGGACCTGGTCCGGCCACACCTTCGCGATATCATGGTGTACGAGCCCGGACAGGACGAGAAGGGATACGCCAAGCTCTCTTCGAACGAAAACCCGCTGGGACCGCACCCGCACATCGTCGAAACCGTCATGAAGGCCGTGAAGGAAGCCAACCGTTACCCGGTGTCCGGAAGCCCGCGGCTCGTCGAGGCGCTGGCGGGGCATCACGGCGTAGCACCCGGTCAAATCATGGTGGGCAACGGAACCAATGAAATAATTGATCTGCTCGTGCGCGCGTTTGTCGGCCGCGACGAAAATGTCGTGTTTCCCGTGCCGAGCTTCATTGTCTATCCGCTCGTCTGCAGGCAGTGCGAGATCAAGGGTATCGGCGTCGACTGCCGGGACCTCCGGCTCGATATGCCGGCGATGCGCGATGCCGTCGACGACAAAACGCGCATGGTCTTTATCTGTAACCCCAACAACCCCACGTCCACGTATACGACGGCGGCCGAAGTGGACGCCTTTCTCGACGGCCTCCCCGATGACATCTTCGTCGTTATGGACGAAGCGTACTACGACTACGTGGATGCGCCGGACTACCCCGACTCGATGTCTCTGCGCAACGAGCGCAAAACGATCGTCGTACTTCGTACCTTCTCCAAATTTTACTCGCTTGCGGGTGTGCGTGTCGGATACGCCGTCGCCGACCCCGAAGTCGTCAAGGCGCTCCATCAGATTCGCCAGCCGTTCAACGTGAACGTCGTCGCCCAGGCGGCGGCGTTGGGTGCGCTGGAAGTAATGGACAAATTGAAGCCTCTGGCAAAGGAGACCATCGCCGAACGCGAGCGCGTCCGGCAGACGATGCTCGACCTCGGGCTGGAGTGCCCGCCCTCGCAGACGAACTTTGTGTTCGTCGATCTGGGGGACAGCCCGATCGACCTGTTCGCGGCGCTCTACGAAGAGGGGGTCGTCATCCGCCGGATGGGGCAGTTCGGCGCCTCGAAAAACTCGTACCGCATTTCGATCGGTACGATCGAAGAGAACGACCAGTTGATCGCGGCGGCGCGAAAGGCCAGGAGCTGATCGCCCGGGACGGGCCGATAACCATCGAATTGAAAACGA
>CBDUWU010000048.1:0-18047 GCA_965371015.1 uncultured bacterium | reverse complement strand
GTCCCGGGGTGCCCTCACCCTGCCGCCGGCTCGCGCCCCAGGACCCGCAGGTAATACGCCTCGACCCGTTCGGCCACGCGGTCCCAGTTGAATGTCTCCCGAGCGCGTTCCAGTCCCCTGGCGGAAAGCCCGGCCTGGAGTTCACGGTCCTCCAGCACCACTTGAAGTTGCGAGCGTAACTCATTTATATCATGCGGCTTGAAATACAGCGCCGCGTCGCCGGCCACTTCCCGGTTCTCCGGAATTCCGCTGAGCACCATGGGCCGACCGTGGGCCATGGCCTCGCACACGGTAATCGGCAAACCCTCCACTGTGGACGCGAGCACGTAGGCGGCGCAGTTGGCGTAGAGGTCTTCGAGTGCCTGGCCGAACACCTCGCCGGTGAATATCACGCGCTCGTCGGCCATCCCGCGAAGCTCATCGGTGTAGGATGTGAGCGGGGATTCGGCCCCGACGATGACGAGGCGGACGTCGCCGGGCACGCCCCGGAACGCCTCGATCAGGCGGTGGAGGCCGCGGTCGCGGATGATCCTGCCAACGGCGAGGACGAAGTCGCCGCCGTTCAATCCCCAGCGCCCGATCTCGCCGGTCCGTGGAGGGCCCGCGGGAAGCGTGGCGCCGTTGGGAATGTACTCGGCCTCGACGCCGTATTTATCCTTCACGTATTCCTTAAGTATTCGGGAGACGGTGATGATACCGTGGCTGGCGCGCGCGCCGCGCGCTTCCCCACCCTTCAGGAACCGGCTCGCCGTCCTGCCCCACTTGACCTGGCGCCAGTCGAGCGCGTGAAAAGTCGTGACGACTTTGCCGCCGAGCAGCCGGGTCAGCGGCGCGAACGCGGCCGGACCGATCCCGTGAAAGTGGACGATGTCGAACTTGTGCAGGGCGCCGGACTCGAGCGCACACCAGAAGGTGTGTGTGGCGGCGTCGAGGTGTTTGGTATTGATGCACGGCCGGTACACGAGACGGACTCCGCGGTACCAGTGCTCACCGCCGATGGTGCGATAGTCTTCGGGCGGTTCCATGCCGAGCCGGTCGGGGCGAAATCGCGACCGGCAGTAGGTCCAGATCTCGTGACCGCGCGCGGCGAGCCGGGTGGCGATGTTGTCCACGTGCGTTTCCACGCCGCCGAACCGCGCGGGGATCCCCTTTTGACCGATCATGGCGATGCGCAGTGTCGATCTCATCCCCGCCGTACCTCGTCGTAAATCTCCAGCAGCGCCTCCATGTGCCGGTTGGTATCGAAGTAATCGTCGGCGGCCAGACGGCCGGCCTGTCCCCGCGCGGCCGCCCCGGCGGGGTCATCCCAGAGGTCTCTTATCTTTTCGGCCATTTCGGCGCCGTCGCCGTGCCGGAAGACGACCCCGGACACGATCTCGGCCATCTCGGGCAACCCGCCCATGTCGGACACGACGAGTGGCACACCGGCCGCAGCGGCCTCGATCACGGTAAAGGGTGCGTTCTCGGGCCAGATCGCCGGCAGGACCGTCAGGCGCGACCGGGCGATAATACGCTCCAGGAGCGGCTTGTTGGCGTAGCCGGTGAACTCGATGTTCTTCAGGCCCCGCCCGGTGACTGCCTCTTCGAGCGCGGGCCGCTGCGGTCCGTCGCCGCACAGGACGAATGGCACAGCGGACAATCTCTCTGCGGCGTCGAGGAGGCTGTCGAGACCCTTCTCGACGCTCAACCGACCGAAGTAGAGCACAAAGGTCCCGGGCAGGCCGTCGAGGACCGCCTGCTCGATTTTACTCAGCCCGGTTCCGGCTTCCGACGGCGGGCACAGGCTGGGGAGGTAGACGACCCGCGCGGGGTCGATCCCGATGTCGCCGGCCGCCGCCGCGGTATGGTCGCGCATGAACCGGCTGGGCGCGATGAAGCGCCGCACGCGCCCGTAAACGCCGGTGCGCCTCTGCCAGTACGCCTCGACGCTCAACAGCGCGCTCCGCGCGAACGAACCGCCGCTGCACCGGACCCGGGCGGCGTTGTAGTAACGCCCGCCCTGGCACCGGTAGCAGTATTCGCCGCGAGCGAAGTGACAGTAATTGGGACAATTGAGCTTGTAGTCGTGAAGCGTCATGACCACCGGCACGCCGGCCTCGTCGAGCGCCTCGATGATCGACGGCGTGAGCTGGTGGTACGTGTTGTGGAGGTGGGCGATGTCCGGCCTGTGGTCGCGTACCAGTTCGGTGACCCGCTCTGCCGCTTCGCGCGAGCGGATGAACGACGCGGCCTGCGACAAGGTACGAAGGGCGCCGGCGGGTTTGTCGTAATCCCGGCGGACGACAAAATATTTCGAGAATGGTGACGGGCGGTTCTCGGGGTGTTCCATGGCGAAATGAACCACCTCGTGGCCGCGACTCTCGAGTTCGTCGGATACCGAAAAAAAGTACCTTTCGGCGCCACCCTTGAGCCAGAAGAACTTATTTACCTGCAGTACTACCATCGAGCGGTTTACTCCGCCAGTGACTGAAAAAGCGCCGCGTATCCGGCCACCATGGGTTCGACCGAGTACCTCGATTCGACGACGTCGCGCGCCGCCGCCGCCATCGTGCGCGACCGATGCGGATCGTCGATGATGCCGGCGATCGCGCCGGCCAGCGCCGCCGGGTCGCCGGGTTCGATCAGTAAGCCGTTGTGGCCGTCTTCGATGATTTCGGGCAACGACCCGACGCGCGTCGCCACCACCGGCACCCCCGCCGCCATCGCCTCGAGCACCGAGAGCGGCAGCGTTTCCACCGCCGGGTGGGACGGCAGGGTGACCACGTCGGCAAGATGCAGCAATCGGGCCACATCGGCCCTCACGCCGAGGAAGCGCACCGACTCGTCCAGCCCGAACCGGATGGACATCACCTCGAGCTCGGCGCGTCTCGGTCCATCCCCCACGACGAGGAACTTTACACCGTTACGGGAAGCGCTGAGGAGGCTCGCGGCTTCCAGAAACACCTCGTGCGCTTTCTCGGGACGCAGCGCGGCCACCATCATCACGACCTTGTCATCCGGTTCGACCTGCAGCTCGTCGCGCAGAGCGTCGATGCCTGCTTCCTCTCCACTGTCGGCATATTCGCCGACCGGGATCCCGTTTTCGATGATGGCGATCGTGCCGGGGCTCACCCCTTCGGTCTCGATGAGGTACCGGGCGTGGGTCGGGCCGAGCGCTACGACACGATCGGTGAATTCCAGGAGCCAGCGGTCGCTCAGGCGGAAGTTGCGCCGGCCGCCGAAGAGCCCGGTGGCGTGCGACGCGACCACGATGCCGGGAACACCGGCCATCAGCGCGGCGACGCGGCCCCAGAGCATTGCGTTATGGTGATCGAGGAGGAAGACCACGTCGGGAGGATCGATCCGCATGTGCCGGTACAACCGGAGCGCCGCCAACGGGTCGTAACGGTGGCGCTGCAACCGTTCCACGCCTCCGATACCGGCGTCGAACAACTCCCGGCCGACCCGGCCGGCCTCGCGCAGAAAGTACAGATTGACGCGAAAGCGATCGGCGGGCAGGCGTGTGATGACGTGCGAGAGCACGCGTTCGGAACCCCCGACGGTAAACGTGGAGGCTACAAACGTTACAACGGTTTTTTTCACTTGAACGACTGGACGATCTCTAATGCTACGACGCCGGCGACTTTACCTCTTCGACTGCGATCATCTTCCCGTCCTGTCCGATCGACTCCATCGCCGTTTCCAGCACGCTGACCACTTCATGGCCGTGGTGGCCGGAACTCCGCGAAGTCGCCTTGCCCCGGGCGCAATCGATAAAGTGCTGACATTCGACCTTCAGCGGTTCGCGGTCATCGAGTTTGGGAATGAAGATGTCGCCGAAACGATACGAAAGCTGGAACTCCCCGAAGGTATCGTAATGGGGTTGGATGTTTACACCCTTGTCGTAGATGCGGATCTTTTCCAGCGGACTGATGTCGTCGTAGACGAGCATTTTCTTGCTGCCCACGACGGTGGTCTTGCGGATCTTGTTCGGGTTGAGCCAGCTGACGTGAATATGCGCCATCACCGAATGGGGATAACGGAACGTCAGGAACGCAACGTCTTCGACGTCGCGCTGGATGTACGAGTGACCGACGGCCGAGACCTCTTCGGGTGTCGAGTCGAGGATATAATTCAGAATGGACACGTCGTGGGGGGCCAGATCCCAGATAACATTTATGTTCTCCTGGAACAGCCCCAGATTCACGCGCGTGCTGCTGATATAGTGAATGTCGCCGAGTTCACCCGACTGTATCAGTTCCTTGATCTTGTTCACAGCGGCCGTGTAGACGAACGTGTGGCCGGTCATCAGGGTCAAACCGCGTTTGTCCGCGACGGTGACCATCTCGGCGCTCTCCGACCCGGTCACGGCGAGCGGCTTTTCCACGAACACGTGCTTGCCCGCTTCCAGGGCTTCGATCGCGAACTTGTGGTGTGTTTCGGGAGGCGTGGCAATGACGATCGCGTCGAGGTCCTCGCGCGCCAGCAGCCGGGTATGGTCGGTCGTGACCTCCAGTTGCGGATAGAGCGACTTCATATGTGCGAGCCGGCCCTCGTCGAGGTCGGCGCAGATAAGGACTTCGGAGTCCTTGAGATGGGTGAAGTTCCGTATAAGGTTGGGGCCCCAATACCCGCAACCGATTACTCCAATACTAAACAATGTTACCTGATACCTCCGGTGGACTTGATCAATAACCGCCGAGACCGAACAGCATCACGGGAATTGTCCGTAATATGATCTTGAGGTCGAGGAGGAAAGACCAGTTCTCGATGTATTTTATGTCGAGCCTAACCATTTCATCGAACGGGACCGTACTGCGGCCGCTGACCTGCCACAATCCCGTGAGCCCTGGCTTAACGGTGAGCCGCTTCTTGTGCCACTCCTGGTAGTGCGGAAGCTCGTACGCAAGAGGTGGGCGGGGACCGACCAGAGTCATCTCCCCTTTGAGAACGTTTATGAACTGCGGAAGTTCGTCCAGACTGGTTCGCCGTAGAAATTTACCAATCGACGTCACTCGCGGATCGGAGGGCATCTTGTACAACCTTTGTCCCCTGCCGCCGTCGACGAAACCTTTCATCTGTCCCTTGATAAAATCCTTGGCGAAATCACGGTGCGTAATGTCGTTGTTACCCACCGTCATGGTCCTGAACTTGAAGAACTTGAACGGCATCCCGTCCATACCGATCCGCTCCTGTTCAAACAGGACCGGACCTTCGGACGTGAGTTTTATCAGTGCCGCGATGAGCAGATAAAACGGGAGGCCAAAAACGAGCACGAACAGCGAAAACAATGCATCTACAACGCGCTTTAACCCGAGGCCAAAATACGACCGGGACAGGGGCAGGGTCAAGGCGTCCGGCGCACCTCCACCGGCGGCGGCTTCGAGGTGTGGAAACGGGATAACCTTTTCGTTGGCAAGTCCGTATTCGGCGATGACTTTTTTCACAGTTGCTGGTCCTTCGGGGTTGGGGGACTGCTCAAACCGAAACTTCTACTCTTCCCAGGACTTCCACTACGTAGTCAACCTGCTCGTCCGACAGTTCGGGATAGACCGGCAGAGAAATCAACTCCCGCGAAAGCGCTTCCACCACGGGAAAGCGTTCGCCGTTTCTCACCAGATGAGAATATCCCGGCTGTTCATGAATGGGCGTTGCGATATGTCTCCCCCATCCGACACCCGCTTCATCCAGATACTCGTGGACTACGTGCCGTTTCGAGTGCCGCGCCGCCATAATGTGATAAGTCGGCGCGGAACCGGAAACTGGTTTTTGAAACGAATAGTCATTCCCCTTTAACTTCTCGCGGTACCGGTTGGCAATCGACCGGCGGCGCTCGTTCCACGAATCCAGGCGGCGGAGTTTGACTCCGAGAACCGCTGCCTGGATCGTGTCGAGACGACAGTTGTAGCCGACGGCAGAGAACACATTCGGCTCGAACTGCGCATGATGCCGGAGCGCACGCAGCTTGCGGGCGATATCTCCGTCATTCGTCGTTATAGCACCGGCGTCGCCGAGGGCCCCGAGGTTTTTCGTCGGATAAAACGAAAACGCCGCGGCTGTCCCGAACGATCCTACTTTCCTTCCCATGAACGTCGCGCCGTGGGCCTGGCAGGCGTCCTCGATCACGTACAGCTTGTGCTTTCTGGCAATGGCCAGGATGGACTCCATGTCGCACGGCTGGCCGTACATGTGGACGGGAAGTATTGCTCTGGTGTTCGGGGTGATGGCCCGATCGATCGCGACGGGATCAATACAGTAAGAATCTTCATCGACGTCGGCGAATACCGGAGTCGCACCGGTATAAAGGATCGCTTCTACAGTGGCGACAAAGGTGTTCGATACCGTAATCACCTCGTCGCCGCGACCGATCCCCAACACCTCCAGTATAAGATGCAACGCGGCCGTCCCGGAACTCACACCGATCGCGTATTCGCAGTCACAATATTTCGCAAACTCGCCTTCGAATTCGCTCAACTGCCTGCCGAGAACAAAATCGGTAGAATCGAGTGTCCGTTGGATCGCCGCGTCGATCTCACTGCGTAGACCCATGAGCTGGGCGCTCAGGTCCACGAAAGGTACTCTTTTGTTCTGCCCCATCGCTGACGCCCTAAAGATGTTAAGAGTATTCCTCCCCCTGACGCGAGTGATTTATTGTAACACAAGCCTAATCCCAATTCCAGTCAAAACTTCCCGCGCCAGTGGCCAGCGCGCACCGCTTCGTCGAAGCCATTATTTCTGATTAATTGTGATATTATGAAATAGCTTCAAGCAGCGGTCGGATTGTATTTTAGCGTCGTAACGTTGTGCCACGGCGGCGGCGGCACTCCGGGAGATCGTCTCCACAAGGGCAGGATCGGCCAACAGGCGCTTGATCTGGGCGGCGAGGTCGACAGGTTTGTCGGCCAGGAGAAAGTCGCGATCCGGCTCGAATTCCATGCCGGCAATGGCCACCCGGGTACACACCACCGGCGCTCCGGCCATCATCGCCTCCAGGATCCGGATCCTCAACCCCCCGCCGAATCGAAGCGGAACCACGAGACACGACGTCCGGGCGAGGTACGGCCGGACGTCGGGCACCCGCCCCGTCACCTCGACACGCGGATCGCGGGCAAAATATTCCAGTTGGGGCGGGAGATCGCCGCCAACCACCGTAATCCGGATATCTGCCGCATCGTCGAGGTGCGGCACGACGCGGCGTACGAAGTAATCGAGGGCGTCCTGGTTGAAACTGGCGCGCAGTTCACCCATAAAGAGGACATCACACGGGTCGCGATCCTCCTCCGTCTTCTGGTAAACCGACGTGTCGAAGCCGACGGGCAGGACGCCGACGCCGTCGCGCATCTCCGGCGACCCGTCGCCGGCGGCGTCGGCGGTGGCCCCCCTGAGCTTCCTCACCGCTTCGGCGTCGCGCCCGGTGAGCGCCAGCACGCGCCGCGCCTTCTTGTAAGCCGTGATTTCCTCGCGCTGTTCCACGAGCCAGCGCCGGACCTTGGCGAGCTTGCTGAAGAGGTTACGCTCCATCAGCGCGTTCTGGCGGTTGACGTGCATCTCGATGTCGTGGGTGAGCAGCACGGTCTTTTCGGGGGGGAACACATCGAATAGCGGAAACATCTGCCAGTACTCCAGTACCACACAGTCGAACTCCTCGCCGGCCAGCCGGCGCGCCGCCTCGACGAACACGCCCGGGCACTCGTAGAGGCGCTTCATCGAGCGCCTCCGGGTCAGCGACACGAGCGAGTACCAGGCTTTGTACGCGACCCGGTGAAATATCGACCTGAGGTTGGGGGCCGGGATGCCGACCACCCGGCTGCAGTGCTTCTCGAGTTCGCGCGCCTGGCCCTCTTCAGACGGATCGAGCAACCGGGCCAGCACGGTGACGTCGAATTCGCGCTGCAACGTCCGGATCAGGTCGAAAGACACCACCCGGGTCCCCTGGTCCGGCGGGTACGGGAGGATCGGCTTTACGATCAGGATCTTCTTGCGGGTCTCATTCACCTTCGTCACTCCCCGGGGCGACGTCGAGCCGCCGCCGCCCCGACCGGGCCACGTCCAGATACAGCGCCTCGATCCGGCGCAGCTGCCGGTCGAGCGTAAACAGTTCCTCGAACCGCCGCCTCGCGGCGATCCCCAGGCGGGTCCTCTCCTCCGGGCTGTCGATCAGCCCGGCCAGAGCGTCGCGCAGACCGTCGCGGTCACCCGGTTCGACGAGCAGCCCCGTCTCGCCGTGGACGACCATTTCGGGAATACCGTAAACAGCGGTGGAGACCACGGGCACCCCCGACGCCATCGCCTCGAGAATCACGTACGGCATCCCTTCCTGCGTCGACGGAAGCGTCAACACAGCGGACACGGCGAGAACCCTCTCGACATCCTCTCCGGACAGCCGGCCGAGGAACGTCGCCCTGTCACGCAGTCCCTCTTGCTCGAGGCGGCGGACACAGTCGTCGTGCTCCGGTCCCACGCCGACGACGACGAGGTGCCACGGACGATCCGCGATCTGAGCCAGCGCGTGGACGACCCGGTGGAGGCCCTTGTGCTTCAGCAGGTTCCCGACGAAGGTCACCAGCGTCTTGTCGGCGGGCAGCCCGAACAACCGCTCGAGCGCCGCCGCCGATTCGCCGACCGCGGCGCCGTAGGACGAGTCGAGGGCGTTGTGGATGACGGCGGTCTTTCCGAACGGGACGTACTGCCGGTTCACCAGGTACGTCACATTGGCCTGGCACACCGTCGCGACACGGTCGACCCAGCGGTAGGATATACGTTTCAGCAAACCGCGCTTGCGCGTCGGCTCGATCATCGGCAGGTGTTCGGTCACCACGACTCCGCCCGTACCGGCCATCCTCGAAATCGGCACGAGGAGTCCCATCTGTCCGTCCTGGGGCCCCGGCAGGTTGACGTGGACGACCTGGGGTGCCGCCTCGACGATCGCGCGCCACACGGGCACCGCCCGCCACGGCCGCCAGGGTATATCCATTGGAAACATCGCCACGGGCACGCCCGCATCCTCCAGTCCGCCGCGCCATTCATCCAGCCCGGTGCCAGGATCGGGCGGCCGCCGCATGATCACGCGCGCGCGAAACCGCGATCGGTCGAGCCCGGTGGCGAGCCTCGACACGTAGAGTTCCGCCCCTCCGAGAAACGGCGCGTCGACGAGATAGCAGACGTCAATCATTGTTCATCGTTCCAGCTGCCGCGTTACCTCGATCTGCATGCAACGGGTTCCGGAATACTGGTCCTGGTTGAATACAAAGTCCCTCAACTCAAAATTCGGCAGCCGCGTTTCGCGCGCGATGCTGATATCCACGGTGTAGAGTCCCGGTTCCAGCGTCGACGGCAGTTTGACGGGAAAAGACTCGTAGAATATCACCGCCGCCGGCCACCGGTCGGCGGCGAGCAGCCCGCCGAACGGCCGGTGATCGAACCGGAATCTCAACTGGTGACCGCTACGTCGTTCGCGCAGGCGCCTCACGTGTTTGTCCATCGGATATCCCTCTACATCTCCCGCAATCGACTCGTGGTCGAACCGGATGTGGACGATAAAGGGCAGGCCGTAAGCGAGCCCATCTGACATTTCGTATCCGAGCGAGACCTTTACCGTTTCGCCGGGAAGGACGCGCCCGGGTGACACTGCCACCCGGGAAATGTAAAACTCGTCTCCCGGCGACCGTATGGTGCAATTTCGCAGGCCGGATACACCGAAGTCGAGCGGCGTGTCCTCGGGAATCCACAAGTCCGGCGGAATCGAACCGGGATAATAAAGGTACACGGTGATGTCTCCGTCCTCGAACAGCGGGCGGAAGCGTGTTTCCAGCGCCGAGAGCTTCTGACGCGTCTGCGGATACAGCACCGGCGACCAGTCGAAGAGAAACCCGGGGGCGGAATCGCGCAGACGCCCGTTGACGACGACGAAGTCGACGCCGTAGCGCTCACACGCGGCGGCGGCTTCGGACAAAAACACGAACGGGGACAACACGTCCCTGACCGCGGTCAGCCGGTCGAATGCAAATGGGTCGTTGGGGTTGCCGTGCTGTTCGAGTATCGCAACGAACTGGTGGTCGGTCGCGGCACTGAGCAGATAACTGGTCTTCGGATCGGACAGGACGACGCTGCCGTCGGGACGACTCCGCATGTAACGGATCAGGTCGTCGTATCGCTCCATGAGCGGTTCGGCATCGCGCCGCGCCAGACCGGCGTCGAATGCGCGTTCGATAGCACCGATACTCGGAGCCAGAAACAACCAGGCCCACGCCAGCAACGCAAGCGCCGCCGCCACGCTCGTCCACCACGCGCGCCGGCGTGACCACGACGCCAGCCAGTACGCCGACGCCGCTACGATGGCGAAGGCCGGCACGTTGAGGAGCGTTCTGAACACCATATAAGTCGCCGATTGATAGAGGAGCACGACGAGCGGCGGAATGAAACACACCGCGATCGGAATGGCGGCGAACGCGAGCTGAAGCTTCGCTTCCCGGTGACGCCGGGCCGCCAGGAACACGAACGGGAGCATGACCAGGCCACCAAAGAAAACGAGTCCGTTCTGCCGGAGCACCTCGACGGGGCTGGCCACGAACATCCCGCCGCCGACATACATCAGCCCCTGCGGGTGAGCGTGAATCTGGTTCCCCACCCCGATCGACGTCGCCACCTTCCACACCAGCGCGACGGCGGCAATTCCGGCTCCCCACGCGCACATTGTCAACACCGCCCGGCGATCGAGGCGCAGCCAGCGGTAAAAAAACAGCAGTGAGGCGAACAACACCGCCGCGTGCGTCAAGACTCCGACGTGCATGAAAGCGCCGCCGGCGAGCAGAACCAGGACCGCCGACAAGTTTCGCCGGGCGCCCGATACGGCGTAGCGCAGACACAGCGGCACCAGCGTCCAGTAAAACACCAGCCAGATTCCCTGGCCGTTGGCGAATTCGCGCCCGTGCAACACCCCCGTGCCGCCCTGGAACAGCAGAAACAACGCCGCGCACGCGAGCACGAGGCGGCGGTCCGGAAGAAATGCCGCGCAGAACCAGACGAAGGCGAGAAACGCGACCGGAAAGAACACCGCCGGTATCACACGCCACGCGTCTATCGGGTCCACACCCGCCATGCGCGCCGCCAGGGCGGCCATCGGCTGAAAGGTGCCCTTGCGCGGATCGGCCTTGGCGCCGCCTTCGGGGGCATCGACAGGGGGCGCAAGGACGCCACGCGGCGAGAGCGAATTCTCTCCCGCGACGTGCCGGACATAACCGACGTGGTCGAATGAGTCCTGGTGATAATCGAATCGCGGCGACTGGATCAGCGCCACGACGGAGAGTACGACGGCAACGGCGGCCAGCGCGCGCTGGATATACTGTCCGACAGCCACCGCGGGCATGGCGGGTGCATTACCGGCGACCGGACGCCGGACGTCGAGAATGGCCGCGACGGCAAAAAACACGCCCAGCGCCCACTGCATCGACACGCTGAAAACGTCGAACGAAATCCCGCCGAGCATCGCACCCCAGGTCAGGAGCGAAATACCGGCCAGTCCGGCGACGAACGAAAACACCGTCTTTTCCAGCGGGCCGGAAACTACGCAACGCAGGAGGCGTCCCGCCAGGATCGACCCCGGGATCCAGGAAACGAGGGAGAACGCGAGCAGGAAACGGACAGCGGCCGGCAGAACCCCGGCGAACCCGGAGGCCAGCAGACCGAGGAACGCGAGTCCGAGAAACGGAACGGAGCGTATGCGGGAAAGAGCGCCTATCCGAACCTCTTTTTGACCAGGAAGGCCAGGTTACGAAAACCGTCGCGCCATTTCTCCAGTTTGACCTCACCCACTCGCGGGTGGTAGTTGACGTGGTACTCGGCGAACGCAATATCCTTGTGGCGGATCGCCTCGATCTTGATCTCCTCCGAAAGCGGCATTCCGTCGCTCGTCAGGACGAGCTGTGGCAGCACGCGCGTCCTGAATATCCACATCCCCGACTGGGAATCCTTGATCGGGTTGCCGTAAAGCAACAGCATCGCGACGGTGAGCACCGTGTTGCCCACCTTGTTGGAGAAATTCATCGCCTTGGGATTCTGCAGCGGAAACCGGGCCGCCGAGATGAAGTCGAGTTTGTTATCTACCAGATAATCGACCAGCTCCGGGATCTGCTCGGAAGGGTACGTGGCATCGCCGTCGAGTGTGATGATGACGTCACCCTCGGCCGCCGGCAGACCCGCCTTGTAAGCGGCGCCATAACCCTTGCGGCCTTCAAAAACCACCCGCGCGCCCAGCGCCGTCGCCACCTCCGCGGTCCTGTCGGTGCAGTTGTTATCGACGACGACCACCTCGTCCACACAGTCCGGGAGCCCTTTGATGACGTGCTGGACACCCTCTTCTTCGTTATAACAGGGGATGACGACGCTTATTTTCAGATCGCGATGCATGGCAATACCTCACTGTGACGTTGCGATAAACTTCAATAACCGGTTCGCTAACGGAAACGGAACCGCTCCCAACATGTCCATTTCTTTCCTGCCCACCACGCGGAGCAATTTGTATCCAAGAACAACCAGACCCGCCGCCGCGACGAATGCCGCGGCCAGCTCGAGCCACCCGGTGATATAACGGGTGAACGGCGCCAGAAGTACAACGAAGCCCGACGCCAGAAACGTTTTGCCGATGAACACGAGAGGAATTCTGACCCCGTCGACGTACCGCCGCACCAGCGCGCGGTAGATAAAAGGCGACGCCGCCGTCACCAGAGCCACCGGCACTATGGCCCCCGTGACCCCGTAACGGGGTATGAGCACGAGGTCCAGTCCGACGTTCAGCGCAGCCAGGCACAGGTAGACTGTCAGAATAACGTGAGTTTTTTCCAACACATAAAGCGTCATCGACAACGGAGTTCCGAAGAACGAAAGGGTAAATACGGCGAAAAACAGCTGTGTCGGGATCGCCGCGGGCAGGTAAACGTCGCTGTAGAGCACCGTCACCATCCGCCCTCCCAGAACGATACCCGTCATGCAGATCGGAGTAATCAGCAGGAAGAGCATCCGGTAGTAGCGGTCGATGGCGATCGGCAGTCGGGACGCGTCCCGCGCGTGCACTTCCGAAAACCCCGCCATCACCAGCGGCCACACGGCGGTCGGAACGAATTCCAGCATCGTCTGTGGCAACCGGTAGGCCAGATCGAAAAAGCCCGTTTCCTCCGCCGAGCGGAAATGGGCGAGAAAGAGTGTCTCCGACTGCCGCCAGACCACCTGGACGAGCACGCCGACAAGCACCAGCGGCAGCGAGTAACGGGCCAGCCTTTTGAAAGAAATTCCCAAGCCGACTTCGTCGACTTCGCCGGCTGCGCCGATTTCACCAGGGAGCGAAACACTCGACTTCACCTTCGTGGTCAACACGAGGACCGCCACCGCGTGTCCCGCCGCCGCGGCGGCAATCACGCCCGCCACACCCCACCCTCTCGGCAGCACGATAAGCAGCGCACAGATAAAAACCGCGTGGCTCACGAGTGACATCAAGCTGAGCCGCCGGGTGTCATATCTCGCCTCGAGAATCCGCGCGATGAGCGCGAAGAACACCTCGAACAGCGACAACGCCACGGCCACCGCCAGAATCAGACCCAACCCCTCGTACGGGAAGAGCCCCTCGATCGCGTGGCGGCCGAAATAAATCGTCACGACCAGCGCCGCCCACACGAGCAGGCTTACGACCAGCGCCGTCCGGACCAGGCGGGCGGCTCCCGCGCCGTCGCGGGCCACCCGCAATGCGGGCAGAAACTTGAGGCACGCCTGTCCCAGCCCCGCACCGGCGAATATCACGGTAAACATGAGGATGTTGCGCACGATACTCAGTACACCGTAGTCATGCGCACCCAGCGATCGTACAACGATCACGCTGCTGAGAATACCGAGGGCAAACCGGCCGCCACGCGCGACAACGCTCCAGACCATCGCCGACCCGACCTGGTTCTTGAGCGGACTCAACTGCGCCCTCCCGTCAATCGCCCGAACAGGTATTCCTTGAAATCCAGAATAGAGACAGGTGGATCGGCTCCCACGTCGCTGGAGAGAAAACACCCCCGGGAAAATCGGTCGCCGGGGTCGTATCCGTGCATGGCGGCGATCCTCGTCCCGCCCATGAAACTGGGGACGAACATCACCCCCGGGTTGGCCACGAACACGGCGTCACCGTATGAGCGGTCATCGAACAGACACCCGAAAGCGGAGAGTTCATCGTCTTCCAGTTCCCTGCCCACATTCGCTTCGGCCATCATCTCGGCCGCCGCCGAGCGCGCCTTACCTCCACCCCAGAACCGTGCCATCGTCGAATCGAAAAACGCCAGGTAATCTCTGCCCAGTTTAAACCCGGCATCATTCAACCCGCCCCAGACGTCGTACGAATCGTGTACGTCGGCCATCCCGTGGTCGCTCAGCACGTGCAACGACAAGTCCCGGCCGGCGCGCCTGGCACCGCGAAAAAGCGACCCGATGAACCGTTCGTATCCACGGAGCTTTTTTTCCACCGCCGTGCCGAAAATGCCCGCGCGGTGCATCAGTACGTCGAGTTCGGCTGTGTAGAGGAACAGCACTTCGTCGTCTCCGGCCAGCGCTTCGAGTAATGCGCCCATGTTATCCGCTTCCGGAGTCTTGTAATACCACATCCGGTAGGAAATGCCCTTTGATACGAAGCGGTCGAATACAGTTTCGCAACCGAGCCCGCCGGGCTGGTAGGGGTCGCGGTGCTGGGAGACGTCGAATTCGGAAAGCAGGTGCACGGGAATCTCGTAGAGGTCGTAGTACCCCTCGATCAGTCCCCGCCTGTCCGTCCATCGCCGCACGAGGTGCCGGGCCCTCCACTCGAGCGGGTGCGGCAGCGGCGGAACAAAGCGAAGGTAGCCGAACGGCGAAGCTCCCGGGGCAGCCTTGCGCCACATGGCCCACTGACCGTGTTCGAACGGCGCCGTCCCCGAGAGCAGCGACGGGATCGCGGCCGAGCTGTACCCGAGCACGGTGCCCAGGCCGGAGCGACTCTCCAGCAACCCGGCGCAGAAATCGAAGCGCTGGACGATTTCCCATCCCAGAGCATCGATCAGAAACACAACGGTGAGCGGTTTACCCATCGACCTTCGACTTTCTCAAACGGGCGTCACTGGATCGCCCTGTACATCCGGAACGAACGATCCGCGAGCGAGCCTTCGGTGAACCCGCACCCGCGGGTCAATCGGTCCAGGAACGGTCCGAGTGTGGCGATCAGACGTCCAATGTCCGGCCTCATCGACACGTTACGGGAGAGGTAATCCGTCAGCGCCGACATCCGCAACGCGTCCGCCGCCGAATACCTGGACAGGTGGACACCGGCCGCAGCGCCCCTGCGGCGTTTGAAACCGCAACGGGCGTTCATGGCACGGAACTGGCGGAAGTTTTCGATATAGTCGCCCGTATGACAGCGCCGCAATACCAGGTCACACCAGTCGTCCTCGTGTCCACCGAGTGTTTTCGCGGCGATCTTCTTCCACTGCGACAACACCGCCGCAACGACGGCGTCGGCCGCACCCGCGTCCAATCCGGCGTGCCAGTCGGGAGACGGCAGCCCGGCGAGCCTATCGCGGCAATCCCTGACGACGGCAATTTCACCGGCGTCCCAGACGGGGTCGCCGCCCGGATTGTCGACCAGCGCCTCGAAACGCTCGAGGCGTTCGCGGCGTAATGGATGGAAACGCCCGCGATCGATCAGACCGGCGCTGGCGACGTCGAGACCGGTCTTGCACAAAACGAAGGCCCGGAATCGATCACGCCACTCCGTCGCCGGACCTTCGCCCTCCATGGACCGCATTCCGGCGAGTTCGCCCAGGCGATTCTCGAGGAGGTACAACGCCTCTTCCGGGGCGATATTCTCTCCGATACGCTGTGACGCCTGCCCGGCCAGCTCGCCGTCGCCGAAAACGGCGCGGTGGTACCGGCCGAGTCCGGCCGTGCCGGGACGGGCGGGTTGCGCCGCCAGATCGGCAAAGGTGTACACCCCGACGTCGGGCCCGCTGCAGATACGATATCCCGGGGCCTCCAGCGGTACCCCGGCGGCCGCCTCGCGCGCTCCGCGCCGCACCGCCTCCAGGTCGACTTCGTCACCAACGACGACGTAGAGGTCGACGTCCGAATACACCTCCACCACGTCTTCCGCGATACAGTACGACATTTCATCGCGAGCAACGCTGCCGGCGACGAAAACCGACCGCACGTTCTGTTCGCCGACGGCGGAGAGCACACGTCCGACCAGGTCGTCCGTGTGGCGCGCTATGATATCGTGGCAGGGGTTGTTCATCGATAGTCGGGTACCGCGGATAGCCCGCGCTACAACCGCCGGTATATAAAATCGGGGATGTAGTACTTCTTCCGGTTCAAGACCACGCCGAGGACGTTACCGTCGAACTGCGCAATCATGTCCAGAGACCGCTGCACCACTTCTCTCTTGGTCTTGCCGCTATGGACGACGAGCACCACACCGTCGACGATCGCCGCCATCGGTGGCGCCTCGGGCGACCCGACGATGGGAGGCGCATCGATGAGCACTGTGTTGTAACGCTGCAGTGCCGTCTGAAGCAGCGCGGGAAAGGTGCGGTCGAGATTGACCTGGATCTTCACGGGATCGCTCTCGCCGACGTGCACGACGTCAAACGATCCGTTCGGCGCCGGCTGCACGACGGACTCGAGGGTCTTGCTCCCGTCCAGAACATGGGTGATTCCGAATTGAGACTGGAGGCCGAACCTCCAGTGAAGGGCGGGCTTGCGGGAATTCATTTCGATGAGGAGAATTTTTTCGCTCGTCTGGAACGACAGCAGTCGCGCGAAGCTGGACACGAGTGTCGTTGTCCCCTCGCCCGACACCGACCCGGCGAACATCAGGCTGCGTTTGTCGGCAGTGCCGGTCGCGCTCTCGAGCGAGTTCTTGAGCATCCCGAGTTCGCGAAGAAAGTCCTCGGGAAAGCCCTGGACCTGAAGAAGGTCGACGCGGCGGGGTGCCCCATCCAGCGCGGAGGCCGGTCCGATGGTCGGCTTGTCCGGTTCCGCCTCGGAACCAGCGGTTTTCTGCTTCCGGGCGGTTTCGGCGCGCCGCAGCGAATCGAACATCTTGCTCACAGCGACTGCCTCCTCTCACCCGGCGAGCCGCCCTCTTGAAACGACAGCTCGAGAATGCTCGCCTCAACCAGGTTCTCTTCCACGAAATGTGTCTTGTGAAGGTATCCTTTCAACAGTACGCGGTCGCACAGCATGTTGATAAGGCGCGGAATCCCCGAGCTGAACCCGTAAATCGCATCAACGGCAGCATTGGAAAACATCAACCCGTTCCTCAGACCAGCCACGCCGAGACGATAGCGAATGTACGAGTCGACTTCTTCGCGCGACAGGTACTGCATGTTGAACACACCGGGAATGCGCTGGCGAAGCTGTCTCATATCGTCACGCATGAGCATATG
This sequence comes from uncultured bacterium, assembly GCA_965371015.1. Lineage (GTDB taxonomy): Bacteria > Krumholzibacteriota > Krumholzibacteriia > WVZY01 > JAKEHA01 > CBDUWU01. Next base: position 627 of record CBDUWU010000048.1, on the reverse strand, counting down.
AGACAGCTCCGGCTGTCCGACGAGAACGATCTGGATGAGTTTTTGTTCGTCTGTTTCGAGATTGGACAGCATGCGCAGTTCCTCCAGCACTTCCGGAGTGAGGTTGTGCGCTTCGTCGATGATGAGCAGAGGATTCTGGTTCTCCGCATAGAGCTCGATCAGGTAGTGATTGAGCGCTGAAAGCATCACCACCTTGGAGTCGTTTTTTGGCTCGACGCCGAGGTCGGTCAGCAGCATGTACAGGAGTTCGTCGAATGTCACCCGGGTGTTGAGTATGAACGCGACCTCGAGGCACGGATAAAAAGTCTGTATGAAAGCCCGGATGATCGTGGTCTTGCCGATCCCGACTTCTCCGGTCAGAGCCAGAAATCCCTTTTTCCGGAACACACCGTAGGCGAGGTACGCCAGGGCTTCCCTGTGCGCTTTGCCCTTATAAAGGAACTTCGGATCCGGTGTGATCCCGAACGGGTTCTCGTTCAAATTGAAATACGATTCATACATACCGGGTAACTGCCTGCCTCACGAATGGCCGTACCGATTGATCAGGGCCGGTCACGCATTTCCGAAATGGTGGCCAGAACCGGAAGATCGAGGTACTCCTCGGCCTCGGACATGTTCTTGACCGAG
>CBDUWU010000047.1:0-18074 GCA_965371015.1 uncultured bacterium | reverse complement strand
AGCGCGGGACGTTTCCACCGTACCCGCCGAGGGCGCGAGCAGGCCCGCGAGCGTGTGGAGCAGCGTCGTCTTGCCCGAGCCGTTCGCTCCGGCGAGCGCAACCCATTCGCCGGGTGCGATCGACAACGTGACGTCATCGAGGATAGTTCTTGAGTCGGGTGAGTTGAAGGGAAGCTCGACGCTGACGTGGGTGAGCGTGATCATTATTCGAGCTCGGTGAGGCGGGCCCGCGCGCGGTCGGCCCATTCGCTGTCGCCGTCCATGTCCAGATAACGCTGCCACTCGCGCCGGGCCCGGGCCGTGTTGCCCGCCTTCTCGAGCGAGACGGCCAGCGAGTACTGTGCCTTGAGAAACGCGGGGTTGATCGCCAGCGCACGGTCGAACGATCTGATCGCCGGGTCGTACCGCTTGGTATGGTAATAGCTGTTGCCGAGGGCGTAGTGGTAGTCGGCGTCGCCGGGCCGGAGTTCGATCGCCCGTTCGAACTGCCCGATCGCCTTGTCGTGGGACTCCATTTTCTGGTACGTGACACCGAGGTTGTATTCCGCTTCGGCAAATCCCGGGTCGAGCGCGATGGCTTCACGAAACGCGCCGATCGCGTCGAGCCACGCGCCGTGCGAGACCAGGTCGAGACCGGCGTTGTAGGGAATCCGCGCCCGTTTCCTCTTTGCGAGGGCGTCCATGTCGTCGGGCGTCATGTAGACCCTGACCACTTCGCCTTCGCGCAGTTCGTCCGTATCCAGCAGATTGAAGTCGCGGATGTCATCGGCGCGGTCGGGGTCGCCGTAATAGTCGTCCGCGATGATCTCGAGCGTCTCCCCCGGCGAAACGACGTGGGCGAGCACCTTCTCGCCTTCGACCGGCTTACGCGTCCTGGGCCCGCAACCCCACGCGCCGACCAATACAACGGCGGCACAGATCAGGATCCCGATTCTCAATGTACGTGACGCCATCATCAATTCGATTCTTTCTCTCGCGCGTTGTGCCACGCGATGCGCACGATGTCAAAGACCTCGATGAGCGGACGCCCCGACGACGCGGCCAGCGCGCGGCACGATTCGTACTCCGGGCTCATCTTCTCATCGCCGCCGGGAAACCCGGCGACCTTGACACGGGCTTCTCCGAGCTCCGTATCCACTGTTTCCACGCGGCGGTCGAGTTCCACGCGCCGTTCGCGCGCAACCCGCACGCCGATCGTCGACGTGTGGACGAGGAGAAGCCCCGCGAGGCGATCCTCGTCGGCGGCTTCTCCGATGACGGTTATCTCGACGCCGGGACGATTCTTCTTCATCATTACGGGTTGGTAATAGACCTCGAGCGCGCCCCCATCGAACAACCGCTCCATGACGTACCCGTACACCTCGGGATTCATGTCGTCGATCGTCGTACGGATGATGGCAACCTCGGTCGGCACCTCTTCGAGCCTTCCGAGCGCGGCGCGCAGAATATTGGGCATCCGGCCCTTCTTCGACTCGCGCGTGCCGGCGCCGTAGCCGACCGACTCGGGAACGAAACAGGTCCCGGGGTCGACCGCTTCGAAGGACGTGGCGATGATCGCCGCCGCCGTCGGCGTGATCAACTCTTCGTGACGCCCCGAAAACGCCAGCGGGTGGCCGGCGAGCAGTTCGAGCGTCGCCGGCGCGGGGACCGGAATCTCGCCGTGCATGCTGTTCGTCTGTCCCGTCCCCACGACCAGCCTCGTGTAGCGCATCGCCTCCACGCCGAGGGCTTCGACGGCCAGGTAAAATCCCACTACGTCGACGATCGCATCGAGCGCGCCCACCTCGTGGAAGTGAATCTCATCGACGTCCATACCGTGGACACGGGCCTCCACGGTCGCCAGGCGGGTGAACGCGGCGATGGAGCGCTCCCGCACTCCGGCACTCAACCCCGGAGCCGATTCGATGATCTCGCGCACCGCGGAGAGTCCGCGGTGAGTGTGTTCGTCGGGAAGGCCGATCGCCATCCGCGACGCGGCGAACACACCGCGTTCGACCCTCTCTACGCCGATGGTCACGCCGGCCAGCGCGGGAACGGCGAGGAGACCGTCGCGCAGCGTCTCCAGCGGACACCCCGCGTCGACGAGCGAGGCGAGCAGCATGTCGCCGCTGGCACCGCTGAAGGGATCGATCAACAATGTTTTTGTCATATCGTCACGCCTCTTCTCCGCCATTTTTTATTATGCGGGCCGCCAGGTGCCGCGCCCGCGAACACATCAGCGCCGCGGCGCATCCCGCCCCGAATCCGTTGTCGATGTTGACCACCGAGACCCCGGCCGCGCAGCTCGTCATCATTCCCAGCAGCGCTGCCAGTCCGCCGAAGCTCGCCCCGTAACCGACGCTCGTCGGAAGCGCCACCACCGGCGACCGGGCCACCCCGGCCACCACGCTGGCGAGCGCGCCCTCCATACCGGCGGCGACGATAACCACGTCGGCCTCCTCGATCATCGAACGGTACGCCATCAGCCGGTGGACGCCGGCCACGCCGACGTCGTAGATCCGCTCGACGCGGCACCCGAAGAGCGACGCCGTAATGGCGGCCTCCTCGGCCACGGGGATGTCCGTCGTCCCCGCCGTGATGACGAGAACGTCGCCGTGCTTTTCGCGAGACCCCGCCTCGACGTAATAAATCCCCGCGTTGGGTACCCAGGTCCCATCGGGGAACCGCTTCGTCAGTTCTTCCGCGGCGGACGGCGCGCACCGGGTGACGAGGAAATTGCCGTTGTGCTTGAGAATCGCCTCCGCGATGCGCACAATCTGGTCGTCCGTCTTTCCCGTGCCGTACACGACCTCGGGAAAACCCGTCCGGAGTGCGCGGTGGTGGTCGACCTTGGCGTCGCCGATATCCTCGAACGGCAGGAAGCGAAGCTCCTTCAGGACCGCTTCCTCATCCAGCTCGCCGCTTTTGAAACGGCCGAGCAGGTCTTTCAATCTGGACTCTTCCACAGTATGCCGCCTGCGACTCGCGCGCCCCCGGGGGGGTCAGAAACCGCGTTCGTCGAGATAGGAGTTGAACAACTCTTCCAGCGCCGCGATGGTGGTGATCTGCATCATGATTCCGCGCAGGTCGCGCGCGCCGGGCAGGTGCCTGACGTAGGCCGCCATGACCTTGCGCGACGTGATCACGCCGTGCGGTTCGCCGTCCACTTCCACTTCGCGCCGGACATGGTCGAGCAGCACCTCGACGCGCTCGCGGGGTCCGGGGGGCGTATAGTCGCGGCCTTCCAGCCTCGCCCGGATTTCGGCGAAGATCCACGGGTTGCCGATCGCCCCGCGTCCGATCATCACCGCTTCGCAGTTCGTCTGCCGCACTATTTCAAAAAAATCATCCGCTGTCGCCACGTCGCCATTGCCGATCACGGGGATGTCGACGGCGTCCTTCGCTTCGGCGATCAGGTCCCAGTCGGCGCGGCCGGTGAACCCCTGTTTGCGCGTACGGGCGTGGACGGCCAGCATGGAAACGCCGGCGCCCTCGATCACCCGGGCGATCTCGCGGATCTGCGATCCGCTCGACTTGTCCCAGCCGGCGCGGATCTTGGCGGACACCGGCACCTCGCTTTGCCGCACCACCTCGCGGCAGATCCGGCCCAGGAGGTCGAGGTCGCGCAGGACGGCCGATCCACCGTTCTGGGAGACGATTTTGCGCACGGGGCAGCCGAAATTCATATCGATATCCTCCGGCTCCATCTCCGAAAGCAGGGCGGCCGTTTCCCCCATCCGTTCCGGGACGCCACCAAAAATCTGCACCGACAGGGGCCCCTCCTCCACGGAGAGCCCCTTGATCGCCCGGACCGTGTGTTCCCTGCCCCGCGTCATGGCTTCGGAGCTGACCATCTCCGTAACTACCATCTCTGCACCGCTTTCCAGACAAATCCGGCGAAAAACGGCGTCGGTAATTCCGCACAGCGGGGCCAGTATCGACCGGGCGCCGTTGGGCAGGCCCACGGGCCCGTCCGGCGGGGCGTCATATGCGTTGTTTCGAAAGGAAATCACGCATGGATGATAATCATTCGAAAAGGGCGGTTCAAGCGCTAACGCTTGAATTTTCAACGGGAATGCCCTATTTTGACGTTGCCCATGACAACGTCTCCCCCGCCCACTATCCCTATTTCGACCGACGGCGACCACCCGGTCTGGGCGGACGCCTACGAGAGCGGCGACGGGGCCCGGGCGGGCCGGGTTGTTGTCCTCTGCCACGGCATGAAGGGCTACCGCCTGTGGGGGTTCATCCCGCGTCTCGCAGGAGCCCTCTGCGAGGACGGAATCACGGCCCTGGCGATCGACTTTTCGCACAACGGAGTGGCGGGAGGCGACGGCGGCGCGGGCGGAGGTCCGGTATACACGCACCCCGACATGATCCGGCGCAACACGATTGACCGCGAAAGCCGGGACCTCGCCGCGGTCATCGCCTGGATCCGCGCGGGTGGAGGGGGACGGTTCGAGCCAGCGGCCCGGATCGGGCTGTGGGGTCACAGCCGCGGCGGCACGTCGGTGGTGCTCAACGCGCTGGCCGCCCCCGGCGACATCGCGGCAATTGCCACCTGGTCGGCGCCGGCCCACGCCGACATCTACCGGCCGCGGCAGAAGGCGCGATGGCGGGAGGCCGGCGAATACGACTGGCTCGAGGGTGAGAACGGTCAGCGGCTGGCGATGGGGATCTGCTTCCTCGAAGACCTCGAGGCGCACCACGATGACTACGCGCTGGCCGACCGAAGCGCGGGCCTCGGGATTCCTCACCTGATCGTCCACGGAGAGGTCGACCTGGTGATTCCGCCCCAAAACGCTCAGCGCTTTGCCGATGCCCGTACGGCCGGCGCGGAAACCAGACTCTTGCTCCTTCGGACCGGGCACACTTACGGCGTCGGCGGCTCCGGCAACCCCGGGCCTCTGGCCGCCGCGATCGACGAGACGGTCGGCTGGTTCCGGCGTCATCTGTCGGCAAACGGAGAACGAATATGAAGAGAATCGTGTTGTTGGGACTGGCCGTTGCGATCGCCGCCCTTTCCGGGCTCGACGGATGCGGCGAATCGAGGGACGCCCGGTGGGACCGGCTGACGAAGCAGTTCGTGGCGTGCACCCCCGACACGCTCACCGACGACCACCGGCGCGAAATCGCCGGCCTGCTGGAGACGTTCTGGACGCGTGCCCGCATAGACGAAGTGTTCGACGACGACATCGCCCTGATCGAGTCAGAGCTCCAGCGCTTCATCGACGCCGGCGGTATCAACCCCGATACGCTGCTCTATTTCATGGCGCTCGTCGGCTACAACTCGTACCGTAAAGACCCCCGCATGAACCTCCCCGAGCGCATCGTCGACCACCCGACACTGAACCCCGACGCCGCAATCATCATGTTCGGCGCCGACACAACCGGTACCGGCAACCGTATCCAGATGTTCTACCGGGTGCCCGGCGCAGACTCGACAGGGGCCGATACGACAAAGGCGCCCCCCGGAAAGGGACGCCTCAAAGAGAAGAACTGACGTTTGGCCGCGTTCTATCCAACCGCCTCGTCCGACCCGTCTTCCAGAACCAGGCGCTGAAGCACTTCGCGCTCTACGTCGCGAAAGTTCTGGAACTCGATGTGGTCGATTCCCGACTTCTGACAGAATTCCAGCAGGTGCCCCTTGGCGAACACCATGTCGGCCGTCGCGCTGGGACAGGCATCGCTCATCCCGTCCCCCACATAAACGATATAAAATCCGTCTTCACGGTACCGGTACAGGTGGTGCGTCTTGCAGCAGGCGCAGTCGTCGCAGCTGAGGAGTCCGTAGTGTGGAAACCCGACCCGGAATTTGTCTCCGTCGAGCTCGAGCCGGTTGGAAAAAAATTCGATCTCGCCCAGGCCGTTGCGCACGAGCATGGTCTCGATATAGTAGTCGAGCCCGTCGCTCATGATGACGACTTCCATGCCGCGTTTTTTGGCGAAGTCGTGGAAATCCTTGAAATACGGATCGAGCTGGCGCTCGTGGATAAACTTGTCGAGTTCGGCCCGTTCGGCACGGGCCATGGCCGCCTCGCGCTCCAGGCACTGGCGCGACGTTATCTCACCCCGGCGCCATTCGTCGACGACCCCGGCGGAATCGCCGTTGCCGCAGAATTTCTCGAACAACAGGTTGCCCACGTCGTCCCGGGCGACGGTGCCGTCGAAATCACATAGTATTGCGATCTTCTTGCGCATAAATTGCTCTGTCCGTTTGCCGGATACGAATCAAACAGAGGTCTGGTAACCGGCCCTATTCCGTGCTCGCCTTCTTGATGCTCTTCTGCGATTCGGCGTACGCGAACATCTCCTCGAGTGTCGGGGACGTCTTTATGATCTTGAGGACTTCCTGGAACTCGGGGTCGGCTTCCAGCAGAATGCGGTACATCGCCTTGCGTCCATACTTGTGGTTGAGGGCCTCGCGGGCCACCATGGTACGGATGTAGTCGACGTTTCCTTCGGTCAGGTCTTCTTCTTCGTATTCGAATTCACGGTCGGCGAGAAACCCGTAGAACCGATCCAGCATCGCGTCGTCGATGCGGAAACCCTCGACAATTTCGTCGTCATCGAGCACCTCGACGGCAAACGTGAACGCCATCGATTTGCGCTCGAGCTCGCGCTGCAGATCGGTGTAATACAGCGGTTCGAATTCGAGGTCGGGGGTGATCCCGCCGCCGCCATAAACAATACGGCCGCCCGACGTGTAGAACACCGGTTTGTCGGCATTGACGTCGGCCGTTTCGACGTCGGCCGTTTCGACGTCGGCATCGCCATCGGTCTCACGCTGCGCCGTCGTCATGGCCGCTTCCGCCTCTTCCATCCGCTTCTTGTGATCCATGTGGATACTCCGGCCGGACGGCGTGTAGTACTTGGCTGTAGTCAGCTTGATCGCTTCGGTTTCGCTGAGGTTGAATACGGTTTGCACGGTGCCCTTGCCGAACGAAGTCTGGCCGACCACAAAAGCGCGGTCCCAGTCCTGAAGAGCGCCGGCGAAGATCTCCGAGGCGCTGGCGCTGGCCCCGTTGATCAGAATCACGACGGGATAGCCCCTGTGGATCTTCCGGTTCTTCGAGTAGTACTTGCGGTTGCTGTTCTGGAGGCGGCCTTTGGTGTAGACCACCAGCTTGTCCTTGTCGAGGAACAACTCGGACACCTCGGTGGACGCCTGGAGCAGACCGCCGGGGTTGCCGCGGAAGTCGAGCACGAGCCCTTTCATACCCAGGCTCTCGAGTTCGTCGATCGCACCGTCGAGGTCGGAAGCGGTCCTCTTGGAAAAGCTCGACACCTTGACATAGCCGACGTCGCCAAACATGTCGTGGTACGGCACGCTGGACACGTTGATGATTTCGCGCGTCAGCACGTATTCGATGGCTTCTTCCGAGCCGGGCCGCCGGATCTTGAAGGTGACGTCCGTCCCCGGGTCGCCTCTGAGGTACTTGACCGCCTTGTCCGTGCGCCATCCCTCGGTGTCCATCCCCTCGATTTCCACGATCTGGTCCCCGCCGCGCAATCCAGCCCGGTCACCGGGGGTGTCGTCGATCGGCGAAATGACGGTAGGATAGTTGTCCCGGAATACGATGTAAATGCCCAGACCACCAAACTCACCCCGCGTGCTCACCATGAGGTCTTCGTAGTCGAGACCGTCCAGGTACTGGCTGTGGGGATCGAGTTCGTCGAGCATGTCGTCGATCGCCGCCTGGATGAGTTCGTGCGTATCGACGTCGTCCACGTAGTACTGGGATACCTTTTCGACGATTTTCGCGAATATTTCGAGATCGTGGTATACGTCTGTTTGTTTTTCTTGTTTTTCGCGCGCCGGGCCATCGGCGAAAGCACCCAGGGCGAATACGCACAGCGCCAGAGCGATCGAGATGAGGATGATTTTGCGCCTGGAGAGAAATTTCACTGGACTAGCCTCCTGGAATAGGGGTGCGGTCTGCCGACCGCCGTCGAGGTTCGCCTTGGGTCAAGCAACTTGTATTCCACTACAAAATATGTTTCCCGAGTTGCCCCCCCCGGGTGCCCACTTTCGTAAGTGCTTGTGCATTTTATCACTTACAAAAGCCGGTCCGCGTGGGGCCTGTGGAAATATAATACGGGGCCGGAATACAGGCAACCACTGCTTTGTCGCGTCAAACTCTCGTATTTGGCTGTCTGACATATTTTTCCGGCTCCGGGCCCGTCGAAAAACGGGCGATTTATCGCTTCCCCCTTTTGCGGAGGGTGTGATATTTGTCGCTTGGCGGTCCGACGACCGCAGGAAAGGCGGATAAACACCAAATGTGGAGCGACAAAAGCCGATTCATCGTACTCGAGGGACTGGACGGCGCGGGAACGACGACTCAAGCCGCGATGCTCCAGGACTATTTTACGAAATTAAAGGCTGATAGTTTCCTCACACGTGAGCCAACCGACGGCCCGATCGGTAAGTTGGTTCGCGACATCCTCACGGGAAAGCTGCTGCGGCACCGCCTGGCGGAGCGCGAAATGGCGCTCCTCTTCGCGGCGGACCGGCTGGAACACTCGCGCCTGCTGGAAAGCAAGCTCCTCACGAATTCGCACGTGGTGTGCGACCGCTATATCTTCTCATCGCTCGCGTATCAGACTCTCGATACGTCGATCACGCCGGACTGGGTCATGGAAATCAACTCGGGGTTTTCCCGTCCGCACCTCACGCTGTTTCTCGACGTTCCGGTGGACGAGTGCCTCCGCCGTATCTCGGAACGAAACGAGAGCCCGACTGTCTACGAAAAGAAGGACTTCCTGGAAACGATCGACCAGAACTACAAGCGTCTGGCGGCCTCTTATTATAGGGACCACGTGGGACCGATCGATATTATCGACGGCACGATGTCCCCGGAGGACGTCCACAAGGCCTGCATGCAGTCGATCGAGGCCCGCCTGGAAGGCTGACACACCTCTGTTTCCCTTATCGCGCCGCGCCCACAGCGCCCGCCGTACTGGTCGGGCAGTCTGCCCGAGCATATCAAGCAGTCGTTAATCGGAGTCGGGATCGTTTTCAGGAGTGGGAAGGGGAGAGGGATCATCGAGGGGGCGATCGTCGGCGGAGGCGACGCGGTGGACGTGGACGATGCGCTGGAAGAACGTGTACATGGTCGTCACGGCGAGAAGGACGAGGATGACGGTCAGCACCCGGTAGCCCAGGAACAGTCCCAGCGTGAGCGCCACGATGCGTTCCGGCCGTTCCATAATGCCCACCGTGCACTCGTAACCCAGGCCCTCGGCGCGGGCGCGCGCGTAGCTCGTCATGACGGATCCCGTCAATGCCACGATCGTCACCACGAAAACAAAATCGTTCGCGCCACCCACCCGGTGGATCATGTAATAGAGGAATCCGCCGAAGAACGCAAATTCAGCCACGCGGTCGAGCGTCGAATCAAGGAAAGCGCCGAACCGGCTCGCCAACCCGCGCCGCCGCGCCAGGTCGCCGTCGAGCACGTCGCACAGCCCCGACAGGAGCATGAAGACACCGCCCAGGGCCAGCTGTCCGCGCGCGACCAGAACCGCGCCGTAAATACTCAACGCCAGCCCCCCGATCGACACCAGGACCGGCGGGACGCCGAGCGACGTCAGCAACGAGACTATCGGATCGAGGATCTTGCGAGCGTAACTCTTGAATTCACGTTTGTCCATCGAACCAGAATCTATCATTAACCATCGTCGACCGTCAAGGGGCTGACTTGCGCCCCACTCCCCTGACCACCAGCACGATTTCTCCGCGGACCTTGCGTGCGCCGTAATGCTCCAGTAATTCGGCCGCCATTCCCCGCCGGACTTCCTCGTGGATCTTTGTCAGTTCACGCGCAACGGCGAGTTCGCGGTCGGGCAGCAGTTCGGCGAATGCGGTGAGCACTTTGATCAACTGGTGAGGCGAGACATAGTACACGACCGTCCGGCGTTCACCGGACAGTGCAGTTATCACGCGGCCGAGTTCTCCCTTTTTACGCGGCGGGAATCCCTCGAAGATAAATGCGTCGGTGGGAAAACCGCTCAGGATCAGCGCCGGCAACAGCGCGTTGGCCCCCGGCGCCGCCGTCACTTCAACACCGGCGGCGATCGCCGCGCGAACGAGGTAGAATCCCGGGTCCGACACGCCCGGAGTGCCGGCGTCGCTGATCAACGCGAGGCGCTCGCCCGCCAGCAACCGCGAAACAATGGCAGGCGTGACCCGTTCCTTGTTGTGGTCGTGATAAGCGATCATCTGTTTCGACGGGAGCCCGTGGTGGGTGAACAGCTTGCGCGAGTGGCGGGTATCTTCGGCCAGAACGGCGTCCGACTCCCGGAGGACGTCGAGCGCGCGCAGCGTCACATCGGCGAGATTACCGATCGGTGTGCTGACCAGTGTGAGCGTGCCGGGAGGCAATTTAGTGTCGGATTCCGTCATGTGCGGGTACGGGCGACAAGGTATCAGTTACGGTCGAGACCGGACAACGCTTCGCCCGTGCGTTCGATGTCGTCGGCCGATACATCGAGGTGCGTTACCATCCTGACCAGTTCGGGGCCGAACGGGACGGCGAGTACCCCGACGGCCGAAAGCCGGCTCAGAAAATCCCCGACGGCGTAAACCGCCGGATCCACGCGAAAGATCACGATATTGGTCTCGACCGGCTCGTGGATGGCGAGACCCTCGGTGGATTCGACAAATGAGGCCAGCCTGCGGGCGTTCTGATGGTCTTCACGCAAACGGTCGATGTGGTTATCGAGAGCGTACAGGGCGGCGGCGGCCAGTATCCCCGCCTGCCTCATCCCGCCGCCGATCCGCTTGCGAACCTTGCGGGCGCGGTTGATGCGCTCCTCCGTCGAGATAACGATCGAGCCGACCGGCGCTCCCAGCCCTTTGGAAAAGCACATACTGATCGTGTCGGCGCACGCATAGTAGTCCTCGAACGACACACCCGTCTCGACGTGGGCGTGGGCCAGCCTCGCGCCGTCGAGATGTACGAACAGTCCATGCTCGTCCGCGAGCGCGCGAATCGACTTCATCTCTTCGATCGGGAAGACGCGCCCACCCGCGCGGTTGTGCGTATTCTCGATCTCGATCACCCGGGTAGGCGGAAGATGGAGGTTGTCGCCCCTGATATAAGGCGCAATCTGCTCCGCGGTAATGACGCCGCGGTCGCCGTCGATCGCGTTCGTCTGCAAACCGAGGTAGGCCGCGGCGGAGGCAACTTCGTAGTTGAATACGTGACACTGCCGGTCGAGGATCACCTCATCGCCGGGCGAGGTGAGACTGGCCAGCGCGACGAAGTTACCCATCGTCCCGCTGGGGACGTAGAGCGACGCTTCGGCGCCGTACATCTCGGCAACCCTCTTCTCCAGCACGATCACAGTGGGATCGTCGCCGAAGACGTCGTCGCCCACTTCGGCGTTGGCGATCGCTTCGCGCATACCCGGCCCCGGCCGGGTTACCGTGTCACTTCTGAGGTCGATTGGTCTGGACATAGCGAAACCGGCCGCGCAACCAGCCGCCCCGATCCGCGCTCATGCGTTGGATCCGGGCGGACAGTCGCGTTGCCGGCTGATTCGTCGGAAGGCCGGGGGCTCAGGCGTTGGCCACCAGGTCCTTCAGTTCTTTAGAAACCTTGAAAACGGGGACCTTCCGGTCGGGAACGGGTACTGCTTCGCCCGTCCTCGGGTTGCGGGCCATTCGGGCCTTGCGGTTTTTCACTTTGAATGTACCGAACCCTCGAATCTCATAGTGCTTGCCTTCGACGAGAGCCCGGGATATCGCCTCGAGAAACTGGTCCATGGCCGTCGCCACATCTTTTTTCGTCAGACCTGTCTTGTTAGCGATGTCTTCCACGATTTCGGCTTTGGTCATCTCCGCTAGCCTCCTTCCGAATAAATCCACACGCGGAATTATTGTCTGATATTGAGTCATAACTTGTGATACGTCAAGGGGTTTTTCTTGGCACGCGTGACAGGGTCACGGCGGTGTGCAATCCTGCGTTTTCATATTGACACGCCGGGCGGGCAGTTTGAGGAACAACGCGCCATTGCGGGGATCAAACCCGCTCCCCGCGAGGAACGAACGCGGCGCACGAGTCTCATAAGTAGCGTCCGTATGCGATATACGTGGATTGGTACAAGCCTTGCTCAATCGCCAAACCGGCTACGGGGTAGTCGCCGCACATGCTCCAGCTTCTCTACACCGCACTATCCCGTAGCTACCAGGCAATCAAGGCACGCATCAGGTTACTAGGATAAATTGGGGATTCCCAAAAGGAGGCAACCGTCATGACGGTCCGCAAGTATGTCATGATCAGCGCGGTTCTGCTGTGCGTATCGGGTCTGCTGCTCGGATGCAGCGATGAAACCATCACGCTCGCACCGGTACCGGTCGATGAGGCACCGCCCACCGCCGTTTCAGGACTGAATGCTGTATTAACTGCCGGTGGTAGTGTCGCGTTGAGCTGGGACGTCAGCTCTTCGCCGAACCTCCGGGGCTACAAAGTCTATCGTCACGATGTGTCCGAACAGGCCATCGGCCTGCTCACTTCTTCGCCGGTAACGGACAACCGTTACGTCGACTCGAGCGTGGAGCCGGGTCCGAAGTACGAATACATGGTGACCGCCGTCAACACCAAGGGACTCGAGAGCGTCTACACGGCGGTAACGATCGATACCGACGTCACCCGCAAGAACGACCGCGGAACGGGTATGGAAAACTAGAGCTACCGTGCGATCAGCTTCACTGTTCGCATCGTAACTTCTCGCAGCTGATACCGCAAAGCCCTCGTGCTTCGCGGTATCGGCTGTGAGTTCGGGCGATAACCCCTCCGGCTTTTGCCGGAGGGGTTTTTTATCACGTAAACAGGCCCACGACACCGTTGACGAGGGCATAGTAGCCGTTGACGGTGGCGGTGACGGGCAGCGACAGGATCCTCCAGAGGATTCCCGACATCATCAGAACTATGAGGATGAGAAAGCCGAAGCGGCCGATCGACGCGAGCGCCTGCCGCGGTCCAGGAGGAAGGAACCTCATCAGGATCCAGTGGCCGTCCAGCGGCGGGATGGGCAACAGATTGAACAGCGCAAGTACGGTGTTCCACATGATGAGCGCACTGCACAGCGTGTTGAAAAAGAGGAAAGAACGGCTCGTGGCAGCGTTGAGCCCGGGCGCCATTTCGTAGACCACGGCCACCACGATCAAAAGAAGCGCCCCGCCCAGAGCGAGACAGAGGTTGGCAAACGGCCCCGCGGCGGCGACGTATGCGTTGTGGACCGTCGGATTTCGCAGGTTGGCGCTGTTGACCGGCACCGGCTTGGCCCAGCCGAACATCATCCCCTGCGACATTGCGAGCAGCGGGACGAGGATAGTCCCGAAAATATCGACGTGCGGAATCGGATTCATAGTGATCCGCCCCATCGCGCGGGCAGTCGGATCACCGAAGTACTCGGCGGCGAGGCCGTGGGCGTTCTCGTGAACGATGATCGAAAAGATCAACACGACGTAACCGACGATGGTGGTCAGGGGGTCAAGTCCAGCCAATGCAACTCCTTTTCAGCGAACATCCAGTATCTTGTGTACCTGCGGGATGACGCGCACGTCATCGAGCAGCGCGCCGGCGGCTTCGCGCCCCGAGTCGAGCAGACGGTAGACGCCGCGGACCGCCTCGGGCGACTTGCGGTTCGACAGGATCGCCCCGCTCTCCGGCTGGAGAACGAAAGGGATCGCCGGATCCGCCAACGCCACCAGCCGGGCGGCCAGTTCGATCTCGCGCGGTGTCGAACGGTCGTCGATGACGACCTTGACGAATACGCCCGCACCGTTGCCGTTGCCGTTGCCGCGCGGCCGGGCCCCGTCACCGGCGAGTCGGGCAAGAAACGCCTCGTGACGTTTCCACGCCACAATTCCCGTCGCCGACGGGAGCTTGATGTCCATGGCGACGACGTCGACGTAGGGAAGGATCTGCGCAAACTCGACGTCTTGCAGGCCGTTGGTCTCCAGGTAGACCGAGAGTCCGCCTTCCTTGCATCGTCGCGCCACATCGACGACGAATTCGCCCTGCTCCAGCGGTTCCCCGCCGGTGATACTGACCGTGTCCGTCCCCCCATCGCGCCGCGCTGCGTCGAGGACCTCCCGGGCCGCGTCGACAGAAGTGACCGGGTTGGGCAGCGTTCTTGCGTCCTCGCCATCCTGCCCGTGAATCACGAAGCGCGGCGACCGGACCTTGCTGTAAACCGTGTCGCACCAGCGGCACGTCGCGGAACAACCACCCGTCCGGAAGAACACCTGACGCTGGCCCACCAGCGGACCTTCTCCCTGGATCGAGCAGAATATTTCGGATACGTATCCCGTCGTCATAAAACTTCCCGGACCTTGGTTTCGGCGTGGGCGGCAGTTTCCAGTTCTTTGGAGTACCGGCTGAGAAGCGACCGCAACACTTCGACCGGTGGCGCGCCCAGCTCGTCCAGCCCCACCGCCGCAACCGGCGCGCCCGCCGGATCGACGTTGATTCCCAGGTGGATCAGGCAGGACCGCCGCGACGGAGCGGCGATGGAAACCGTGAGCTTGCGTCCGTCGCAGTAAAGGTCGTCGCCTTCTCTCTGAACGGCGATCCCCCGTTCCCCCAGCACCTCGCTCAAGATACACACCAGGAGCCGCTGCCGCAAGACGGCCGTCTGCAGCGTGCACCCGGGGTGCTCGATGACGACGTGGGCCATCCGGGCCGCCTCGATCACCGCGCCCGCCCGGGCGTCATCGAGATCGACGAGATCCTCCGTTTCGACGCGGCACGGCCCCACCCAGGCGACCGCCGCCCCACCGCCTTCGACGGCGGTGTGTGCGCGAACCCAGGCACTGTCGAGTTCCCTGCCCGTGTAGGGCACCGGGTCCTCCAGTATGACGTATCCAGACAGGGTCATATTTGTATCGCCGCCGATTCCGAGTTTGAAGTCATTCCTCGAATTCGATCTGTGGACGACGGTCCCGCGGCAACGATTCGAGCGCCGAGCGCAATCGCCGGCAGGATGCGCAGTCACCGCACATGTGAGCTCCGGCGCGGTAACTGCTCCAGATCGTGCCGAACGGCACGCCCGCATCGCCGCCCGCTTCGAGTATCTCCCGCTTCGACATATCCAGCGTATAGCTCACGACACGAACGCCGTTGCGCGTCGAAAACGCGAGGCCGCGATTGACCGCGTCGACGAACCCGGCCGAATTGTCGGGGAACTCGACCGCCTCCTCCCGGTTGAAGCCGGTGACGACGGTCGAACATCCGTAACGCTCGGCAAAAGCGGCGGCGATATTGAGGAACACCCCGTTCCGGTTGGGGATCCAGACTGAATCGAGTGAAACGAGCCCTCCGGGGCCGGACCCGCCGCCGGATGGCAACGCGGATTCGTCATCGCCGGGCAGCGTTTTGCGCATACCCTCGGGCGAGAGGTCACGAAGCCACGAAACGTCGACCTCCTGGAACGGGAGCCCGTAATAGCCGGCCACATCGACGACCGAGGCGCGCTCGCGGTCCAGGGCTCGCTGTCCGTAATTGCAGAACAGCACCAGCCGGACTTCCAGTTCCCTGTCCGCCAGCGCGAGTGACACGACCGAGTCGAGCCCGCCGCTGACGAGGGCGACGGCGCGTTCCCGCATTTCCGTGGCGTCGTCAGTCATCCGGCCTCTCCTCGTACGCGGCGCACGATTCGGGGCCCTCCCACACCTCGACCTTCGCCAGACGCCCCGACGAACCGGGTTTGTACGACAATTCGAGCTCTCGGTAGACCTGCCGGGCGAGGTTTTCCGCCGTGGCGGGGATTTCATCGAAGGGAGGAATGTCGTTGAGGTGGCGGTGGTCGTAGCGCGCGTGGACCTGTTCACGCAGAACCTGCCTGAGGTCGCGGAAATTCGCGCCCATCCCCTGGTCACCGAGTTGTGAGAATTCCCAGTGCGCCCGCACGGTCCAGGTATGGCCGTGCATCCGATCGCACGGCGGACACCCCGGCAGGATGTGGGACGCCGCCAGCCGGCACTCGACCGACAACGTAAACACACCGCTCATGATCCTCTCCCATATTTCTCGCCCGCCATCGGCGGGGCAAACCACAAAAAATCGGGGCCAGTAACGTAACCCCTTTAAACTATCTAACTTTAACGATTTCGCCCCCGGAGCGCAACCCCCAAACACCCTCATGGTACAAATGCGCCACCCGGGGAGGGCCGACCGGCTGCAAATTGCACGGCGCCAAGATCCCGGCGTGGGCCCCGCCACGCCCGTTCCCCTCACTGGCTCCGTAACTTATTTTTTGACAGCAGAATAGGAACTTCGAGGCACAAGAGGAAATTACCATCCCCGCTGGTACACGATTCGCTTAGATGAGACTCCGGAGAAGTGTCTGAACCGTTTCACGAATCGTAACTTCCATGAACAATAAAGTTACAACGGCCCTGGAGAAAGTGCTCCAGGACAAGGCCAAAGGCAACTATCACAAGGCGCTCAAGCGGATCAACGAGACGCTTGAGAAGCACCCGAACGAGGTCGAGCTCTACATCGAAGGCGCCGACGTGTGCCTCGAGGGAGCCGAGTCGCTCCAGGCCACGCAATTCCTCAAAAAGGCACTGGCGAAGTTCCCCGGCGAAAAAGAGAAGATAGACGCGTTCGCGCGCGAAAAGCTCAAGAATCTCGGTGACCCGGTCCTGGCCAAGTTCCTTCTCGACCAGGCGATCAAGCGCCGCGATCTCGATTGGGCGAGCGATGTGCTCGACGATCTGCAGGATCGCGCGATTCGCGAACTCCTCCAGCGCACCCGCATCAAAAACAGGACGCTCAGCTCCGCCGCGCGCGGGGGCCACGCTCTCATCAGCGAGATGATCGTCAATGTGATGAGCGACGCCCTGCTGTGTCTGCGGCTGGGACGCATGAAAGAATCCATGCGGGCGTTTCTCGAGATCCTCGACGACAAGCCGGTCGAGAACGAAGTGCTGGAACCATTCTTCAGCGGGCTGGAAAAAAAGCATCCCAAGGCGGGGCGTATCCGGTTCGCGTACGCATGTTCGCTGATATACGCACAGCAATACGACAAGGCGATGTCACGATTGGTCCTCGGCGTCAAACTGGAACCCAAAATCGCTGAAGAAGCGCTGGAACGCGTGCGCGAACTGACCAAGCAATTTGAGAAGCCGCCCGAATCGCTCCGGAACGCCCTCGTCGAGATCCTCCTGTCCAAAGGCGACGTCCTGCGAGCCGCCGACTTATTGCGCGAAGACCTGGCGGAGGACCCGGACAAAGCCCGCCGCATCCTGGAATTGATGCAGCCATACGTCACCGAAGAAGCCGAATCGCTCGTACTCCATTATCTCTACATGGATGCCGCCCTGGTCGCCGAACAAACAAAGCGCGTCCTCGAAATGCTCAGGAGGCTGCGGCAGAGCGACGAACACCGTGACGATGTCTACCAGTGGCTGGAGAAGAAGTCGTCCGAGCAGTTTCTGCCCGCAAACATCATGCTGTTCCACGGCGAGATGGCCGCGGAATCAGGCGACGCCGACCGGACAATCGAGATTTTCAAGGCGGTACTGACCGCTTCACCCGGAGACGCGCCGACCGTCCTGGCAATTGTGGAGAAGCACAAGTCGGATGATTCGAAGCTCGCCGATTTCTTCGACGAACAGGTCGAGCAACAGAAGACGAGCACGCCGGCCGGCGGCAACGACGGTTCCGATTTCGAACACTTCGAAAACAAAGAGTTCAAGTTCAACTCGGCGTCGAGCAAAGAGCTGGAAATAGAAAAAGAAAACGAAGATGCAATCCCGTCCGCGCAAACCGGGTCCGAAAAACCGGCGGTCGAACCGGCCGATCTCGCCCCGAGTCCTTTTGCCGGCGAACAGAATATCCTGGGAGACGACGGCAGCGCAGTCGACGCAGTCGGCGTAGTCGAAGAGCCCGTCGACGAAACGAAGAGTCCGCTCGAGATCGGACTCGAGCGGGCGGCCCACGACGCCGTCGAGGCCCGCAAACCGGACATCTTGTGGGAAGAAGAGGACGCCAACGGCGATCTGGAGACGACAGCCCCGAACACAGAGGAAAAAGACGACGACTCGTGGCTGGAACTGCAGAGCAACAAAGTCATGA
>CBDUWU010000046.1:0-18417 GCA_965371015.1 uncultured bacterium | reverse complement strand
CAGTACTACGAACGGACCGTCGAGACGCGAGCGCTCGGCCCTCATCGCTACCATAACCTCAAATACGCCTTCTAGCGGGGCTTCGGTCGGGGAAAGATGACTCCTTCAATGCACCATCAGCAACAATCTCGGAGGCACAACCCAAAGATTTCGATCGTTGGTCTTTCCCAGCGTTTCCTATTTGGCATTATAATTGCTTGACTTGGGCGTGGTCATATGCTAACTAATTAGTAGTAAATAAGTTTAGGCGTTTTTCGGCCGCGCCAATAGTAAAAAAATTGAGCACAATCCGGTGATCGATCCGTGGCGGAACGAAAGTTTTTCAAAAGAAAATGCGAGTACTGGCTGATAACAACCATAGCAGCGACGGCCAGGATTTTTCCCAGACGCGTAGGGCACCGGCTGTTTTCCGCCCTCGGGGGCCTCGCCGGGCGAATATTCAAGACGGACCGGCGGCGCGCCGTGGCTAACCTCGCGATCGCATTTCCCGAGTCGCCGCCGATGGTGCGCGACGCCATGGCGGCGGCCATGTTCAAGACCCTCGGGCGTAACGCTTTTGATTTTTTGAACTTGAAGAATGTGTCTCCCCGCAGGCTCGAGTCGCTCGTCGATGGGGTCCAGGGGATGGAGTGTTACCAGAAGGCGGCGGCTCTCGGCAGAGGCGTGATTGTGATCACCGGTCACATTGGGTGCTGGGAGCTCATGCCCGCCTACTTCGTCAGTCTCGGCCACGCGGTCACGGTGGTGGCGCGCAAGATGAAGGTCGAACAATTGGACCAGGAGCTCGTCGGAATCAGGAAGTCGTTCGGGGTGACCACCGTCGACAGGGATGCGAGCCCGAGGCAGATGATCAGGCCCTTGAAGAGAGGCGAGATACTCGGAGTGCTCATCGATCAACACACAAGTGTGGGCGGTACCTACGTGCCTTTTTTCGGAAAGCCGGCTTTCACGCCGACCGGAGTCGCCAAACTCGCTTGTCTTCTGGGCTCGCCGATTGTGCCGATGGCCGATTTTCTCGGCAGGGACGGGAAGCACACGATCCGGGTACTTCCGGCGATCCTTCCACCGGAGCCGGCCGACGTGTCCGACAAGGAAGCCGTCGTCGAACGCCTCACGGCCGAATGCTCGCTTGCCGTGGAACAGCTCATCCGCATCGACCCCAAGCAGTGGGTGTGGTTTCACAACCGCTGGAGGGAACCGGAAGGAAGCCAGGGAAATCATGACAGGGTTGCGGCAAATGCCTAGAGTGCTCCTTGTGCTGGCGGCTTCGGTGTTGCTGGCCGCGGGATGTAGCGAAGACTCGCCCGAGCAGGGGACAGTAGACAATTCAAAGGTGCCGGACGAAGTTGTTATCGACTTCACGACGGCCGAGACGGACAGCGGCCGGGTCGCGTGGACACTCACGGCGCCCGAGGCGTTCAAGTTCAATTCGAGAAAAGTCTTTCTCATGGATAAACCGAGAATCGATTTTTACGACGAATTCGGCAACCTGCAGACGACGCTGACGTCCGACAAGGGGGAGTACTACGAAGCGTCGCGCGACCTGCTCGCCTACGGCAACGTGGTCGTCGTGTCGGTGGATGGGGACGTGCTGGAAACGGATAGCCTGCGGTACGTCAACGTGGAGGACCGGATAGTGAGCGATAGCCGCGTCAAGATCACCCGCGGCCGCAACGTTACGACCGGTATCGGATTGAGGTGCGACCACAAGCTCAATTCCGTGGAGATACTGAGAGATGTCGAAGCAATTATCGTCGACGACGAGTCCCCGGGGGGTGGCCGCGCCGATGGCTGACCCAGCCCGGACGAACAGCAAGCTGGTGATGGAAAAAAGCACGCTGGCGACGGATTCCGTCGTCAAGGTGTACAGCAAGCGGCGTGTCGTCGACAAAGTCAGCATCAAAGTCGATTCCGGCGAGATCGTGGGGCTGCTCGGCCCCAACGGCGCCGGTAAGACGACGACGTTTTATATGATCGTAGGCATGATTCGCCCGAACGAAGGGCGCATCTACCTCGGAGATGACGAGATTACCCGTACGCCGATGTATAAACGGGCGCGAATGGGGATCGGATATCTTCCGCAGGAAGCATCCGTTTTCCGCGGACTGAGCGTGGAGAACAATCTGATGGCGATTATCGAGACCATGTCGTACTCCAGGTCTGAAAGAAAAGAAGTGCTGGAGCGGCTTCTCGAAGAACTCGACATTACCCATGTCCGCAAGAGCATGGGGTATCAGTTGTCGGGGGGAGAGCGGAGAAGGGTTGAAATCACGAGGTCGCTGGTCACGAATCCCAAGTTCATGCTGCTCGACGAGCCATTTGCTGGAATCGATCCGATCGCAGTTTCGGATCTCCAGAGTATTGTCACAAAACTCAGAGACAGCGGGCTGGGCATCTTGATCACAGACCACAATGTACGTGACACGCTCAATATTACCGATCGCGCGTACATCATGTATGAAGGCAGCATCAAGCGGGCCGGTACGGCCGATGAACTCGCCGGTGACGCCGAGGTGAGAGAAATTTACCTCGGGGATTCATTCCAACTGTAGGGCTAAATTGTAAACGGAGTCAGGTGGTTCCCATGGATATGAAGTTAGGCTTACATCTAAAGCAACGTCAGCAACTCGTCATGACGCCCAAGCTGCAGCAGGCGCTGAAGCTTCTGCAAATGCCGGCCATCGAGCTGCAGCAGATGCTGAAACAGGAGATCATGGAGAACCCGCTTCTCGAAGAAGTGGATGAACTGGACGAGGTGCAGGAAGAAAGAAACGAGGAAGAGGAAGAAAAAGAAAAAGAAAAAGAAAAGACCGAGCTCGACACCCAGGCCGATGGTGACGACGTAAAACCAACCGAGGGGGAAGCGGGCGAAGAAAAAATCGACTGGGACGAGTACCTCAACGACGGGTTCGAAATCGGAGGCCTTGCCGAAGAGAGGCAAGAGGAGTTTTTCGAGAAAGTCCCCGTGGCCAAACGCAGCTTCACCGACCAGTTGATCAGCCAGTTGAGGATCGTCACCGACGATGAACAGACGATCGCCATTGGTGATTACATCGTTGGAAGTCTCGACGATAGCGGTTATCTGACGTGTGAACTCGAGGAAATCGCCCACGCGTTCGAAGTGTCGGTCGAGGAAGTCGACAGGGTGCTCGAGATCATACAGGCCTTCGACCCACCAGGCGTCGGAGCTCGAAATCTGCGGGAGTGTCTGCTGATTCAGCTCGAGGCCAAGGGGCAGGCCGATACGATTGCCGCTCGGATCATCCGTGACCATTTCGAGGAGTTCAAACAGAAGAAGTACCTCGAAATCGGCAAGAAGTTGAAGGTTACCGTGCAGGAGATACAGAGTCAGTGCAAGCTGATCGCGGCCCTCGACCCGAAGCCGGGTCTCGAAGTGTCTGCGGAGGACCCCAAATACGTCATCCCCGACCTCGTCGTCGAAAACGTGGATGGTAAATACGTCGTTTATCTGAACGACAAGAATATCCCGCGTCTGCGCGTGAGCCAGTCGTACCACGACGAACTGTTGAAAGACACCCGTGATGGAGATCGCGAGACGCGCGAGTTCATCAACTCACGCCTCAAGTCGGCCAAGTGGCTCATTCAAACCATAGAGCAGCGGCGCCGTACCATGATCAAGGTCATGGAATGTATCTCCCGCAAGCAACGGGAGTTCTTCGAAAAGGGCACCGCGTTTCTCCGGCCGCTCACGCTGCAGCAGGTGGCCAGCGAGATCAATATGCACGAGTCTACCGTCAGCCGCGTAACCACGAACAAGTATGTCCAGACGCCGAGGGGAGTATTCGAGCTCAAGTACTTCTTTTCGAGCAGCCTCGGCACGAGAGACGGCGGGGAAGTCTCTGCGAAAAGCGCCAAGGACAGGATCCGCCGGATAATCAATGCCGAGGATACCCACAACCCGCTCAGCGATCAGAAGATCGCGGACATACTGAAAAAGGGAGGACTCAATATCGCCAGGAGAACAGTGGCCAAGTATCGCGAACAGCTCAACATATTGCCCGCACGGCTCAGGAAAGAGTACTAGGGCGCTGCCGGGCTCGGTAAGTTATTGTTGTATGGGAATTTATGTGAATGCAAAAGCCTTGTTGTTTTCGTGCGAAGTACTATATTTCTATTGGACAACGTTAAACCCCATCAAGAGTGTCCAGTGATTGTCAAATCGAACGCCAAGACGTGCAGGACCACACGCGCGGCAACCCGCCGCATGTCTTTTCCAGATCATATCCAACAGTTGTGTATTCTCCGGTCGGGGAGGATTGTCGTCTGGCATTCGAAAAGCTCCCGATAGAAAGGAGTCGCTCATGAACATTTCGACCACCGCAAGACATTACGACCTTGCGCCGGCGCTCAAGGACTATACAGAGGAGAAGGTTCAGCACCTCAAGCGGTACTTCGATCATATCGTCAATGCTCATGTGGTGTTTTCGCTCGAGAAGTACCGTCACAAAGTTGAAATCACGCTTCATGTGAACGGCAGGGACTTTGCCAGCGAGGAAGAATCGGAAGACATGTACGTTTCGGTCGATCGGTCGATCGAAAAGCTGGAAAGCCAGCTCAAGCGTCACAAAGACAAAAGCCAACGCCGGCAATCGCAGCAAAGTGTCGCCGATATCGCGGGTGATCCCGATGCCGCCGAGGCCGACCGGGAGCGTATCGAGGCGGAAGCCGAAGACGTAGAGGAAACAGAACTGGAACAGTGAACGGCGGCCGAGACCCGCGTGTTCAACAAACAGTAGGCCGCCAGCGGTCTTCGTGGCACGATACAAATGGTGGTGATCGTCGATGAAGAACAAGATTCTCACGGTCAAAGATCTGTTCGATCTCACCCGTGACCTGTTCTCCTTTGAGTTGGTCAACGGTATCGACGAAGGTCCTCTGGACATCACGGTTACGGATATTCACCGGCCGGGGCTCGCTCTGACGGGATTCATGCAGAATTTTCTCAACGAGAGAATCCAGATCCTGGGCGAGACCGAGATTCTTTATCTGAACACGCGGTCGGATGCAGACAAACAGGCGGCGATCGACCGCGTCGTATCCGTCCCGATTCCCTGTATTATCGCTACGCGCAACCTCGATATTCCCGCCGAGCTGATCAAGAGAGCCAGTGAGAGGGGCGTGCCGATTCTCCGCACGTCGATGCTCACAACACCGTTCATTCACGAGTTGACGCAGTTTCTGGGCGACTATTTCGCGCCTTCCGATATGCTCCACGGCACGCTCGTGGACGTGTATGGCGTCGGGCTCTTGTTTACGGGGCGCAGCGGTATCGGGAAGAGTGAAATCGCACTGGATCTGGTTGAGCGCGGCCACCGTCTGGTGGCGGACGACACGGTGCAGGTGGTGCAGGTCGGTGACGACACGCTCATCGGCCGGGGGCACGACCACCTTCAACATTTCATGGAGATCCGTGGAATCGGAATCATAAACGTCCAGGATCTGTTCGGGATCCGGTCTGTGCGCGTCCAGAAGCGAATCGAGGTTGTCGTCAACCTGGAAGAGTGGGACATGACAAAGGACTGGAACCGGGACGGCCTCACAGACAGCGTCGCGACCATCCTCGGCGCCAAAGTCCCGCAGGTTCAGATCCCGTTGTTCCCGGGCAAGAACATCACGGTGATATCCGAAGTCATCGCCATGAACCACATGCTGAAGGTTTACGGGATAAACGCGGCGGAGAAGTTCAACAACCTGTTGATCGACATGATGAAAAGTGATAGACAAACGAGACACTATCTGAGGCACGATACCGAGTAGGTATCAACCGGAGACGGCATCATGATAACAGGCATCATTGTGGCTCACGGTAATCTGGCGGAAGAACTGCTTTCGACGGCCCGGATGATATTTGGCGAGTTCACGGACGTTCACTCGATGTCCAATGCGCAAAAATCACCGCAAGCGTTGACGGAAGACCTGGACGCGATGGTGGTAACGGCGTTCGATGCCGGTGCCGAAGGTGTGGTGATTCTAACGGATTTTTTCGGGGGCAGCTGCAGTCACGCCTGCCTCGGAGTTGAGCAGATCCACGAGAGAGTGCGTCTCGTCACGGGGGTCAATTTGCCGATGCTCCTGGCGTTTCTCTACCGGCGGAATGAGGTGCCGTTCGTGAAGCTGCCGGGTGAGCTGGTCGAACGGGGTTTGAAGAGTATCCAGGAACTGGACACGGAGAACCTTTGATGCCGTTATGTCTGGTCAGAATCGATGACCGTTTGATCCACGGACAGGTGGTGTTGGGATGGGCCAGGGCGCTGAAGCCGGACCGCATCGTCGTCTCCAACGATCGTATCGCCGCCAACTCGTGGGAACGGAAGTTCTACACTTCGAGTGTGCCGGCACATATCAAGGTGTCGTTTCTGGAACTGGAAGAAACGGCCCGCCAACTGCTGAACAACCTGTTCAAGAGCGAATCGGTCATGATCCTGCTGGAATCGGTCAAGGATGTGTACAAGTTGGTGGGGATGGGGGTTACGCTGCCCGAGGTCAACGTGGGGGGGCTCCACTACCGGGAGGGCGCCGAGGAGGTACTTCCGTATGTCTTCCTCACGGAAGAGGACAAGAAATATTTCCGCGAACTCGTGAAACTGAACATCAGCCTTCTCGCCAGGGACATTCCCGGCAACGCGTCTGTCAACATCAACTCGATCGTCGTCTGACCCGAACTTTCCCCGCCGGGTAATGCGGCCGGCCGAGAGAACGTGCTTGGAATCCGTGGCCGTCGTGGAGTAATCTTCTCGCGAAACAGTGGCCTAAAACCGACTCGACTGTCCGGAATTCATTGAGTTTCAAGTAACGTGAGCATTCCCTTCCATTTCGAACAAGTCGCACTTCTCGCCCTGATCTCCGGCGTTCTCGCCGTAGACGAACGCGCCGGGTGGCAGGGGCTCTTCGCCCAACCCGTCGTCTCGGGTGCCCTGGTGGGAGTTATTTTCGGTGATTTCGTCGCCGGCGTTTCGGTCGGCGTCGTCCTCGAGCTCGTCTGGCTCTCGATTCTTCCCATGCGGGGCATGCGGCGGCCCGACGCCGTTGCCGGCGCCATCGTGGGGGCCGGGACCGCGGTCCTCCTCGCGAGGAACACGGGTGATCCCCGAGACCTGTTCATTATCGCGCTCGGGGCTTTGTTCGGCCTTATTGCGGGAGAACTCGCTGGTTCGGCCGGACGGCGGATCCACCGGGTGAGAGAGCGTCAACTCGGGCGAATCCCGGTTTCGGACGATGCGGCCGTTCTCGAACGCCGCCTTGTCGGGATCTTCATTGCCTCGGTGGGGTTCATCATGGCGGCCGAGGTGCTGCTCGTGGGTGTCATGCTGCCGGTCTCCCTGTGGTGCGCCGAGCTTTTGATGGCCGTCGCCGGCGATTCTGTCATAACCGGTTCAAGGTGGTGGGTTGAAGTCGCGCCCGTACTCGGCGCCGGGGCGCTGATCCAGATGTACTGGCACAAACAACACAACCGATACCTCGTCCTGAGCGCAGCCGTCGCTCTGATGCTGTTATGGATTCTGTAACCAGACGCGTACGACGCCGGGACCTCTTCCAGGTCTTCTGGAGGCTCCTCTTCCTGCAGGTGCTTCTGCACCCCAAAGGAATGCAGAACCTCGGCTTGATGAACTCGCTGGCTCCGGCGCTTCGCGGGCGGAAACGGGATGACGGCAAGGCGCTGTTATTAAATTATTTAAGGTTTTTCAACTGCAACCCCAACTTCACTCCTCTCATCGTAGGGGGGATTCTCCGGCTCGAGAGCGAGCGTGAGGCCGGCAAACCGGTCACCGAGGAAGATATCGAGTATTTCAAGAAGTCCATCAGCGGGCCGATGGCGGCCATGGGCGACCTGTTGTTTCTGGGCGGGCTGAAACCGCTGGCATTGACATTGGCCTGTGTCTTTGCTATATATAAATCTCTCATAGGGTTACTGGCAGTAGTGCTGCTGTATAACCTGGTCGTCGTGTCCTGCCGTCTTTGGGGTGTCTACTTTGGATACGCCAAAGGCTGGGAGTTGGTGGACGTCTTCTCGGGCCCCGCGTTTCAGCGTCTTCTCGGTGTGGTTCAAAATGTCGGTGCGTGCGCCGGCGGTGTGCTCGTCGCCGTCGTCGTCAGCCGGTTGCCGCAAAGCGGGACCTGGAGCCTGCCGCTTGGAGTATTATTGATGGTAGCGGCGGTGTTCATGTTGAGGAGAGATGTTTCGTCTTCGAGGTTGGCCATCTTCCTGTTCCCGCTCTCCATTCTGGCCGCTCTTCTGTTGGGCTAGCAAAAAAATAATCACACCGCGACTCCGGCGTTTGAGGTACGTCCAGGGCCATGGTCGAGTTCAGAAAACGTATAAATAACAAAATTGGTTTGCACCTCCGCGCCGCGGGTGAGTTCGTCAAGATTGCAGCGCAGTTTACCAGCGAAATCACGGTTTTCAACGGTGATCGCTGGGCGAACGGCAAAAGCATTCTCGGA
The DNA here is from genome assembly GCA_965371015.1 of uncultured bacterium. Lineage (GTDB taxonomy): Bacteria > Krumholzibacteriota > Krumholzibacteriia > WVZY01 > JAKEHA01 > CBDUWU01. Next base: position 9,954 of record CBDUWU010000046.1, on the reverse strand, counting down.
CTGGCCAGTCTCGCTGCCGCCAGGGGAAGCGAGCTTCGCATCGAGATCGAGGGACCCGATGAAGGAGACGCCAGGACGGCGCTGGAAAAATTGATAGAGGACAAATTCTACGAGGAATGAGGTCGGTGTCATGACGCCCCTGAAATTCAAGAATTTTGACGGTTCCCCGGGCGATACGCCCGCGGAAAAGAAGGAGATTGTCAAATACGGGATCTCCGCTTCGCCTGGTATCGTTATCGGAACGGCATTCCTGCAGGATTCGGAAATGCTCGTCGTTCCCCAGACGCGGGTGGCAGAGGACCAGATCGACAAGGAGCTCGGCAAGTTGCAGAGGGCGATCGACCAGACGAAAGAAGAACTCGGGTCGATCAAGTCGCACATCGCGGAGCAGATGGGTGACAACCACGCGCGGATATTCGACGCGCACCTCATGATACTCGACGACGTGATGGTGAGCGAAGATACCGTCGACCTGATTCGCAAGGAACAGATCAATGCCGCGGCGGCGTTTCAGAGGGTCGTCAACCGCGTCATGGCGTCGTTCGATCAGATAGAGGACGAATACCTCAAGGATCGTTACGTCGACATCAAGGACGTCAAGCGGCGGGTACTGCGCCATCTGCTCGGCACGGCCAGGGGATCCGTCGACAAGCCTCTCGAGCCGTCGATCATCGTCGCCCACGACCTCGCGCCCAGCGCCACGGCGTCGCTGGATCGGCGCATGACGCTGGCATACGCGACGGATCTGGGCGGACGCACCTCGCACACGGCGATCCTGGCCCGGTCGCAGGGCGTCCCCGCGGTGGTAGGACTGGAAGACTTGTTCGGAGCGGTGGAGGCCGGAGATGCTATCATCGTGGACGGGAACACCGGGTCGGTCGTCCTCAATCCGACCGAACGGACCCTGGCGGAATACGACGACGAGATCAAGCGGTTCAAGGAACTCGAAAACCAGCTGCTCACGCTGACGCACTACCCGGCTGTTACGCTCGACGACAAGGAATTCACACTGTGCGCCAACCTCGATCTCCCCGAGGAAGTCGAGTCGGTGCTCGAATACGGCGGCCAGGGTGTCGGGTTGTTCCGCACCGAATATTTTTTTATATCGCAGGATTACCTGCCGTCGGAAGACGAGCAGTACAAGATGTACCGTTCGGTCACCGAAAAACTAGGCGATCGTCCCGTCACGTTTCGTACCATCGATATCGGCGGTGACAAGATCGTCGGGTACCTGAACAACTCCGCCGAACTCAACCCGTTCATGGGGTGGCGTGGGATTCGCTTCTGCCTCACGCGCAAGGACATCTTCAAGGCGCAATTGCGGGCCATATACCGCGCCAGCGCTCATGGCCAGGTCAAGATCATGTTTCCCATGATCGCGCAGATCGAGGAAGTTCTGCAGGCGAAGGAGATCTGCAAGGAAGTGCGGAGTGAGCTCAAGCGCGGTAAGTACCAGTTCGACCCGGAAGTTGAACTCGGGATCATGATCGAGACGCCGTCGGCCGTCGCCATGGCCGACGCCATGGCCAAAGAAGTGGATTTTTTCTCGATCGGAACCAACGATCTGATTCAGTATACGCTCGCCGTGGACCGGGGTAATGCCAAGATCTCGCACCTCTATCAGAACCTGCACCCCAGCATTATCCGGTTCCTGAAGTCGACGATCGAGGCGGCGCACAAACGAGGTATCCGCGTGGCGGTTTGCGGAGAGATGTGCGGCGACCCGCTGTCGGTACTTGTTCTGATCGGGCTCAACATAGACGAGTTTTCGACGTCGCCGAACATGATCCCCGAGGTCAAGCGGATCATAAGGTCGGTGACCTTCGACGAATGCAAGTCGCTGGTCCGCAGAATACTCCGCTACCGTACGACCAGCGAGATCGAGCGGGAGATTGAAGAGTTTCTAAAGGCGCGTGTGCCGACGTCTCCGGATACGGAGAGGATGCCCAAGTGAGCGACAACATCGATTTTGAAAAACTCCGCGGGCAGGTGGACCCGTCCGGCATGCTGGGGCTGGTCCAGTCGTTTGCGTCCCACATGGAGGATGCGTGGAGCATCGGCCGCGCCTTTGCCGAGGGGCTGGAGGCGGGCGACTACAGGCAGATCGTCGTGTGTGGAATGGGCGGGTCGGCCATCGGAGGCGACATGCTCCGGTCGTTTTTCGGAGACCGCCTGAAGGCGCCGCTTCTCAGCGTTCGCGATTACAGGGTGCCCGCCCACGTCGGGGCGGGGGCTTTTGTCCTGATTTCCAGCTATTCCGGGAACACGGGCGAGACGCTCTCCGCCTACAACAGTCTCCGCGGCCGCGGCGCCACTGTGGTGGCGGTCAGCGGCGGCGGTGACCTCGAGACTCATTGCCGCGAAGACGGTGTGCCGTTCTGCCGGATCCCCGGCGGGATGCCGCCGCGGGCGGCGATTGCCTATTCGTTTTTTCCGATGTTGCAGATTCTGCGCGCCGCCGGCGTTGCGGAATTCGATGACGAGGAATTCGACGAGGCCCTCGAAACGGCCCGGCGTCTGGCCGGCGAGTACGCTCCCGATAAGCCGGATAACGCAGCGGCCGGCCTGGCGCGTGCCCTCGAGGGCAATGTCCCCTGGGTCTATGCGGGCCCCGGACTCATGGAGGCGATAGCGAGGCGGTGGGCGTGCCAGTTCAATGAAAACAGCAAGTCGCCCGCGCACTTCGCTACGTTTCCCGAACTCAATCACAATGAAATCGTGGGATGGCGAAAAGACGGCGCGGGAGACGTGTATTCGCGCGTAGTCGTTTTGTCCCTCGAGGATCCGGACGATCACGAAATGACGAGACGCCAGACGGAGATCGGACTCGGGATCGAGGAACCGCTTGCCGGCCGGGTGTACCGTTTTGACGGAGGCGGGGGGGGGCGTCTGTCGCGCATGGTATCGCTGCTCGTGCTGGGCGATTTCGCCAGCGTTTACCTCGCGCTTCTTTATGGTGTCGATCCGACGCCCGTCGAAAATATCGACTATCTCAAAGCGCAGCTCTCAAAGGGCGATGGTTAGAGGCCCCAACGGCCATGCCCCGGGGCGCGAAAGGACATCACACGTGAAAGCGATTATCCCGGCAGCGGGAGTTGGAACCCGCCTGCGGCCACATACTTATACTTTGCCCAAGGCGCTGCTCTACGTGGCGGGCAAGCCGATCATTTCGCACATCCTCGACGACGTGATACCTCTCGGCGTCAGCAGCATCGTCCTGATCGTCGGTTACAAAGGGGAATTGATCGAGGAGTACGTCCGCAGTCAGTACCCCGACCTCGAAGTAGAATTCGTCGAACAGAAGGAGCGTAAGGGTATCGGCCATGCCGTCGATATGACGCGCGACTACGCCGACACCGGAGAGCCTCTGTTGATCCTCCTCGGGGACACGATCCTCAAGTCGGACCTGGCCGCGATGGTGAAAACGGAACACAACGTCCTGGGCGTCAAGAAGGTGGCGGATCCCCGGAGGTTCGGCGTGTGCGAGGTCAACAACGGGTTCATCACCCGTCTGGTGGAAAAACCCGCCGATCCGCCGTCGAATCTCGCGTTGGTGGGGCTCTACTACTTCCGGGATTCGAAGCCGCTGTTTTCTGCACTGAAGTACGAAATCGAGCAGGGTATCATGAATCATGGTGAATACCAGATCACCGACGCCCTGCAGATTATGATCGACAACGGCGAGAAATTCGTGCCGCACGAGATCGAAGAGTGGTTCGATTGCGGTAAGCCCGAGGCGATGCTGGCGACCAATCGCCAGCTCCTCGAAGACGCCGGCGGGACCGTTCCCGAGGTCGAGGGGTGTGTCATCATTCCTCCCGTATCGATCGCGCCGGACGCGGAGCTGGTGAATTCCATCATCGGACCACACGTTTCCATCGACGGAAAGGCCGTCGTGCGCGACTCGATCGTCAGGGATTCCATTCTGGCGGAGGGTGCGGTGGTTAAGGGTTGTCTGCTGGAGGCGAGCCTCGTCGGGGCCCACGCGGTCATCGAGGGAGGCTTCCAGCGGGTGGATATCGGCGATTCCAGCGAAATTACTTTCAAATAGGGTGTTATTTCGGTACATTACCGGAACCGAAAATTGAAAACAAACTCGTGAGAGCAAGGAGGATTGAATGTCTGAGAAGCGGCTGTTCACTTCAGAGTCCGTAACCGAGGGGCACCCGGACAAGATCTCTGACCAGATCTCCGACGCGGTTCTCGATGAAATCATGTCGAATGACCCGGCGGGCAAGGTGGCGTGCGAGACGCTGGTGACCACGGGGCTCGTTCTCGTCGCCGGCGAGATCACCACCGACGCCTACGTCGACATACCGACCATCGCCCGGGCCGTGGTCAAGAACATTGGTTACACCGACTCCAGTTTCGGCTTTGACTACCACACCTGTTCGGTGCTTACGTCGATCGACGAGCAATCGCCCGACATCCGTCAGGGAGTTGTCGACAACGAAGGCGCCGGCGACCAGGGTATGATGTTCGGCTATGCCTGCCAGGAGACGGACGTCCTTATGCCGCTGCCCATCATCATGGCGCACCGGATGGCCGAGCAACTGGCGCACGTGCGCAAGAACGACATCCATATGCCGTACCTTCGCCCCGACGGGAAAACGCAGGTGACGGTCGAGTACGTCGACGGCAAGCCCAAACGGATCGATACCGTGGTCGTGTCGACGCAGCACGCCGAAGAGGCGACCAGCGCCCAGATCGCGAAAGACGTCCGTGCCTACGTCGTCGAGCCGATCATGGTGAAGTACGGATTCGAACCCAAGGGCGACTACAAACTCCTCGTCAACCCGACAGGGCGTTTCGTTGAGGGTGGTCCCAAGGCGGACTGCGGGCTCACGGGGCGCAAGATCATCGTGGACACGTATGGCGGCAAGGGGAGCCACGGCGGCGGCGCGTTCTCGGGCAAGGATCCGAGCAAGGTCGACCGCAGCGCTTCCTACGCGGCACGCCACATCGCTAAAAACGTGGTGGCCGCCGGCCTCGCCGACGAGTGCGAGATCCAGATTGCCTACGCTATCGGTGAGAAGGATCCGGTGTCCGTTATGGTCGACACCTTCGGTACCGGTAAGCTGGACAACGGAAAATTAACCGAGCTCGTCCGCGACACCTTCGACTTGACTCCGAACGGGATCATTGATCGTCTCCAGCTGCGGCGCGGGATTTACCGCAAAACGGCCGCGTACGGGCACTTCGGTCGCGAGGACACCGATTTTACGTGGGAGCACACTGATTTCGCCGAACTGTTGAAGAGCAAGGCCGGTTAATCCGGTTTCGATCAACACGCGCCGGCCGCCGGCCGGCGTGAAGAAGGGATCAGCATGAAATACGACGTAAAGGACATCGGACACGCGCCGGAGGGGAAGGACCGAATCCTCTGGGCTGACGACAGAATGCCCGTGTTGCGCTCGATCATGGACCGGTTCCAAAAGGAAAAGCCCTTCAACGGCATCCGCATCGCCGCCTGTCTTCACGTCACGACGGAAACGGCGAACCTAATGAGGACGCTCCAGGCGGGCGGTGCCGAAGTCGTGTTGTGCGCCTCGAACCCGCTCAGCACTCAGGACGACGTCGCCGCGAGCCTGGTGGCTGATTTCGAGATTGCGACATTCGGCATCAACGGCGAAGACAACGACAAGTACTACTCGCACATCAATGCAGCGCTGGACAAGAATCCGCAGATCACGATGGATGACGGTGCGGACCTCGTGTCCACCCTGCACAGCCACCGCGAAGAGGCACTGAAGGGCGTTTTCGGCGGTACCGAAGAAACGACAACGGGAGTGATACGGCTGCGAAGCATGCAGAAAGAAGGGGTGCTGAAGTACCCCGTCATCGCGGTCAATGACGCCATGACCAAGCAACTCTTCGACAACCGCTACGGAACGGGACAGAGTACGATCGACGGGATCCTGCGGGCGACCAATATCCTGCTCGCCGGCACGAACTTCGTCGTCGCCGGTTTCGGCTGGTGTGGGCGCGGGGTGGCGATGCGCGCTCGAGGGATGGGCGCCAATGTGATCATCGTCGAAGTCGACCCTATCAAGGCACTGGAAGCGGTGATGGACGGCTTTCAGGTCATGCCGGGGCTGCAGGCCGCCGGGATGGGAGACGTGTTCTGCACTCTGACCGGCGATATCTCCGTTTTCGGCCAGGAGCATTTCGAACGAATGAAGGACGGCGCCATCGTGACCAACTCGGGGCATTTCAACGTCGAACTCGATATCGAGGCGCTGGAAAAGATGGCGACCAAAAAGAAGCGTATTCGCAAGCACGTCGACCAGTACACGCTGCCGGACGGTAAACGCATCAACTTGCTGGGCGAGGGACGATTGATCAACCTCGCCGCGGCCGAAGGGCACCCCGCGTCGGTAATGGATATGAGTTTTGCCAACCAGGCTCTGGCCTGTGAGTACCTCGTCAGCCATCACGGGTCGCTCAAACCCGACGTGTACCAGGTGCCGGAGCGGATCGACCGCGAGATCGCGGCGCTCAAGCTCCACGCGATGGGTTGCAAGATTGACGAGCTCTCCGACCAGCAGGCCCGATACATGGCCAGCTGGCGAGAAGGGACCTGATCCGTCCCGGTCATCAGTGCTGCACGAACAAAGGGACCCGCGTTTATAACGCGGGTCCCTTTGTTCGTGTTTTCCGGATGTCGTCACTCGACGATGTTGAAGGTGTCCTTCCGGTAAGTGACGGCCTGCGTGAGTTCGTCTTTGACGGTTACCAACAGGTCGTAGCTGCCCTTGCGGAGGTTGTCCGTGTCGATCGAGATGTAGAGGTAGTCGTTCGACCCGTAACTGGACGACTCGAATCCCGACGCCACCACGGGGCGTTCACGGTCGTAGCGGTCCCAGAAAGTCGATTTCGACTCGGTTGCGGGTACGATACGGTATTCGACCTGGTACTGCGACAGCCCCTCGTCATCCGTTTCCAGGTTGTAGACTTCAAAATACACGGGTACGGGTTCGCCCTTCAGGTAATGTCGCAGGGGATGGGGTACCACCTCGAGCGCGCCCCGGTTGAAGGGTGACTGCTTCTCGGCCGGCGCGATCTTGCTGGCGAATATCATGTCGCTGACAACCAGGTCGTAACGGTAGTTGTTGAACGCCATCGTGGTCCGAAACGCCGTGGATCGTTCGCTGTGGACTTCGACCACGGAGATGGCGAGCCGGTAATAACTCTCGGGCAGCGTGAACAGGAGCTGCGCGGGTATCAGTCGCACATTCTTTCCCTGTCCTTTTTCATCCTCTTGGTAATATTCTTCGTCTTCTTCGTCCAGATCCCGGGGAACCGTCGGAAGGGTAATCTCGCTGCTCTCCCGGGCAACGACGTTGTGGCCGGAGTCGAGGAACGCGGCCGATACGGTATAGGTTTTATCGGCCAGATCGTTCTGTCCCGGGGAGAGGTCTGCGGGGAATTCGACGTTGACCTCGACCCGATTGACGTCTTCGCCTCCCATGAACTGGTCCACGGAGAAATAGAACGGCAGGTCTTTGTTAATGAAGTTGAAAGGATACGAAGAAGGCTGTTCCTCGATCGCTACTTCGAAATTGTTCGCGTATCTCTTGACGCGCTCCCGGTGAAACGTGTAAGAGGGATTGTTCGGCGTCATCGCCTTTGTGTCGGGGTCCATGATCTCGTCGAGGCCTTCGTGCATGCCCCGCATGCGGGGATTCACGTTGGTTTCGGGCTGTACCCCGCTGATCATCTCGTCGGCGGGTGACCAGTCTCGCGGGTCGTCCAGGATCTCGGCCGGCCGCTGGAAATTGAGGAGGTACTGCGGGATCTGCTCCTGCAGGGCGTCTTCGGTGTCGTAAATCAGAAACTCCATGAGTTCGGGATCCATGTCTCGCGCGACACCGAGGGGCTTGATGGCGTACTTGTAGTTGCCGTCGAGGTTGAAGTCCTCGAACTGGACGATCATGGCGTGTCTCTTGTAGAACCACAACTCTCCGGGCGGGTACACCTTGCGGGCCGTCACCTCGGCGTGGATCCTGCTCCGATAGTTGGGTGGACCGTAGCGGATGAAAACCTCGCCGCGCTTGTCCCAGCCCGGCCAGTGTTCGGTGGCGAAAAACTCCTTGGAGAGTCGGACGCGGACATAGTGCTCGATCGTCATCTCGTTCTTGTCCGTCGTCGGAGTCGGATCGAGAGCGCGCCAGTACGTGTCGATCCACTCCTGGCGCAGGCTGTCGCCGTCGAGAGCAAAGAACTGGTTGAGCTGATAGGGGTTGAGGAGGTACTGGAGCGCACCGATTTCCTGCCGCATCGCCGGGGAAAGGCTCTTGACCCGCGCTTCGGTGATTTTGAACTTCGGTTTACCCTCCGCGGTCAACGTGGCGGCCGCCGCCAGCACCGCCGTCAGGACGAAAATCTGCTGTATTTGCTTTATCATCGTTTTTTGATCCGCGAACACCCGGTACCCTTCCGCGACACCGGCGACTAACGGTTTGCGCGGACGAGCGAGAAGAGGCCGACCCCCAGAAATATAATATTTCCGAGCTGGGCCGCAAGGAAGGGAGGCATAACTCCGTTGTGGCCCAGCGTTTGGCCCACCCGGAGCACCCCGTAGTACATGAACGCGATTATGAGCGTAACCCCGAATCCCGTTGCGACAGACGGTTTGCGTTTGCCCGAAGCGAAAGCGACGCCGATAAGCACAAATATCGACCCGGCCAGCGGAAAGCTCAGTTTGAAGTACAGGTCAACGAGGTAACGAGTTACGTTGCCTCCGCTGCGGCGGACCTTTTCGATGTAATAGCGCAGCTCAGTGTACGTCATATTGTCCTGGTCCACTTCCTTCTTGCCGAAGTCTTCCGGAAGTTCCTTGATCTCCGGCATTGGCAGCGATTCAAAGGTCCGGATCCGCTCGCCAAACCCTTCGAAGATCCTCTCCACGCCGTCGATCAGAACCCACTCGCCATCCTGCCAGTCCGCCTTGCGGGCGTCGAGCCGCCGCTCGAGTGTGTTGCCGTCGAATTGCTGGATTACCACGTCGTACATCGCCATGGCGGCGTGGTTGTAAGTGCGGGCGTGGTAGACGAAACCCTCCGCCCCGAGATAATGGAAGTTTTCCTTCAAGCCGGGAGGTGGTGGCGTCTTTTTTTCGATCTTGTACCGCATGACGTCCTTGTTCCTGCGGTTCGCGTTCGAGACGACCACGTCGTTGAAGTATGCAGACCCTATGCTGACCAGCAATGCGGTCAGCAAGACGGGAGTGGCGATTCTGACCAGACTGACCCCGGATGCGATCAGCGCGGTGAGCTCATTTCGCCGCGACATGATCCCCATGGAAAACACCGTACCCAGCAGAAGGGAAACGGGAATGATGTACGTGAGGATGAACGGAATCGAGTACAAATAATACTCTGCGACGTCGAGGAAGGTGGCTTCGTGGTCGATGAAGTTGTCGATCTCCTCGAATACATCTACGGTGACATAGATCACCACGAACGCCAGGATGCTGAAGAAGAGGATCTTGAGGTACTGCTTCAGGAGATATCTATCGTGTATTCGTGGCTGCATTACGACGGAAAGGTTTTAACAGGCTGGCAAAATTCCACTCAGTGACCGCTCGTTCCCTGGCCGCGTTTCTCATCGCCAGTACGGCTATGACTCCGAATACGATGTTTGGGCCCCACATAGCCGCGATCGGACTGACCAGCCCGCGGTCGGCGAGCTTTTCGCCACCGATGAGGCAGACGTAGTATACCAGAAAGAACAGGATGCTCAAGCCAATGGCCGTGTTCATCCCGGATTTACCCGTACGGATCGCGATCGGCGATCCGATCAGGACGAAAATGATACACGCGAAGGGAATGGAATACTTCTTGTGAATCTCGACGCTGTAACGATTGATCTGCCGGACGTACGACGCTTTTGTGGTCACCTGCGTCTCGATCTCCTGCCTCGTGATGTATTCGGCGCGCGTTTTGATAGACG
>CBDUWU010000045.1:0-18527 GCA_965371015.1 uncultured bacterium | reverse complement strand
CTGTCTCTCATTGAGTTGTATCGACACTGCTATCTTCCCTTCCCTCCACTCATCACATGTGCAAAAACTCCGGCACCCGCGCTCTGGCCCTTCAGGGTGCCGCGTTGATCGCCGGGCCCGTCAACTGTCGTCGGTCTGCCGGCGCACCGGTGCGCAATTATCCGAAGTGGTAAGTTTTTTACCGCCATAATGGCGGTAAGAATCCTTGCACTTTCGTCGACCTGCCGCACCACTTACGGTGAGAAGGCAGGCTGTCGCAGGGTGACAGGACCGTTTGGAGCCGAACATAATAGAGGGTCCAACAGTGAGGCGACAACCGAGATGGCCGCGCCACGTGGGCAGACCTACGTGCTGGATGCCTCGGCGGTCGTCGTGTCCGGGAACCCCGCGACAGCCTGCCAGCCCGCATCGGCGACCGAGGGCGGGGATGAAGATAGCATAGCGGCGTCGGGACGTGGAGGACAAAAAAAGAAGGGCCCGCCTGACCGTCTGGTTCGTCGCCCCACGGGGTTGGCGTCGCCACCATCGGTGAGTCGGGCCCTTGAGATTGGCACCCAGGAATTTCTAGAAGGACGGTCCTATATAGAAGTGGAACTGATAGGGCCGCGTCGTAACCAGGTCCGTCGGCCACGCGAACTGAAAGTTCAACAGCATATAGCCCATGTTGATGTACATCCCCACTCCATAGTCCGCATGCAGATCATTCAACTGATTCAATCGAACGTTGTTCTCGTATTCAAAAAATTTGAATCTTCCGTTCCACCACGCCGAACCGATGTCGAAGAACACGGTGCCGCCCACGTTCCGGAAACCCCAGCGCCCCGGCCAGCCGAAGATCAGCGCATCGACGAGGGGAAAACGGTACTCGAACTGCGCCAGCGCCATCCGGTTGCCCTCGAACTGCAGGTAATCGTACCCCCTCAGGGTGAGCGGGCCGCCGAGGAAGAAAACCCGCGGGTCGCGGCCCTCGCTCCCCGCGCCCGACAGGCGAAACGCGAACGAGTTGCGGAAGAAGAGCGTCTTGTACCAGCGGTAGTCCACGTATGCCGTCGTGCGCGCTACGTCTTTGGTGCCGAAACTGATGCCCTTCGAGACCGACAACCGCCAGCGCGACCCCTCCACCGGCCAGAAGTATCCCCAGAACGACGAGTCGTGGACGAAGGAGATCGAGGGCTCCAGCAGCCGGCGCGTCGACTTGCTCGAAGAGATGAGCTGCTGGTCGGTAATGCCCAACGTCGACCTGTTGTCGAAGAACTCGCGAAACGACATGTACGCCTGCAGCTCCAGGTCCATACGGTAGAACTTGCTGAACGGCACGCTGGCCAGTCCGAACAAGCCGAAATTCCGTTCGCTGAACAGCCGGTAGGAGCCGAATGTCTCCCCTACCGAGGTGACCCGGCTGTTGAAGTAGTTCTTGAACTGGTAGATGCCCAGCCCGTAGTCGATCCGCTTCTTCAGATAGTAGTAGGAAATCATGAAGTCCGACTCGGCGATGTCGCTGTACAGGTTGAACGCGAGGCCCAGGCGGTGATTGCCCAGCATATCGCTCAACGCGATGCTGTTCGACATCCCGAAACCGAACCCTGTCGAAAAATAGACCCCCGCCCCCTGCCCGATGAAGTCGGGCGAGAGCCGCGTCTTGTACGGCTTCACCGTTCCGCCGGTGAAATCGATCGACTCGCTCCGCGGCGGCGGCGACCCTTCCGCCGAAGCGATGCTCCTGCTTCCATCGGGGTTCATCGCTGTCCCGCCGGGGCCCGGCTGCTGCGTTCCCATCCCGGCGACCTCTCCGCGGCCGGCCGGATCCATACGGATGGGCGGCATGAACGAATCGACGTCGATCGGGTCACCGTCGCCGGCCACCGTCACCGTGGCGCCCGGGCTTCCGGACGTCGAGTCGACCGGGACGGCGTCCGCCGCCTCCCCCGCGTTCGCTCCGTCGACCTGGAGCGCCTGTGCCGCTTCCCGCTTCGACCGCGCCACCAGTTCACTTACTCCCTGGGGAGAGTCGTAGGGTGTCGTTCCCAGCGTGTGCGCCAGCGGCGGGATGTCGTTCTTTTCGTACCGGCGGCCGAGGATGCCCGCCAGGTCGTCGGAGATGTAGACGTCGAAGCCGGCGCGCCTGAAAGCCGAGAAGGTAATGCGGCCGGTTTCCTCGTTGACATCCGGCGCGAAGATCCCGCCGAGCACGTCAGTGGCACGGTGGAAGTCGCCGGTGGTCAGATCGCCCGTGTGTATGTTGTTTATCCCCGATTCATCCGACGTGTAAACGAGCGTCTTGCCGTCCGCCATCACCAGCGGGCTCGTGTCGTCGCCCGGCGACTGCACCAGCGGCCGCGCACGGGCGCTTTCCAGGTCGTACTCCCAGATGTCATAGGAGAACCCGTGTGCGATGTTGTTCTCGTCGAGAAAATTCAACTCGCTGAGCGTGTTGAGGTTTTCGCCCGAGAAATCCGGCGGCACGCTGGCGGTGATCTCCGGGTAATACGTAAACACGACCTTTTTGCCGTCGGGAAAGAACCGAGGCGTGAGCTGGTCGGCGGCATCGAATGTGAGGCGCTCGAACTGCTCCGATTCGATGTCTATCAGGACGAGGTCCGTCTGCCCTGCGAACGTGGCCGACACGACGATCTTCCTGCCGTCCGGTGAAAAGGCGGGAGCGGCCATTCCGTCGAGGTCGAAATTGCGGATCTTCTTTTTGAGCTTGCCTTTGTTCGCGTCCATGATGAACACGGTATCGTGTCCCTTGGACTTGGCGACGAACGCGACGAATTTTCCGTCCGGGCTGAACGTCACGTTGCTGTTCATGAAATGAAGCGACTCGTAACGGTTGGAGCGGTGTCCGCTGACCAGCCGGCGGATGATCTTGCCGTTGAGCGCCGACATGAGATAGATGTCGAGCAGCCCGTCGCGGTCGGAGAAAAAAGCGACCTTCTCCCCGTCGGGCGACATCACCGGTTTGGTATTGTAGTAGCCGTGGTCCTTGACGTGGTCGGTGAGCCGACGGCCGTAGTCGGTCACCTCGACCTTGTCGGGGTAGAGGGGCCAGTAGTGCTTTCGCAGCGACTTCGCCCATTGCGCCTGCATCGCCACCGTGTTCAGCCCGATGGTGCGCTCAAGGGCGATATCGTCGTTGCGGGTATTCGCCAGCGCCTGGAGCACCTCGACGACCTTGTCCTTGCCGTAGGTCTCCTCGATGTAGTTAAAAACCGACTGCCCTTCCTTGTAGACGTAGTAGCCCGAGAGCCCCTGGAGCGGAAAGAGGTAGTCGTGGATGATCGCGTCCCGGATGTACATGTCGGCGTCGGTGTCCCACTTGATGGCCAGGTACTCCGCCACCCCCTCGGCCACCCACAACTGCATCGGGAATACGTAGCTGCGGGTGAACACGTTGTCCAGCATTCGGTTGTAAACGATGTGAAACGTGAACACGTGGGCCAGCTCGTGGATGGCCGTGTGGGCGAATTCCTTGAACGAGCTGGTGAACGGGAGCACGATCCGGCGCCGCGACGGTTCGGCAAACGCCTGGACACCCTCCGAGAGCAGCGATGTCGTCACGTTGGTCTGCAGGAAGTCGTTGTGAGACGAGTAGAGGATAATGGGCACCCGCCACGGCAGCACTTCCTTGAGCTTGTAGGACAGCATGTCGTAACCGTCCTCGAGCACCAGTCCCGCGCGGGCGGCAAAAGACTCCGACCCCTTGTAGTAATGAATGTCGAAATGGGGTGTGCTGAGCACTTCCCAATCGTGGTTCTTGTACTGGATCTTGTTACGGCCGAAATACTGGGAATGCGCCACCGTGGTGAAGACGCAGAGAACCAGTATGGCCGTGGGGATGACTTTTCGGAGTGTTGTTATCCGCATTCAAGTCGACTCCGATCAGGGACTGTCCAGCAGGGGTGCATGTGACGCCGGCAGATACCTCAACTATCTATAATTATAATTATCGGTTATGGGGTTCCACAAGCGAAAACTGGGCCATTCTGGTATTCGAGGCCCGTAAGCGCCTAATATTCCCAGCGGAAATTGACGTCGAGGTTGTATTCGTCGGTCGATAGCTGAATCGAGCCGACGTATCGGGGGTTGGAGTGCCTTATCATTACCGAGCGGATATAGATCATATTCCGGAGCCGGTACTCCACTGAAACCACCTGGTCCGCGGTCAGCGTGATCCCCTGTCGATAAGTCAGATAGAGGTCCTCCCACAGGTACTTGCCCACGCCGATCGACATCTCGCGTTCATCACTGCCGCCGGTCGTCGTCCCGGTGGAACGGCGGTCCACGTAGATGGTGACACCGCTCATCTGCTGGTTGAGGAGCTTTTCGAGCGCGTTGGCGGCCAGGCCACCCGCCAGGTCGGTCCCGCCCAGCATCCGCCACAAATCGCTCTGATAGTAGCCGGGTTTGGTCGAACTGAGCTGGATCTCCGGTTCGATTTTGTCGCGCGGCCACCGAAGCGTCAGGTAAATGCGTTCTTCCTGGCCGTCCTCGATACGCAGCGGGGTGTACGCGTTGATGTAGACCTCGGGACGGACCCCCACGGCGGCGGAAAAGTCGAGTGACCCCTCCACGACCTCGAATTTGTTGTTGTACACGGTGTAGGAGCCGCGCAAAACGCTCAGGTCGCCGCGCAGAAACAGTCCGCTGTGGTCGCGTTTGACGATGAGCTGACCGCTGAGCTCGATTCTCATGTCCGGGTTGCGGACCCACAGGTTCTTGTGGGCATCGATGTCGACGCTGCAGATCCAGCCGGGTGTGGCCGTGGGAAGTGTCACCGGCGCCGGCCGCCCGGAGCCCGAAGAGAAAGCGTAGAGCACCTCCGCCTGTTTGGTCGTGAGCCGGCCGGTAATGTTGGGGATGCGCCGGCCGCCGTCGTCATAGGACACGACGTTCAGCTCGCCGTCGACGAGCGCCTCCAGATCGGGGCTTCGCGACACCCAGAAATCGTTGAACGTGATGTCCAGCCGGTAGTCGGCCGGCCGGAAGCCGTCCATCAATACAAGTCCCTCGCCGGAAAACGCGTCCTTGCGGCGCGACTTACCCTTGATCGAGGTAAGAGCGATCTCGTCGCGGCGGAAATCGAACGTGGCGAATATGTCCGTGTACATATCGTCGAGGTCGACGAATCTCACGCGGCAGTCGCTGAACTCCACGCGGCCGCCGAATACCGGGTCGCCGAACGTGCCCGTCACCGTGACCCGGCCGTTCGCCTTGCCCGAGAGCCCGGCCAGTCGCGTGGTGTATGCGAGCAGCGGCTGCACGTCGGTGTCTTCGAGGATGAGTTCCAGATTCAACTGCCCATCGAGTCGCGGGCTGAGGCCGTCTATGAGACTCAATCCGACCGGAATCGTTCCGCTCAGCGACGTGTTGACGCCGCCTCCCACGGCAACCCTCGAAATCTCGACCAGGCCGTCGCGGTGGGTAACCCTGAGACGAGTTTCGGGCAGGACCAGCGCACCCGATCCCGACGGATCGTACACAGCCTGTCCGGTGGGCGGACCGACCGTTCCTTCGATCACCACGTCGGGGTTGGAAATCGTGCGGGTCATCGCAACGGTTCCCGTGAACTCACCCCCGAAGTACAGCGGCGCGTGTAACGCCTTCATCGCCGCCGGTACCGGGAAATGCCGGCACCCGAGGTCCAGGCGGAAAGGCTCTCCTGCGCCTTCGTCCAGACCGACCCGGCCCGCCAGCACGGCGACGGGAGACGAGTCGAACTCCCAGCTTCCCGCCCCCAGAATCGTGTCGCCGCGCGAGGCAACGAGCACCTCGTCGAGACTCCATCGCTCGCCCTCGAATCCCGCCCTCAGGCGCAGTCCGTCGAACTCGAGGCTGTCGACCGCCCCGGGCCCGATCACCGCCTCGAGGCGTACGCGGGGATTTTCGATCCGGCCCGTCAGGGCAACGCTGAACCGGCTCTTTCCCTCGAGGCGCAAGGGCAACTCGAATGCCTGACGCAACAGGCCCAGTTCGAATTCCTCCCCCCAGGCGGAAACATCGACGGTGCCGTCGACCTCGGAGTAGAATCCGTCGACACCAACGATACTGTTCCCCGAGGCGAGCACGAGAGAATCGAGACGAAACGATCCCTCGCCGACGACGAGCATCGACGGCGCGGTATTGCGCCACTGGCCCGCCGGCATCGAGATATTCACGTGCTTGATTCTCACGCTGACGTCCTCGCCGGATTTCAGCACGTCGAAATCCATGGTGGTGAACGTGTCCCCGCGCGCAAAACTGAAATCACGAACCACCGTCGATCCGGCCGACGACGACTCGAAACGCAGGTGGGGTGAATCAAACCGTTTTCCGAAAATGGTAACCTCGTTGCCGCTCACATCCACCCTGGCCGTGACGTCGTCACCGCCCACACCCAGAATCTCCGCCTGGATCGACGCGCTGTCGATACCGGCGGAGAGATACTCGACATCCCGGACGGTACCATTGAGGTTGATCTGCAAGTCATCGATCGGCCCGGCGATCCGGCCGCCGACGAGGACGGCGCCCCCTATCCTCGGCAGCGACGCGTAGTCCCAGAAATAGGTCAGATCGGAACCGGACGCGTTGAACAGCAGCTCCATGTTTGCTTCCGTGTCCACGTTCCCCGTTCCCTCGAGCACGTAACCCGGCTTCTCGAACCAGTAGCTGTCGATCCTGAGCCCCGTCGATTCGTCCCACTCACCTTCGAACACGCCGCGGCCCGCGTGGTAGCGCTCGATCCGGGCGCTGTCCAGTTCCGCCGAAATGGTGTAGATTTCGCCCCCGTCGTTGACGAGCGTGCCCCGGCCGGTGAGATCCATGCCGGGCAGCCCGGCTTCGGCGAGGAAGCCGTTGGCCAGGTCGAGGTCGCGGAATTCCCCGTCGTATCCGAATCCGGGCCTCTGACCCCACCGGTACCAGAATCTGCCGTCGGCCATCGCACCGAATACCTGCCCCTGGACCCGCTCGATGTCGATGCCGTCACGGCCGATGGTGGAGCGGAAATTGACGTCGTTCACCACGAAGCCGAACGCGTTGCCCGTCACCGTTCCTTCGAGGCGCATCTCGTCGAAATCGCCGTTGAGCGTGACGTTGCCGCCCAGTTCACCCGGCAGGTCGGGCATCACGCCGAGCGCATGGAGTTCTCCCAGAACCACCGGGTTGAAAATCAGCCGTAGATCCTGGAACTGCCCGCCGGCGATTTCGCCGTGCCCCATGACGAGTGACCGGCCGAGGCGGATCGACACGTCCTGTATGCGCAGGGACTCTTGTTCGTGGTACACGTCGAGCTCGAAGGATTGGACGGGAATCTCGGAGTCGATGACATAGGCGCTGCCCCGGTCAACACGGAGTCTGCCGGTGCCGTGCTCGAGGAGATACGAACCGGCCAGGTTGACATCGCGGACCGCCAGCTTGCGTTCTCCGCCCCCGAAAAAAAGGTTGAGACCGTCGATGTTGAATTGCTGCACCTCGACGCGCGGGGCGAACGTGCCGGTCTCACTGGTGATGCCGCCCTCGACAGGTATCGGCAGTATGAGGCGTCCGTCTTTGTCCTGGCGCAGTTGCAGATAGACGTTCTCCACGGTCAGGTCCCGCACGACCATGTTCAGCCGGAACACGCCGGCAATGCTGTAGTCGATCGAGATTTTATCGGCCCTGAACACGTTGTAAGACGCTTCATCGCCGTGATAACGAACCACCGGGTCGTGGAGGACGACGTTCTTGACGAGATCGCCGGTGATCGCCCCGCAGGTAAACTCGAACCGTGTGTCCTCGAGCAGGTGCTCGTTGAGGTACTTGGACACCTGGTACGGCACCAGCCGCGTCTTCGTCAGCACAACGAACGACACGGTGAGCGCGAGCAGGAGCGCCAGAATCAGCGTGAAGCGACGCTTGAACCGGCCCCGCCGGCGTTGTTTCTTCTGTTCTTCGTTCGTCATCAGAAAGTCTGCCCCAGGGCGAGATAGAACAGGCCCTCGTTCGATTCGCCCTCCAACGTCTTCAACGGGATCCCGTAGTCGAGACGGATCGGCCCGATGGGTGTATTATAACGGATTCCGAAACCAACGCCGTAGAAGTAATCGTCGATCGTGACTTCGCTGCTGCTCTTGAACGGCTTGAAGTCGCTCAGCTTGACGTCGTCGAAGTTCTCCCAGACATTGCCTCCGTCGACAAACGCGGCGCCCGATATGTTGATCCGCGAGAGAACCGGAATGCTGAATCGCAGCTCGAGGTTTGTCAGCAGCAGGCCGTTACCGCCGATCGGCTGCAGGGCCCCTGTTTCGGGGTTGACGATCTTCGGCCCGAGACTGTTGTTGGGATACCCCCGCACCGAGTTGCTGCCGCCGGCAAAATACCGGTCCTCGATCGGGACCTCCGTCGAATTGCCGAAGTGGTCTCCGTATCCGACCCTCACCCGCACCGCCAGCACATCCCTCACCGCGACGGGAAAGTACCGCTGCCAGAACACGCTGGCCGTATAAAAATCGTTGTCTCCCCCCAGGAGGCCGCCGGCGAATTTGAGACGGAGAAAACGATAAACACCGGTCCGCGGGTTGATCAGAAAATCCCGGCGATCGTTACTGTAACTGTTGGTAATGAACCGTGACTCGTCCTCCGATTCGCTCAATCCGAAAGCCTCACGTTTGATGAACTCGTCGGTGAACCCGAGGAGCATATCCGTGTACCGTGTCAGACGCCGCCGCGTAAGTATCTGCCCACCAACCCTGTCGACGACAATATTCTCGACGGTGGCGTCGTGCTGTATGAACAGGTTGAGTTCCATCAGCGCCTTGAGCCCGAAGACGTATCGCTGGCTGTACTTGGCATCGTAGCGCCAGAAATTGTTCCTGAATTGCAACTTGTTGAAATCGATTTCCTCGCCCTCGAACAGGTCAAAGCCGTACTCGGTCGACAGCTGCAGGCCCCTGCCCGTTCCCAGGAGGTTTCGCGTCCCCCAGCGGGCGAAAATCCGGCTGCCGAGAATATTACCCACGCCGAAACCACCCTCGATAAAAGCCGCTTTTCTCTCCCGGACCCGGACATGAATATCGACGGTGCGCTCCATCGGGTCGAGGTTCTCGGGATTGATGTCCACCACTGTAAACAGCCCCGTCTCGTAGAGGTTCCGCTGGGTTTCGACCAGATTGGAGAGCCGGCAGACGTCACCCGGTTTGAAGGCGATCTCCTTTTCCACGACCGCGTCCTTGGACAGCACGTTCCCCGACACCTCCACGTCACGAATCGTGATCTGGGTGCCGGGTATCACGTCGAACTGGATCGTGGCCAGGTAGCCGCTGATCTCGACGGATTCGTTTATAGAGACGGCGAGATACCCCTTGTCGAAGTACTTCGACTCGAGCGTATAGATGTCGGTGGCCAGATACGACGAGTTGTACGGCTCGCCGGGTTTGAGGAGCAGGTCCTTGCGCAGGTCGTCTTCGTCGATCAATGCGTTCGGGGAAAAGCCGACCACCCCGACCACGGTCGGCTCGCCTTCCTCGATGACGATATGTATGTCGACGAAGCGGCGGTCGTCGGTGTATTCCAGCCGATCGAGCTCGACGGTGGCCTCGAAAAACCCGGCCGAGTGGTAGTAACCCTCCAGACGGGCGATGTCCCTGGAAAGGACCCTGCTGTCAAAACGGGGCTTGTTGAAAATGTTGTACCAGGAGGGAGCGCGCGTTTTCATCTGCCGCTCGAGATCCTTGTTGGAAATGTTTTCGTTGCCGGAGAGTATAACTTTGTTGATGAAGGCGTTCTTGCGGTCCGACGCCTCGTCGTCCACTTCGGCGCGGGCGGGGGAGGCAGCTATGATCAGGGCGGCGGTGGCGGCGGCGGCAATCCAGGCCGCGGCCGGCCCGGCATTCTTGACAGCCCGCCCGATTGTGCTATACCTAATGAACTTTCGACACTTGTCCGCGAGGTTGCAACTATTGTCCTGCCGTAAGAAATACCCCACACGGATCCTTCTGAGCTGTCTCGCCGCGGCTTTGATATTCGCGTCCGGTTCCTGCGACCGCGAGGACGGCGACGGGACAGACCCGCTCAGTTTGTCTGAGGACGAGATATACCTCATCGACACCTACGTCGACATCAAGCGTGCGCGCAGTTATTATCCCCACAACACCGTTGTGGCCGAAAGCCTTTTTACGGTTCTGGATTCTACGATAGACTCCGACCGCATTGCAAAAGCTATCCGGGACCTCAACCAGACCCCCGATCGGTGGGTCGTGATCTTCTCAGAAATCGAGCAGAAGCTCCGTGGTCGGAGGGACAAATCCGATCCGGCCGGAAACAAACCGGCCTCTCGCGCGTCAGAACATTCCAGGGGATGAACCCGAACATCTGTTGATATCCAGCATGATCACAAACGCCATCAGCAGGATGATCAGCACGAATCCGGCCTGGGCGAAGAGCTCACGCAGCCGCCGGTTGACCGGCCGGCGCACCACCGCCTCGTAGCCGAGCAGCGCCAGGTGCCCACCGTCGAAGGGCAACAACGGCATCAGGTTGAAAATACACAAGTTAATACTGAAAAACGCCAGAAATCCCAGCAGATAGTCGAAGCCCCAGCGGGCCACGTCACCGGCCATCTGTGTGATGAGGATCGGGCCGCCGAGCGTTTCGACACCCATCTTGCCCGTAACGAGCAGCCCGAGATAGCCGACGATTCGCACGATCATCTCGTTGGCCGTGGTGACCCCCTGGATGATCGACGTGGGCAGGCTCTGGCGCCGCTGGACCATGTAAGGCGACAGTCCGATCTGCCCCACAACGACGAATTCACTCATCGTACCCGGTTTGATCGCTTTTATGGCCTGGGGAACGATCGTGTCGGCACGGGCAACGCCGTCGTGCGTCCATTCGACGTAAAGCGGCGTTTCGGGGCTGGAGCTGATTTTCTTCTGCATCTGGTCCCACGACGTCACGGCCGTGTCATTGATCGCCACGATATAGTCGCCTCCGAGGATACCCGCCTCGAATGCCGGTTTTCCCCGTTTCACGCGACCGATCCGGGCCGGCACATCGGCCACGACACCGTAACGATGGGCGCCGTCCTCTCCCTCGCTCGCGGCGAAGGTGATTTCGAACTCAGCACCGTCGCGTTCCATGACGAACGTCTTGACCGTCCCCGCGTCCTCGTAGAGCTCCGTCAGAACGTCGCCCCAGTTCCCGACCGGCTCGCCGTCGATCGACACAAACTGGTCTCCCGACCGGATCCCGGCCGAATCCGCCGCCGATCCTTCGCTGACCTGACCGACGGTGGTGGTCGGGTAGACCTGGCCGCCCAGGATCCACGTCATACCGATGAACAACACCACGGCCAGCAGATAGTTCATGAAAGGGCCGGCGAAAAGCACCGCCGCGCGGATGGCGATGGGCCTGGTCGTGAAGTAACGCTCCCTCGGAATCTGGCTGTCGGGAACCTCGTCGTTGGGGCCGGCGTTCTTTTCTTCCTCATCCTCGTGGTCGGCGTCGTCATAATACTCGGTTTCCCCGGCGAACTTGACGTAGCCTCCGAAGGGGAGAATCGAGATCGCATATTCCGTTTCACCGAAGCGGCGCTTGAGGATCTTCTTACCGAATCCGATGGAGAATGTTTTGACGAAGACGCCGCCCCACTTGGCCACTATGAAGTGGCCGAATTCGTGGACGAATACGACGACTCCCAGCACAAACGCGCCGGCTACGATGGTGTTCAGCATTACGGTTTATGTTCCTTCCTGGCGTGCGTTATTTGCGACCGCTGACTTGAAAGAATACCGCGACTGGATCCAGTCGCGCGTCTCGGAGTCGACACCGAAGATGTCATCCACCGACGCGACATCGCGCCGCGCGATCGCCGACGTGGCGCTCTCGATGACGTCGGGTATCCGGTTGAATGGCAATTCTCCTGCCAGAAACGCGCCAACGGCCATCTCGTTGGCGGCGTTCAGGGCCGTTGGAGCCGTCCCTCCGGCCCGGCCGGCCTGCTGCGCGAGGCCGAAACAGGGGTAGCGCCTTGGGTCGAGCGCCCGGAACGACAGTTCGGGAAAATCCGTTATCCGGCTGCGCAGGTCCGATCGCCGCCGCCCCGGCCACGTCAGAGCGTACAGGATCGGATACCTCATGTCGGGTTCGCCCAACTGGGCGATGATCGAACCGTCGACGAACTCGACCATCGAATGGATGATCGACTGCGGATGAATCACGGCGTCGATCTTGTCGAACGGAATACCGAACAGCCAGTGGGCCTCTATCACTTCCAGCCCCTTGTTCATGAGGGTCGCGCTGTCGACGGTAATCTTGTCGCCCATGTTCCACGTCGGGTGCGCCAGGACCTCTTCGACGGTCACGTCGGCGAGCGAGTCGACGGACCTGTCCCGCAGCGCTCCACCGGATGCCGTGATAATCACCCTGTCCACCGCCTCACGCGGCTCCGAACCGAGGCACTGGCTGATCGCCACGTGCTCGCTGTCGATGGGGATCAGGTGCGTCCCGCCCCGCCGTGCCGCCTCCAGCAGAATCTCGCCACCGGTAACGATCGACTCCTTGTTGGCCAGCGCCACGGGAATTCCCGCCTCCAGCGCCGCCATCGTCGGGCGGAGGCCTACGAATCCCACGAGGGCATTGACGACGACGTCGGGCCGGACCCGTTCGATCAGTTCCACGAGGGAGTTGTCGCCGTGGCCCACCGCCCGCACCGCCAGCCCGGGCCGCGTCCGGCACATCTCGTCGAGAGCGTCCGGATTGGTCAGGGTAAACAACGCGCCGGGGTGAACGTCACACTGCTCCGTCAGAAGCGCATGACTGCCGTGCGCCGCCAGTCCCGCGATCTCGAACTCGTCCGAATGTCGCGCCACCACGTCGAGAGTGCTGCGGCCAATGGAACCTGTGGATCCGAGAAGGACAATTCGCTTCATAATTTACATTCAGTCATACTTATAACCTGTTACAAAACCACATATTTAAGATAATAATACAGAAGCGGCGTCGTAAACAGCAATCCGTCGAATCTGTCCAGCGCTCCGCCGTGCCCGGGGATGATTTCGGACGTGTCCTTGACGTCGGCGTCCCGCTTGAGGAGCGATTCGAAGAGGTCTCCGAGCTGGCCCACGACTCCCGCCGCAACCCCGAGGACCACCGCGTGGGCCACGTCGAGGTATCCGGCAAAGGTGAAAGCGGCGGCCACCGCTCCCCCCACCGCGAACACCAGACCACCCACCGACCCCTCGATCGTCTTTTTCGCCGAGACGCGCGGGAGCAGCGGGTGCCGGCCGAGTGTGCTGCCCACAATATAAGCACCCGTGTCGCCGGCCCAGGTAACAACGAAGACGAGAAACACGAACGAGCTTCCGTCGGCGTAGTCGCGGCCGGTGGCGAGCGGCAGTTCGCGCAGGAGAACCAGGTGCGAACCCAGATACGCGACGTACATCACACCGAGCATCGTCGCGGCAACGTGGTAGATCGCGTTTTTTCCGTCCCGGCGCGTCAGCTCGAGCGTCATGATCGCCAGCATGGTCACAATGAGAAACAGGTTGGCGTAGAGACCGTTGTGAAAATACATGGCCCATGACAATGCCAGTCCGCATACGATACCGACCGACCGGTACGGCCGAAGTCCCTTTGCCGACATCATGCCGAAAAACTCGAGGAGACCGACGAATATTATGATGTCGACCAGCGCGAGAAAGTAGTATCCGCCGCGCATCGCGATGATGATAAAACACGGGAGAAAGACGCACGCAGCCAGCACCCTCAATGCCGTTGAGGAGCTGAGGATCGACTTGCGACCGGACGACTTTGTTTCCGTTGTCATGGGGGGTCAGCTGGCCAGTCCGTACCGGCGGTCTCTCGTGGTGTATTCCCGAATGCCTTTGAGCAGGTGCTCTTCGTTGAAGTCCGGCCAGTATACGTCGGTGACGTGGATCTCCGAATAGGCGATCTGCCAGAGAAGAAAATTGGAAATTCTCATTTCCCCGCTGGTCCGTATCAGAAGATCGGGGTCCGGGGTGAGCGGCGCGTAGAGATAGTCTCTGAAACGATCTTCTGTTACGTCTTCCGGCAATAAGTTGCCATCGCGAATATCGCCCGCCAGCTTGCGGGCCGCATCGCAGATCTCGGCCCGCCCCCCGTAGCTGATGGCCAGGGTCAACAGCAGACGGTTGTTGTGCTCGAGTTTCCGGATCGTGTCCGCGATGACCTCGCGGGTCGATTCCGCGAGCATTTCGGTCCGCCCGATCACCGCCAGACGCACGCCGTTTTCATCGAGTTCGAGGTATTCCGTCTTGAGCACATCCTCGAGGAACATCATCAGGCCCTTGACCTCTCCCTGGGGACGTCTCCAGTTTTCCAGGGAGAACGTATACAGCGTGAGGTACTCGACACCCAGCCTGGCGCACGTTCGCACGCACATCCTCACCGGCTCCCTTCCCGCGCGGTGCCCGGCCAGCCTCGGCTGCTGGCGTTGCCGCGCCCAGCGGCCGTTGCCGTCCATGATGATGGCAACGTGCCGGGGCAGATTGGGCGACGCCTTCAGTTCCTCGATTTGCGCTTCAATGTCCATCTTGTTCATCCAGACAGGGCCCGACGCGTCCGTGTGCCGGGCCCCTCAACGGAGTCTGTTCCCCGGCCGCTCCCGGGATAGCCGGGGCCTAGATTTCCAGCACGTCCTTTTCCTTGGTGCTGACGACCTCTTCGACCTGTTTGACATAACTGTCTGTCAGCTTCTGGATCTCTTCCTGATTGCTGTGCATTTCGTCTTCGCCGATATCGTGGCTCTTCTCCAGCTTCCTGATGTCTTCGTTGACGTTTCTCCGGATGTTGCGCAGCGACACTTTGGCGTCTTCGCCGAGGCGCTTGACGACCTTTACCAGGTCCTTGCGCCGATCTTCGGTGAGCTGGGGGATCGGAAGCCGGATAATGGTGCCGTCATTCTGGGGATTGAGCCCCAGCTCCGACCCGAGGATCGCCTTCTCGATTTCCGGCACCACGGATTTGTCCCACGGCTGGATCGTGATCAGCCGCGGATCGGGCACGGCGATGCTCGCCACCTGCTTCAGCGGCACCTGCTGGCCGAAATAATCCACCCGGATCGAATCCAGGAGTGCCGGATTGGCCTTGCCAGTCCGGATGCCGGACAGATCGTGCTGGAGATGCGCGATGGCGCTTGCCATCGATTCTTCGGTAATCTTCAGGACTTCCTTGAGCATGCTGTCCCCCTTTTGTCAGGACACAATTGTCCCCACGTGCTCGCCCGTCACTACCCGGAGCAAATTTCCCTTCACAGTCAGGTTGAACACCACAATAGGCAGGGTGTTCTCCATACACAGAGAAATGGCCGTCGCGTCCATCACGCGAAGGCCTTTGTTGAGCACGTCGATGTAAGCGAGTTTCTCGAATCGCTTCGCCGACGGGTCTTTCATGGGATCGCCGTCGTATACGCCGTCTACCTTCGTCCCCTTGATGACGACATCTGCTTCCACCTCGATGGCCCTCAGCGCGGCGGCCGTATCTGTGGTGAAATACGGATTGCCCGTCCCGCCCGCAAATATGACGACCCGGCCCTTTTCCAGGTGCCGGGTCGCGCGCCGCTTGATATACGGTTCCGCCAGCTGTTCCATTTTGATCGCCGTGAGCACCCGGGTGCTTACCCCGACCTGCTCGAGTGCATTCTGGAACGCCAGCGCGTTGATCACGGTGGCCAGCATCCCCATGTAGTCGGCGCTCACGCGGTCCATGCCGCTTTCCACGGTACTGCTGCCGCGGAGGATGTTCCCGCCACCGATCACAAGCCCGATTTCCGTGCCCAGCTCCTTGACCTCGGCGATCTCGCGTGAAAAGGTCTTGAGCTTGCCGAAATCGAGACCTCCGCCCCCGTCGACGCCGAGGATCTCCCCGCTGAACTTCAGCAGGATTCTCTTGAACCGGAGTTCAGACAGGATGTACCTCCCTACTGTCCGAGCTGGAACCGGGAGAAGCGGGCGATGCGAATGTTCTCGCCCAGCACCATGATCATCTCCTTGAGCAGATCACCGATCTTCTTGTCGTTGTCCTTGATGAAGACCTGGTCGAGAAGCGCGCTTTCAGCGTAGAACTTCTCGATTCGTCCGTCGACAATTTTCTCGACTACTTTTTCGGGCTTGCCCTCTTCCAGCGCCTGGGTCTTGAATACTTCCCGTTCCTTGTCGATCAGGGTCGTGTCGATCTCGTCGCGGGTGACCGCCAGCGGCGACGCGGCCGCCACCTGCATGGCGACGTTGCGAGCGAAGTCCTGGAACTCATCGGTGCGCGCGACGAAGTCGGTCTCGCAGTTGATTTCCACCAGTACGCCGATCCGGCTGCCCGGGTGTATGTAGGAAACAACCAGGCCTTCCGCCGTTTTGCGGCCCGCTTTCCTGGCTGCCTTGGACAGGCCCTTGACCCGCAGGTATTCGATGGCTTTTTCTTCGTCCCCGTTGCTCTCTGCAAGGGCCTTTTTGCAATCCATCATACCGGCGCCGGTTCGTTCACGCAGGTCTTTTACCATTTTGGCTGATATTTCCATGTGTTCCTCCAGGTATCGACACTTCTCGATAGTGCTGCGATTATTCTATATTGACTCGTATGTACCGAATCGCTGCCCGCCGCGATCAGGCAGCACTTTCCTTGCCCTCGGGCTTGACTTCCTCGGCCGGCACGACTTCCTTGCCTTCGAGAAACTTGGCCTTACCCTCGAGACAGGCATCGGCCACCATCCGGCAGAACAGGTTGATCGCCCGCATGGCATCGTCGTTGGCCGGAATCGGAAAGTCGGCTTCGCCGGGATCCGCGTTGGTGTCGATCATACCGACGATGGGGATTTTCAGTTTCCGGGCCTCGCGGACCGCGTTGATTTCTTTTTTGGTGTCAACGATAAATACGATCGCGGGGACTCCGCTCATCGTGCGAATGCCGCCCAGCGACTTGAGCAGCTTTTCTTTCTGCTTGGTCAGCATGAGCGCTTCTTTTTTGTTGAACTGCTCGATGCGGCCGTCCGTTTCGATTTTTTCCAGGTAGTCGAGCTTGTCGAGGCTGTTCCGGATCGTGTGGAAGTTGGTGAGGGTACCCCCCAGCCACCGCTCGGTCACGTAAGGCATCCCGCACCGCAACGCTTCGTCGCGGATCGCGTTCTTCGCCTGCGGCTTGGTGCCGACGAACAGCACGTCCCTGCCCTTTTCCGCCGCTTTGCGGATGGCCTCGCGGGCTTTGAGGGCCGTATCGAGGGTCTTCTGGAGATCGATGATGTGAATACCATTCTTCTCCATAAAAATATAGGGCTTCATTTTCGGGTTCCAGCGCTTCGTCTGGTGACCGAAATGAACCCCGGCTTCCAACAGATCCTTAAGGGTGATTTCACCCATGGATGATCCTCCTTCAGGTTAGGCCTCCACCGCGCCGTCTGCCCACTCCCGTTCGGAAGACCCCGGACAGCCGGACTGCTGCGGTGTGTGTAGTGATTTACGCGGCGGACGCGTGCCTCCCCGGGCCGGCCCACCCCGCGACATCGATGTAATTCGAATTAACGCTTGCTGAACTGGAACTTCTTGCGGGCGCCAGCGAGACCGTACTTCTTGCGCTCTTTCATGCGCGGGTCACGCGTGAGGAAGCCCTGTGACTTCAGCACACCGTGAAGCGTCTCGTCGACCTTGACGAGGGCGCGGGCGATTCCCAGAACGAGCGCTCCCGCCTGACCGGCGACGCCGCCGCC
Organism: uncultured bacterium; assembly: GCA_965371015.1. Lineage (GTDB taxonomy): Bacteria > Krumholzibacteriota > Krumholzibacteriia > WVZY01 > JAKEHA01 > CBDUWU01. The sequence continues at coordinate 838 of CBDUWU010000045.1, read as the reverse complement.
GCGCACGGTCGCGAGGATGTCGAACTTGTCCAGCGACTCGGTCGCCTCGAGCGGCTTCCTGACCTGCATGACGAGCGTCTTACGGCCAAGATAAGCATCCAGTTCCTTGCCGTTGACAACGGTTTTGCCGCTGCCCGAACGGATGTAGACACGTGCGACCGCTTCTTTGCGCCTGCCGACGGCTCCATAAATTTCTTCAGACATTCCCTGATACCTTCTCGTGTAACTTGACTAGTGGCCAGGACCGGAATTAGTGACGGTGAGCTCAGAGCGTGGTCGGAAAATCCTCGGGAGTCTGTGCCTTGTGCGGGTGATCCGGGCCGGCATAGACTTTGAGTTTCTTCATTAACCGCCGTCCGAGGCGGTTATGAGGGAGCATCCCCTTGACCGCGTGCTGTACCACCCGTCCGGGATCCTTCGCCATGATTTCCTGGAACGACCGGATTCTCAGGCCGCTCTGATAACCGGAATAGCTGTAATACAATTTCTGCTGGCGCTTGTTACCACTGAGGTGAATTTTTTCAGCGTTCACCACCACAACGTGATCGCCAAGCGACAGATGAGGCGAATACTCGGGATGGTGCTTGCCGCGCAGGACCGATGCAATCTCGCTCGCCAGACGGCCGAGCGGCTTGTCGGATGCGTCGACGACGTACCAGTGCTCCTGTATATCGCGCGCTTTTACTGTGTGAGTTTTCATGTCATTTACCACCGTGATTCTGCAAAAGTCTTTAATATATATCGGTTATGTGCGCTGGCGTCAAGTGCAAAAATCGAGACTCGCCTCTCTCTCCGCCCGCGGACACGCCAGCGTGGTCTGCCCGGGAAGCACCATCTG